>NZ_CP045333.1:3349217-3651522 GCF_009363335.1 Labrenzia sp. THAF191a
TCGGGTGGCAATCCAATACCTTCGCCAGGGCAATCAAGTGATCGATGTTCACACGCTTCGTCCCTGTCTCCAGTTGGGAGAGCAAGGTGCGGGTCATGCCCGCCTCTACCGCAAGCTTCTCTGCGGTGAAGCCGCGCTGTTTCCGCCACTCGAAAATGTAGACGGGATGGCGCGCGTTTTTGTGAGGGTAATCGGTCATTGCGAGACACAGCATACAAACTCTCGCCTGTTGAAAACGTTACTAATGGTGACATTCGCAGTTGATAAACTGTCACCATAGGTAACAAAATGCAAGCCGCAAATCACTCCACGGAGGCCAGCTTGCATGCATCCACTCGAAGAATACCGCAAGAATAACAATCTCACGATGCAGGAGATGTGCGACAGGATCGGGTGCAAACTGAGCCCGTACAAGTCGTGGATCTATGGCTGGAAATTCCCGTCTGCACGAAACCTCCTTCTGATTAAGGAAGCGGTGGACATATCTGCAGACAGGCTCCTGAAGGCATATGAGGAACTTCAGGAGAGCGCTGCATGAGTGCCGCCCTTGCTCCTCTGTCTGACTTCGCAACCGAGGTCACCGTGTCGGATCTGCTGCCGCAAGAGGGCGAGCCGGCCAAGTTCTATAAATCCGTGCTCGACGATGTGAACGGCCAGGCCGGTTATTACGGTTGGAAGGGGGTGACCTTCCGCCGGGTGCGCTACTGCGAGGAGACACGGGTCTTTTCCGTGACCGTGGGGCAGGGCGCTTTGCCGGCAACCCTGCACCTGATGAAAAAGCACATTGCCGAGGCTTCCCAGGCCGCACAAGCGGGGGCGAAGCCGAATGACGGATGAGGTCTGGCAAATCGAACGGCGGCGGCGGCATCTCGGGCTTTCCGCAAACAAACTTGCCGCGCTCGCTGGTGTCAATCAGAGCCATTACTACAGGATCATAAAGCGGGAATATGACCCGCGCCGCGACACTGTCGCCAAGCTCAAGACCGCCCTTGCCCGGTTTGAAAAGGGCGAACCTCCCAAATTTCCCTTGCTGGTCTATCGGCTGTGCCTGGGCTTGGTCTGCCAGGCCGAGGGCGTGCCGGTGGCCGAGGTTCTGGCCTCGGACCCGGGCCGCCGGGCGACCTTCGATCCCGTGTGGAAGCGGGCCGCCGATCTGCGCGGCCGGGCGCTTTACGTGGCCCATGCCTATTGCGGCATTCCCCAGGCGCAGCTGGCGGCCGCCGCCGGCCTGACCAATGCCGCCGTTTCCCTGGCCATGGGCCGGGTCGAAGACGCCTGCGAGCCCGACGACGATCCCCTTTTTCAACTGGTCGAAACAGCCATAGGAGGGCTTTAGGAATGCTGTCGCTAAGCCATATGTCTATGCTTAATTTCGCTAAGCTTTCCTCGTATTTTAGCTTCTCGCTTTACTGCGTGAGACTGTACATAAAAAATACTATCAAGAATACTATCGTATTGATCAAATACTTCTTTTATGCAATTCTTGAAAAGTTCCGGATTTCCCGTCTTATGTATCTTCATTGCATCAAAGAGTGCAAATATCTTCTGTATTCCCTGTGCAATTGGGTAAATCGTCATTCGTTCTTCGAAAATATCTCCGAAATGATCTTCGAAAAAAATGTCTTCTACTTCGTCGAGAAATTTCGAATAATTTTCGGGTATTCTTATTATTTCTCCGTATGTGGCCTCATTTATTTTTTTTGGAAGGTAATCGTTTCTTCGTTGTTGGAAGTAGAATGCAGAATTTTTGTATTTTGTGATGCGATCAAGTCTTTTGTGAAAATTCTCTATCATCGCTATTTCGGCTTGTGTTTGTCCGTCTCTCATCTGACGCAAAGCTATGAACAGTGCAGACAACGCCGAAGTAAAGGCGAGCATAGTGGTGATAAGCGTCAGCCACGCCACCAATGCCGCCCCACGTTCTGTGAACAGCAAGCCTTCCAACTTCAAGAACGAAAAAGTCGCCACAAGGAAAATGCCACCAAACGTGCAAAACGCCGCCGGCGCGATCCAGCTCTTTTCCTCTGCCATTCCATCCCCCAAACGCTTGCCCTGATCCCCAATCTTCAACCCATGGAGGTATTCCATGGATAGGCCGGAAATCAAGCAAGAACGACAAGTGCTGGAAGACCTAACGCCTGCCAACGTGCGTCAGGCGGCCAACACGAACGTCTGTGGGCACAAAGCACAAACAGCTGGCTCTCGGCAGCGCCCAAAGGATCCTCATGTTCATGCTTGGGGTAGGGACGTGATCGCACTGACCGACGCACAGGAAACGGTGGTCTATGCCGCTGGCGTGACGCCTACCACCGTTTCGCTTGCTGCGAACGCAATCGAAAACCTGCGCGATGACGTCCAGGACTATCTTTTTGAAGCTGGCCGAAACAAGCATGGGAAGGCTTTAGGGGCGATTGTTTGGTCAGATAAAACCGACCCGCTCCCTGAGTTCTGTTCGAAGGTCTTTTTCTCGTTTCTCAATTCCGAGACTGAATTCCTTCTCGATATCTTTGAATTGTTCGAACGAAATATCGAATACGTTTCTAAGATTACTCGGAAGTTTTCCAGTTCTCTCAATTGTATCTGCAATAAAGTGGAAATTATTCGATGTATTTTGAATAATGATTCTGTGTCTTATATTATTTTTTTCCATTTCCAAATCGCCGTAATAGTCTTTTGTGTATATATTAACCGCATTGAGATGAGTTGTTTTAGAGTAGTCTTTAAGTTTTTCTGTGATATTTTTTGTATCTATTTTTCCATCTATTACATTTTTTATCGTAGATCCAATGTATCTGGTTTTCAGTATTGTTTCTCTCGCGATTTCAAGTCTTTCAAGGCGATCTTTAATCTCATTCACTATCGAAATATTTTTCTGAGCTTGTCCGTCGCGCATCTGCTTCATGGCAACAAAAAACGCGCTCAAGGCTGCGATGAAGGCAAGTGCTGTTACGACGAGCGTGAGCCATGCTGCCATAGCTGTGCCGCGCTCAGTCAGCATCAGTTCCTGCTGCCGCAAAAACAAGAATATCGCGGCAATAACGACACCGCCGAATGTGCAAAAGATCAGCGGTGCGACCCAGCTTCGATCTTCTTTCATTCTATCCCCCAAACGCATGCACTGATCCAAAGTCTTCAACCCATGGAGGTAGTCCATAGGCATTCTCGAAATCAAGCTGGATCGACAACCATTGGCGGGTTTTGCGCTCGTCAACGTGTACCAGGTCGCCAACACTCTGCATGTCATGGCCGAGAGGTATGGCGCTACTATCGAGACGCAAGGAAGGTTAGCGCCAACGTCGTCAACATAGTGCACAAACAGCTGGCCCTGCGCAGCGCCGACAGGATCCTCATTTTCATGCGTGGGGTGGAGACATGATCACAGTGACCGACAAACAGGAAACGGTGGTCTATGCTGCCTTCAATCTTCTGACCGCGAACCTGCCCAACAAGGTGGTGATCTACGTTCTGGCGGACGTTCTGGCCGAGGCGATCCACGACAACACCAATGACCTGGACGTGGCGCGGATCAAGGCCGACACGCTGAATTTCAAGATCAAGCAACGCCTGCAGACGCTGGCGGAGGAGGGGGGGGGCAATGCTTCGCGTCGTCCTCAAGTTTCATAGCTTTCGTCGAAAGTTCCGTGAGCGTGTTCACGCAGCATTCTGCTATTCGAAGATGTTTGCTCTTCAGTACTACCTGGTAATCCAGAGCCTCATCCAAATCGACCTCTCCTACTTCCACAAATTGTATTGCATTTTTGATGATTATCCGATGTGCTTCCAAGTAAGAAATCAGGTCTTGGATAAAAGCTTTCGAGATGTTTTTCGGAAGTTGGTTGACTTTGCCAAGTGTTGTCCAGTCATCAGTGTTAGCGATCCTGTAGGACAATTCGGCAAGTTCTGTTGTTTCGCTAAGTACCATTTTTGCAATGCTATTTGTGGCATTGAAGTCTGCAGTGAAACTCTTGAGAAAGTCGACAAGAAGTCCAACATCATTTTTGAGACCCATTCTTTGGGCTTCAAGTGCTTGTTGTTGTGCGATGCGGGCCTGTTGGATGGCGTAGATCACCCCGGCAAAGGCCGCAATGAGTGCACAGGTGGTTACGCCAAAAGTCAGCCATGTAACCAAGGCGATACCGCGCTCGGTCAGAAGCAAATCTTCTGCTCTGAGGAAAGTGAAAATCATACCCATGAAAATGGCTCCGAAAGCTGCGGCAGCCACCGGCACAACCCAGTCTCGATCTTTTTCCATCTTTCCCCCTCGTTAGTAGATGTTTCGTGCGCGTTCTCAACCACTGGGAGTAGTGCATGACTGGTCAATATTTCAAGACTGACCGAAGCGATCGCGCCGAAGTCGAGCTGGTCAAGCAGTTGCTGTGTGACAGGCTGGAGGATGTCTGCCGCTGGCTGGTGCCGGACGGCCGGCGCAACGGCCGGACCTGGAACTGCAGCAACCCGGTGAAGGACAAGCCCGGCCAGACGGCGGAAATGCATGTCTATTTCACCGGGGCGGTCGGTTCCTGGAAGTGCTACCGCTCCGGCGACAAGGGCGATGTGCTGGGCCTGGTCGAATACATCCACGGGTGTGACTTCCGCCAGGCGATGGCGATGGCAAAGGATTTTGTCGGCCTGCAGCGGATGAGTGCGGACGAACGCCGGGAGAGTCAGCGCCGCGCCGTGCAGCGCCAGGCGCAGGAGGATGACAAGGCCAAGGCCAAGGAAGCGAAAAAGCGCAAGGACGCGGAAAAGCTGTTCCTGTCCGGTGCGCTCTATGGGGCCGGCAGCCCGGCCGAGATCCACGCCCGGCGGTTCGACATCGAGATACGCGGGATCGATCTGGACGGGATCACCGCCCTGGACAAAACAACCTTCCGCTATCTGCCCGACGTTGAATACTGGACGCTGGCCGAGTGGACACGCGACCCGAAAGGCTTTTTCCGCAAGGTGAAGGACGGGCCGCGCTTTCCGGCCATTGTCAGCGCCATGCGCTGGTGGAACGGTATCTTTGCCGACCACCATGTGACCTTCCTGGATCCGCTCAAGCCGCATAAGGCGCAGCTGCCGCTGGACAGCAAGGGCCGGCCGCGTTCCAGCCGGCTGATGAAATGCCCGAACAAGGGCGCCGTGATGCGGATTTCCCACGGGCCGGAAGGCAAGCCGCCGGAGCACTCGACCGAACCGCACCCGCTGATCCTCGGCGAAGGCCGCGAAACCTGCCTGCACCTGGCGCGCGGCATCCCCCAGGCGCGTGTCTGGGCGTGCGGGTCCATCAACGGCATCGGCGATGCGCCGGTGAATTTCCCGTTCGTCTCCTGCGTGATCATCGCCGGCGAAAACGACTGGAACAATCCGCAGGCGGAAGCGCAGCTGCGCAACGCGATCACCAAGCTTGAGGCCCACGGCAAGCCTCTGGACCTGATGCTGTCGCATGTCGGCAGCGATTTTGCCGATCTCGGAAAGGGTTACTGACGTGGCGAGGAAGGAAGATGCAAAACAGAAAGATCAAGACCTGCGGCAAGAAACGGCCGCAGCCGGGGAAGGTGAGGGCGGCGAGGCGAGTGAAGCAGCGCCCGAGCCCTTGACCCAGGACCTCTCCGTATGGGCCGGTTTTCGGGCGCAGCGTTCGGCGGCCCGTGCTCTGGCGGATGACCAGGACGCGCCGTGCCTGACCCTGCAACAATGCGCCTCAGTCAGCTTCCTGGTGCGCAAGAGCCCGGCCTGTCCGGCGGCCGCCATGCTGAAGCACCTGGAGCTGGTGCGCGATCCGTTCGATGGCGAAAAGCTTCTGGCGCTGTTCCTGGTGGAAACCTTCCGCAGTGTGCTGTTGCAGGCCAACCACTACCAGTCGGCCCTAGAGGCGGCCGCAGCTCCGGCGCCGGAACGCCGGCGGCGCAAGGTGGCGCTGGACGAAACCACGCTTGAGCTGGCGGATGAACCCTTCGCCCTGACAGAAGTGGCCCGGAAACTTACAGGCCGCTGATCCCGTTCGCCCCGGACTGTCGGCCGGGGTGTCCCCTGGCTGCGGTTTCATCAAACGCCGCAGCTTCCTTGCCGGGCCCTTGTATTTCGTGCCCGGCTTTTTTTGACTTCGGAATTGGGAATGGCACGGAAGACGCAAACGGGGATCGCCGCGATCCAGGCACATTTCAAGGATGCGCAGCGGCGGCTAGAGGAACGGGCGAGCTTCGCGGATCCCGATCCGAATGTTGAACGCAACGGGATCCGCCCAGGCAAGTGGATGGGCGCCCCCTGGGACAACATGCCTCCGGACTGCCCGGTGAAGGTGCTGGGCCACGACGGCAACACGATCTTCATTGTCAGTGCCACGGGGCAGCTGCACGCGGTGGAAGCCGAGAAATGCACGCTCGGCACGCTGGCGAGCCTCTTTGCCCCTTATGTGAATTACCTCTACTGGGCCTGGCCCGCCTTCAAGAAAATCAAGACGGAAGACGACGACGGCAACGAAATCACCGTGCATATCGTTGATCGTGTCGAACGCGACAAGGCGATGATCTGCCTGGTGAACGAAGGCAAGCGGCGCGGCCTGTTTGATCCGGAGCGGGCTGTGCGCGGTCGAGGCGGCTGGCTGGCAGAAAATGGCCGATACGTTTGGAACTCCGGCGAATATCTCTGGATGGTGGACGACAAGGGCGAGCTGCAGGCGGCCGAGCCGGGCGAGCTTGGCGGTTATCTTTACACCCGCGCGCCGGACGTGGACCGACCCTGGGAAAGCCCGGTGGCGGCAGAGGAAAGCCCGGCGGTCGAGATCCTGCAGACGCTGAGGACCTGGAACTGGGAGCGGCCGTATCTGGATCCGGTTCTGTTCCTGGGCTGGCTGATCTGCGCCTATATGGGCGGTGCGCTGGCCTGGCGCCCGGCGATCTTCACGACGGGCGGCGCAGGTGTCGGCAAATCGACGTTGCACAAGATCACCCAGGCAATCCTGAATAGATCGCTGTTCGCCCTAGTCGATACCACAGCGGCCGGCATCTACCAGCATGTGAAACAGGACAGCCTGGCAGTGACCGTCGATGAGCTGGAGGCAAAGAAAGGCTCGTCCAAGGCGATGGCCGTCATCGAGCTGGCACGCTTGGCGTCCTCGGGCGGGCGCATGTCGCGCGGTGGGGCAAACCATGAAGGAACCACCTTCCAGGCGCGCAACTGCTTCATGTTCTCGGCGATCATCCCCCCGCCCATGGGCGTCCAGGACAAGACCCGCATGGCAATCCTGAACCTGAAGAAGCTGGAGCGCAAACAGGGCAAGGAACCTGTCGTGCACGACACAGATGGGCGGATGATCCTGCGCCAGATTATGGATGGGTGGACCGAATTCGGGCAGCGGATCCTGCCGGACTGGAAAACGACACTGCACATGGCAGGCTGCGATGCCCGCGCCATGGATACCTACGGCACCTTGCTGGCAGCAGCCGAATTGGTGGTTGGCCAGGATGCGTTGGAAGAGATCGGCCTTGAAGTGAGTGACCAGGAACGCCTGGCCAATCACCTGCGCGCTGCCCTGGCGAGCGAATTCACCGAACAGGTCGAGAAGTGGCAGGAGTGCCTGGAGCACCTTCTGGCCGCTCCGCTCGATGCGCATCGAAACGGCGAGCGGCTGACCGTTGGCGGCGTGCTACTGGAATTCGAAAAGGGCACCGGCGGGCTGTTCGATATCAACGGCGCGCGCGAACGCCTGGCGCTGGTCGGCCTCGGCCTGCTGCCGGCAGCAAGCGCGGGCGTCGGTCCGTTCCTGGCTGTTCCAACCGGCAAACACCCGGCCTTGAACAAGGTGTTCCAGGAAAGCGATTTTTATGAAGGCGGATGGTCAACTGCGTTGAAACAAGCCCCTGAGGACCTGGTGCTGCGCGGCGGCCAGGCCAAGACCGTGAAGATCCAGCGCAGCCCGAAACACTGCCTGCTGGGCGTATGACAGGAAGGTTGGAAAGGGAGACTAACGGATTGGTAATTTACAACCTTTGATTTTATGTAATATTCGCTTCTTGGAAGCCAATCCATCCATTGAGGAATTGAAATGAATATTTTTCGACGATCTCTGAATTATCTGGCAGTATTAATTAGTATATTTATCGCTCTTTTTATTTCTTTGTCGATATTTGGCGATTTTATTCCTCTAGAAATAAAGATTCTCTTAGAAAATATCGACTATAAGAGGATTTACTCCGGATTTATTCTTTTTTCTTTCGTTGGTATAATATTATTAATGTTTGGATTAATTTTATCATACTTAAATCGTGGTGATCTGGTCGGACCTCTTTTCCAGATGCCATCCGAGAGGCGAAAAGATGGCTTGTATTATTTGAGTAATGAAATAGAGAGAATTTCCACAAGATTAAATCAAATAGATGTTTCGAACTTGGACTATTTTATTGATAAGTCTAAAGATGAAGTTGTAAGTGGTTCTTTTGATCAACTGAAAAAAATGTTTTGGCAGGAATATGAGATAAAGAATGATTTCGCTATTAAAGACTACGTGGCGAGTTTATTTGACGAATTCAAGAGAAGGTTAGGGGGCGAAGTGAGGAGAATTTCTCGTCAAGGAAATTTAAATTTGACTATTGGAATTATGATTGCTGTTATAGGAATGTTTTTTCTTGGTTATTTTGTATTTGAACTTAGAGATTTATTGAAATCTCCTAATTCAGATACGATAAACACGATAACATCAAGAGATGTATTTTTGCATGTTTCGAAATTTTCTTTCGTTGTAGTTGTGGAGATTTTCGCATATTTCTTTCTGGGGTTGTATAGAAATAGTCTAAGTGAAATTAAGTATCTGCAAAATGAGCTGACAAATGTAGAATCTAGAGAGATCGCTGTATTAATAAGTCTTGCCACCGTTGATCAAGATGGAATTTCTAGGTCTATTTCTTCTCTATTGGGCACGGAGAGAAATTTTATCTTGAAGAAGGGGCAGACGACGGTTGATATTGAGAAAATTAAGTTGGAGAACTCTCTCTGGGAGGCTTTGGCGGAGACGGCGGGTTCGACTGGATCTGCAATTTTCGGCAAAAAAACTGCTAAAGCGGAATGAGTACTCTTCATTGTCGTTTTGCATACAGCGTATTCGCTGCAAGAGCGTTGTCGGCGCTAACTCTCTGAAATTTCGAATGGCAGATATTTGTTCCAATCGAGATTCTCGTTTGACATTGTTACAAACGTACGGGGTGGAGATATCATTGACGCAAATAGTCGACCGATCCGGCAAGGCGGCCGAGGCCGCGCTTGGGTCCACGTCCCGGACTTCTTGCGAACATTCGACGCTTGCCAATCTGATGTTTGATGGCTGCTTGACGGAGCGGGGCTACATTCGGAAGTAGCTTGGTGCTCGTCCAGTTCCTTTCGGTTCGTCAATCCATACCACTCGGACGACCCGCTGAGTATCGGATAGTCCGGCCGCTTTTCGACACAGGAGACGCGCCGCAGCGGCTGCACCTGAAGCGATGGTGTGTAGGAAGGTCGGGGATAGTTTCGCTGTCCCGAAACCGGTCAAAGTCGATAACGGTCATTTGCTGGCACTTCAGACAATGCACCTGAATGCGGCGGCAGTTTTCCTTCGCAAAGGCAATCGTGACAGAAACGAGGACGTCAGCCCGGTCACCGCTTGGCGGCCAGGCCCGGCTTTGAATGCTCGGGCCAGTCCTTCAGCCGATATCCGTCTAGGTAGGCGCGCAGAGGGCGCTCCGTCGCAAAGTTAGCGTAAGTGGGAATTTGAAGGGAACGCAACGCTGGTAGAGGCAAAAGGCCCTGACTGACCAGGGCTTTTTGGTCCTTCGTTGTACCGAGCCTCCTCAGGGAGGCTTCCTTCTGCGCTCACCAATTCCAAGGAAGAATTTGTTTTGGATCTTGTATTATTTTCTTGGCATCTCCGCCAATGCCAACACTATCCAAAACGTCGTCCCTGGCTTTTGGGACGACTGCTGTCGGTCCCCCTAACGGCCTTCCATTCATGATTTCGGAGACATCCACATATGTGAATTGAGGTGGGAGAAACTCAGAGAGCCCTGCAGTGTAAATTGAAACGACCACATTCGCCATTTGCTGCATTGGGACATATCTTTGCGTGCATTGAAACCTCATTTGCTCTACTGCTCGAAATGCTCGATCCCGTGCTCTCAGGTGAAGAAGAATCAGTGCATGTATTTCGTCTGGTGGAAGGTTCAAACTTTGCACGTTGGCTATCCGAAAAGCAGTGTCTCGGGCAATCCCCATGCCGATTTGATTTGCTTGCCTATCGCAAACACCTGCACCTTGAGCGCTGGCTAGACTTGGTGAAAATAAACACAGCAATCCTGCTAAGCAGGCGATATGTACTACTCTCATTTTAGCCTCCTCTAGCACTTCCTTTGAAAAGTGAGGCACTTCCAGGGATCTCTCGCAATGTTTGCAATTGTTCCGCTGTCGCCCCTAAGGATGTCTTCCCGGAACTTGGGGACGAGCGCGTTTGGTCCCCCTAGTGGGTATCCGGCGAGAAGTTCGGAGACGTCCACATGCGTCATTCTTGTGGCCAGGATTGTGGACAAGCCGCCAGTGTAAACCGCAACGACTGAATCCATCATGTCTTGAAGGGGCTTGAATTCCGCAGTGCAAGCTTGTTTTTGAGTCTCAACTGCAGCGAGAGCCCTCTCTCTGTTTCGATTGAAAAGCAGTGTTAGTGCGTCTTTCTCATCTTGCGGTAACGACGGATCAATCGAGTCGACCCAGCTATTTGCGTCTTCGTTTACTTTTGTAGCAATCTCCTCAGCTGCTCTATTGCAGACACCAGCGCCTTGGGCAAGCACTGCTGTTGTAGATAGAAGTGAAAATATGATCGCGGCACTTGATAATTTGATGTATTTCATAACTAAATCCCCCTTATTACGTAAAGGAAAGTTACCCTATATCAATTTAAAGTTGTTATCAATGACAAGTTAACGAGCGCTCAGGTGGTTTTTCTAATTCGTTGAAAAACAGAATTTATTTTTGACCTCGTGCACCCGCGCCCTCTTTCCCGGCCAGCAAATCCCTTGGAATTTGGCCACCGCACTTAATGTCTTTTCCCGCGCCCGGTTGGCTCTAAGCGGGGTCCGCGCCGGTTAGGCTAAGTGCGGCGAAGACCTGCGGATCGCAGGCCTTCTGCCTTTCCGTGTGGGGAGGCAGTGCGGCGCGAACACTTAATGACAGGGGGAGCGTGTGAGGCTGTGATTTGCCGCCAATTGGTCCGCCTGGGTCGGTGACGGTTAGAACTGGTTAGAAGCGGTTGGAATGGCTTCTAACCTGAAAATATAAATCAAAACAATGAGGTAGGGAATGTGGTTAGCCGGTTGGACCGGTAAGGTAAGTGTTTCGTACACGCGCGCGCATACATGCAGGAAGATCTAACCATCTAACTTCTAACCCGTAGATTTATATTCCTGATTTCATTGAATTTTCTCGGTTAGGTTGCGGTTGGAAACGCCTATTTCAGTCGTCCGAGTTCTAAACGAATAAACAAATGGGGATCAAATCAGCGATGGCTGACGAAGACCGGAATGAGACTATTCCAGGGGCACACCGGCGCGCGGATCTGGAGCCGGAGCCGGAGAAATCCGCCAAGATCGGCGACCAGGCCGCCGTTGCCCAGACTGCCCTGGATGACCTGGCCCGGCAGAGCCAGCCGGAGGAGGCCGAACCGCCTTCTGATCTGTTCGAGGACGAACCGTCGTTGTTCTCCGGCCCGGTCGCGCATGTCGCGGAGACTTTCGAGAAAGCTCAAGGGCGCGGGAGGCCTAAAGGCTCCAGAAATAAGAGAAATCAGCTCTTCAGGGATACGCTGCTGCGAATGGGGTACCGGCACCCGGGCCTGAACCTGGCAGACCTGGCGAACGCTGATCCGCACAAGCTGGCCAGCGAACTGTCGCAGCCGTACACGGTCAAGGCCGGGCCGCGCGCGGGTGAGCTGGTCGAGGCGAGCTGCACGCCTGCCGAGGCGCTCGAGCTGATCCGCAAGGCGAACGTCGAGCTGATGCCGTACTTCGAAAGCAAGCGGCCGACCGAGGAAGTCCAGCGGACAGAGAACCTGCATTACCTGGTCATCGACAACGGCGGGTTTGCGGCCGGGCAGGGCGGCGATGACGGCATGATGTCGATTACCGGCACGGTTCGGGAAAACCCAGACAAATCAGATACTTAGATTTTCGGGTGCCGTAAGACTGGCTGAGCGAAGTCTCACGAAAACACCAAGTCATTGAATTAACTAACGTTTTACGTGCTGAGCAACTGATTGGAAATCAGTGGTGCAGGTCAAGGCAGTTTCCAGCTCCGGCCTTTTTGGTCGCCGGAACCGCCAGCCTGGTCGCGATCATGGGGGGGGGGGGCCTCGGTCCTGGTCGAGCCGCCCAGATCCCGGCCTTCAAAACTCAAATCCGCACCCCTCCCCGGGGGGGGGTGCCGCCTCACACACACGGCCATTTCTGTTCTGTCCGACCCTCCCGAGCACTGAAGCGGTTTGTGGCGGGGCCATCCTAAGGCTCGGGAACGCGGGTGCGGGGTGCGCGGCGCGGGTACAGGGAGCCGGGAATGGGTGATAAACCCGCGATTGATTTTCAGCGCTACAAGCCGCCGGGGCCGGTAGGGGCTTCATTCCTCAATTCGCTCGGTCCGATTGACACGATCATGGGGCCGGCGGGCTCCGGGAAAACCGTGGCGTCGGTGTACAAGGGGCCGAAGCTGGCGGCGGAATATCTGCCGGTCTGCAAGGACGGCTGGGTGCGCGTGCGTATTGCCTGCATCCGCGACACTTACCGCGATTTCGCGCGAACGGCGCTGGATAGCTGGCATGACGCGTTTCCCAAAAATCACCCGTTTACGGTGCATTACGAGGGCGGCCAGGATCGTCCGGTAAAGCATCGGCTGCAATGGGCGGCGCGCCGGCCTGGTGTTGGTGAGGTCAAGATTGATTTCGAAATGCAGACCGGTGCCATTGGCGATGAGAACATAGAAAAATTCATCAAGGGCTACCAGGTTTCGGCCGCCTGGCTGAACGAGTGCGACATGCTGAACGAGCGTGTGCCGTCGCTGATGCTGCAGCGTACCGGCAGATATCCATCGGTCGACATGATCGCGCCATCCGAGCTCGAGCGGGTTTCGAAGGACGGGCAGCGGGCTTTTGAGCTGATGGGGCTGACCTGGGACCCTGGTGAAATCATCCTGCCGCGCATGGTCTGGTGCGACTGCAATCCGCCGGATCTCGGCAATTGGGTCTACCGTTATCACATCAAGGAAAAGAAACCCGGCTTCAACTTCTTCTGGCAACCTGGCGGCCTGACCGCTGAGGCAGAAAACCGGGTCGGCAAGCCGCGCTCCTCCTATGAGCTGGAGCTGGCAACCCAGACCGAATACGACACGCAGCGTCTGGTCCATAGTCAGTTCGGCTATGCTCTTGACGGCAAACCGGTTTATACCGAATTCAACCTGCGACGGCACCGTGCGAGCGGGCCGCTTTCCCCGCGTCAGGCCCTACCGATCGCCATCGGCCTCGATGCCGGTGGCTGCCCGGCCGCCGTCATCGTGCAGTTTCTGCCCAATGGTCAGCTGCTGATCCTGCGGGAGATCTGCGCGCAGCCCGGTACCGGGGCGGCCAGGTTCTCGGAAATGATCCTCGAAGTCCTGCTGAAGGATTTCGCAGGCTTCCCGATCAGCGAAGCCTGGGCGGATCCGTCTGCCTTCTGGGGGGCTGACAGGCAAAACAATGAACTGAGCTTCATGGAAACGGTCGCCCGGGCGCTAACGCTCAACATCATGCCGGCCCCGTCCAATGAACCCTCGATCCGCCATGACGCGGTGCGCTGGTATCTCGGTGCGCCGATTGACGGCAACACCGAGCGCATGCAGATCGACCCGGGCAATGACATGATCATTGGCGGTTTCGCGGCCCACTACAAGCTGACGAAACAGGCAAGCGCCGGCGAAACAGACGTTCTGGCGGTCAAGAAAAACATGTACTCGCACCCGCATGACGCCCTGCAGTATGTCTGCCCGACTTCCTACGACGATTGCCTTACGTTGGCGCCACCGACCAGGTATGCCCGCAAGGTCATCATCCGGATGCGCTCGGATGCCGAGTCGGCCGCGATCTACGCTGGCAATGACCTTTTGTGCGTCGGCTACCTCTTTCCCCTGGGGAGCGATGAATACGAGTGCTGTTTTGCCGTCGATCCGAAGGCCCGGCCGCACATGCGCCGCATCATGCGGATCGCGCACTTAACCTTGAACCGGGTCGCCAACACTAACCGTATCGTGTCGGCCCGCGTCCGCCCGGGGCACAAGCCCGGGGAGAGAATGGCGCGGCTGACCGGCTTCGTGCCGGATCCCGACACGCCCGGAAAATGGCTTTTTAGCGGGAGAATGCAAGATGGCACCCTTGATCGGTGGCGGCAAGAAGGGCAACACGGGGACGGCGACGGAAGACGCCCGCAGGAGCCGGGAAGCAAACAGGATTGCCCAGGAACGCCAGCTCCAGCAGGAGAGCGAGGCGGATCGGCAAGCGAGTGCCTCGACACGTCGGAAAGCTCCGAAAGGCCGGCGTCTGTTTGAGGATGCCGGCCAGACACTGGGTGACGCTACATGAGTGCGCCATTCGGGATGCCGCTTTCCCGCCTCCAGCAGCGCTCGAAAGAGGCCTGGAACGACCGGGGTGGCTGGACGGCACTTTATGATGAGGCCTATCGATGGGCTGTGCCAATGCGTCGACCGGGTGGTTCCGGATCGGTCGCCCTGCAGCTGGATCATCTCTATGACATGACAGCGCCAACCAGCGCCATGCATTTTGCCGGCAATCTGCAGCGCGATCTTTTCCCGTCGGGACAGCCGACATTTTCCATTCAGGCCGGGCCGGTGACGGCCGCCGCCCTCCGCAAGGAAGAAACCAAATCTTACAACCGGGTTCTGGAGCGGCAATCGAAGCTTTTGCACCCGTTCTTCCTGGCCGGGGATTTCGATACGGCTATCCACGAAACCTGCATCGATCTGTCTGTTGGGACTGGGGCGATATTGCCGTTGAAGGGGACACCTGACCGGCCGCTGATGTTCGCCGCGATCCCCTTCGATCAGGTGGCAATAACCGTCGATCATGTCGGCCAGCCGCTGCTTGTCTCCTGGAAACAGCAGATGACCTATGACCAGGTCCGCGAGCAATTCCAACACGGCAAGTTTGAGAAAAGCTTCATCGACAAGCACCGGAACACGCCGAACACGAAACTGACAGTTGTCCAGGATTTCTTCAGGGATCCGCGCGGCTGGCAATATGGCTGGCATTTTGTCGCCTATGTCGAGGGCGAAGACAGCCTTATCGATCACGAGGCCTATCGCACGCAGCCAATCGCCGTACCGCGGTACTATCGCGTGCCTGGAGAAGCCTACGGCCGCGTCGTCGTGCTGACGGCGTTGCCGTCGATCCGCACGGTCAACAAGGCGCAGGAAATCGCCCTGAAAGCGGCGGCCATTCAGATGCTCGGCATTTGGGGCTATCGCGCCGGCGGCACCTTCAACCCGGATACGGTCCGGATCGCGCCTGGCGAAATGTGGTCCATGCAATCGACCGGTGGCATGCTGGGTCCTGACGTGCAGCGCCTGGACACGGCGACCGGCCGCCAGGACGTGGCCCGTATGCTGATCGGCAATTACCAGGACCAGATCCGCGAAGCGATGCTGGACACGCGGTTGCCCGACTACCAGGGCACGCCCAGGGCCGCCAGCGAGATCACGGCGCGGCTCCGGCAGAAAGCCGATATCCATATCGGCGCTTTCGGCCGCCTGGTGCGCGAGATCATGCCTGTCATCGTGCCGCGTTCCATCGAGATCCTGCACGGCTTCGGCGTCATGAGCCAGGTGCCGATGCAGCTTGACCAGCTTCTGCACACGATTGAAGTGCAGTCGCCGATGGCGGCCGCGCTCAACGCGGACCGTCTGGCTTCCATCGCCAATTACATCGAGTTCGTCGGCGCTATCGCTGGTCCCGAACGGGTCGAGCTTTACGCCAACCTGGATGAAATCATGGATCGGGTCGCGAGCGGCCTGCAAATCGACAAGGAACTGATCCCCGACGAACAGCAGCGCGCCGACATAGAGAAGAAAATCGAGAACCGCAAAATGGCGCAGGTCATCGAGCTGTTTGGCCAGCGGATGGCGGAAAAAGCACCCGATATGATTGCCTAGCAGGCGCAGCAACAGGCGCAGGCAGCATGAGCGGCGGACCGCAATTCGGCAAGCGCCTGGCGCAGCCCCTGGACATGATGCTCGACCAGGTCGCCGGTCCTGGCTTCGTCGGGATCGAAAAGCTCATGGAACCGGTCGTTCCCCGCGACCGGCTTCAAGCTCCGGACGAAGTCGCCCGGACACTGGCAAAGCTGCTGCTCTACCCCGGCGGGCGTGCCGTCTTCGAATGGTTGATGGATATCTCGCTTCGGCAGCATTTTACCACGCAGGCTACAAGCTGCGAGGCGGTGGCGCTGCAGGTGAAACAGAAAGAAGGCATTGACGGTTTTGCGGCCGTCATCCTGGCCGAAGTCGTACGCGGCCAAAAGCTCCTGGAAGAAGAGGACTAAGAACATGGACAGGTTCAAATACCTGGATCTCCTGCGTTTCGACACGGGCGAAGGTTCCGGTGCTGCCGGCGGCGGCGATGTTGTGGATCCCGCAGCCGGTGGCGGTGCCGATCCGGCGGCCGGCGGTGCTGCAGATCCTGCTGCTGGCGGTGCTGCAGATCCCGCTGCAGGCGGCGATGCGATCCAGCTTTACCGCCCGGAGGGTCTCGCCGAGCACTATCTTGGCGAGAACGACCAGGGCACCATCGACAACATGAAAAAGGCGCTGGACGGCTATCGCGACCGGGACGCCAATGTGCCGGAAGATCACACGGCCTATGCGACGTTCAATGAGGAAAACGTTCCTGAAACACTGCGGCCGCATCTCGGCGCGCTTGCCAATGATCCGCTGTTCGGCAAGGTGTCCGAGAAAGCAAAGGAACTGCGCCTGCCGGTGGACACGTTTCAGACGCTCACAACGGAACTCTACACGGCCGCGCAAGATGCCGGGCTTCTGGAAGAACCTCTTGATGTCGAGGCGGAGCGGGCGGCGCTGACGCCGGATCATGCGAAGCACCTGTCGCCCCAGCAGCAACAGCACGCCCGCGAAAGGCGGATGAACGAAAATTTCGGCTGGCTGGACCTGCTTGCTGGCGATGAAAAGAGCGGCATCTCCAAGGATATGGCCGAGCACGTCAAGGTGGAGCTTGGCGATAGCGCGCTCGGCCATGCCTTCTTCGAAGCGATGCGCAACAAGATCGGCGGTGGGCCTGGTCCGCAGGCTGGGCATGGTGGTTCTGCCTCCCAGGATGCGCATGCCGCGCTCCTGGCACGCGGGGCCGAGCCGAAGAACAATCCCAGTCATAGGGACTTCGATCCAAAGAGTTACGACCAGTACAAGGCCGACCTTCAGGCCTATCACGCCTAGAACCCCACTTAACGTCTCCTGGCTCCTGCCAGAATTTCGCAACTGGCTTGGGAGCGACCTGGACCACGCGGCGGCTATCCTTCACCGGACCTGCCGCGTTCCGGCTAATCGGCCCTCCGGTGAACCTTTCTAGTCACTCGAATGGTAGGGCGAAAAATGGCCGATACATCTTACAAGTGGTATGAGGACCTGCTGACTGTCCGGGTCCGTGAGCGCAACAAGGTCAAGGGCGCTTATCTCGACGAAACCATGGAAACCGGCGATGCCAGTCAGGCGGCCGGCGTGGTTCGTTTCCCGGTGATCAGCGGCGCAATCGAAGTCGTCAAGGTTTCCGGTGCTATCCAGAACGTTAAGACCTCCCAGGCGACCATGGATACCGTCCCGATCACGACGGACGAATATGAGGCCGCGACCTATGTCAAGTCCCGGGATCTGCGCAAGCAGGGGCCGAAGGAACAGGCAAAGGTCGCCAATGAATTCTCCAAGTCCATCAACAAAAAGAAGGACTTCCTGAAACTCGATGCCCTGGCGGTGTTCTGTGAAAGCGGCTCCTCGTACCTGACGCTCGGCGCGACGACGGTCGAGACGATTGGCGACGGGTCTGCAATCATCGATCTTCTGGATTTCCGTACCGCCGCGACCCGGATCCAGGGCACCGGTGCCGATGAGCAACTCTACTGGCCGATCCCGGGCGTCTGGATGGACCAGCTGGAAATGTACAAGGAATTCGCGAACGCGGATTACGTCGGCGACAAGGATCTGCCCTTCGCCAAGATGGACAACGTGCGCAAGGTCACCCGGCACGGCGTCCATATCTTCACCCTGCCGGATGAATATTTCCAGTACGGCACGGGCAAGTTCGGCACGGGCGCCGGTCATCTGCCGTTCAATGCGGCCGGTTACCTCGACACGTTCATGTGGACCAAGGAAGCCATGGGCGCGCAGATGGACTGGTTCCAGGACACCGTCGAGGTGACCAAGATGCAGGGACTGGAAGGATCGCCCTTCCTGCTGAAAGCCGGTCTCGATGGCGCTGCCATCGGCATCCTGCCGGAACAGGTAAAGCGTCTTCGCTTCAAGGCGATCAACGCGGCCACCCGCCCGGCATAACGTCGGTATAAGCCATCTGGGGGCCGGTCGCCCGGCCTCCTTTCTTCCCCGTGATGGGGAGAACCAACTTGCCAAACCGGAGACTTCACCATGGCACATCGTCCCCTGGCGCTGCAGCGCTACAAGGAAACGCATACCGCCAACGGCTATATCAGCTGGTACAAGTACGCGACCAACCACACCAAGGCCGAAATGCTGACGGCCGCCTATTTCAACGACAGCGTCAACACGCTTCGCGTTGGTGACATCATCGAAGCCATCGCGGATGCCGACGGCACTCCCGAGCTTGTCATTGCCCGGGTGACTGTGGCGGCTGTCGGTGACGACGTTGAAACAGCTGATCTGACGCCCGCTGCGGCCTGATCCTGACCGGCCGGGCCGAATGACAGGCCCGGCCGTATTTTCTTCCGGGGTGTGAAATGATCATAGACAAGGCCGCAATCGTGAACATGGCGCTTTCCGAAATCGGCCATTTCACAACCTTTACCCAGGACGACGATCCGGACCTGGCCGACGCCGTCAATCAGAGCTGGCAGCGCGCGATTGATCGCTGCGTTTCCCTGCATGACTGGAAAGATTTTCGCCGTACCCGGAAACTGGAGCGGCTGACGGAACCGCCCGAAACTGGCTGGGCCTACGCGCATTCCCTGCCGGGTGACCGTATCGGCGAGCCTCTCAAAATCCTCAGGCGTGCCGGCGACAGCCCGGATCCGCTGCGCAGCTTCGACCGTGAAGGCAACCTGATCCTTTGCAACGAAACCACGGTATGGGCGCGTTGCAAGGTCGAGTTGGAGCCCGCGAGCTGGGATGCAGGATGGCGCGATGCCTTCGTGACGGCGCTTGCCGGCTATCTGGCGGTGCCAATCCTGCAGAGTATGGACCTGAAGGTCGAGAAGCATCGCGAGGCCTTCGGCACGCCTTCTCAAGAGGGGAGCGGCGGTAAATTTGGTCGTCTCATGTCTCAGGACCGGGCGTCCTCACCGCTTGGATCTTCCATCGCCGACGCCGAGCCGCTGAGCCGCGCGCATGGGGGCGACACGGGCCGGTGCTCCGGTCCCTGGCACGGAGGCTTCTAGATGACCAGCCAGCCGGGCACGCTCAAAAGCTCCTGCAACGCCGGTGAATTCAGCCCGGACCTTGAAGGCAAGGTGACGCTGAAACAGTGGTATTCCGCAGCCAAGAAAATGAAGAATGTCGAGCCGGTCCCGCAGTCCGGCTTTCGGCTTTTACCGGGCACGGCTCTCATCCAGGAGGCGGCATCCGCGACGGTGAAACATGGCGTTCTGAAAGTGACGCCGACTCTGTCCTATACGCTGATTTTCTCGCCCGGACAGGTCGATATCTTCCGTAATGACCGGGTGAAAGTCGCGACCAAGGCAATTGCCGCAATCACGGTGGATCTTCTACCCGAGCTGAAATTCTACGGGGAGGCGAATACGTTCGGGGTGTTTCACCAGGACCTGGAAACGATCCGGCTGTTTCGCGATCCGGCTGATGACACAGTGTGGACCGTGGATCTCTGGCCGTATGACAAGCTACCGGATGTCGATCTCGGCGGTGTTTATGCCAAGGACGATGATGTTTGGGAGATCGGTATTCGCTGGTCGGAAGGCGTCAGCACCATCGTCATCGATGTGGATGTGGATGGCGAGTTCATCAACAGTATCGAAATCACCGATCTAACCAGCGGATGGGCGGCATTTGCCACGGCCCTGCAGACTGAGCTGCGCGACCTGCCGAGCCTTAGCGACGATCTGACTGTGTCTGATGAGGGCAGCAAGGGCCAGACCCGGTACCGGCTGATGCGGGTCACCTTTGGTGGTGATCTCTCCGGCGCGGAATATTCGCTCAATGCGCGGATCCTCAACACGGCCGATGCCTCGGTGCTGTCCTATCACCGCGAGATCGGTGAAACCCATGGCGAACCGCTGGTGAGCGATGAACGTGGCTGGTTTGAGGGTATGGATCTTTTTCAAGATCGGGCGATCTACCACGGACCTAAGGCGCGCGGTGGCGCTGTCGCCATGTCCCGGGTCGGCGAATATTTCGATCTGAACATCGAGGCCTCCGGCGACAGCGCGGCCCGCCTGGAAGCCTTGCGTACGGAAACTTCCGAGCGGGTGCGGTTCGTTTATGAGGGCATTTATCTGCTCGGCTTCACTGACCAGGCCGAATGGTTCGTCTCAAATCGCGTTATCAAGGCGGATGAGCCGGTCAACTGGGTGCGCACCTCGACCCATGGCATCCATCCGCAGATACCGCCTTTCGAAATGGAAGGTCGGGTGTTTTTTGTCTCATCCGGTCGGCGCAGCGATGACGAGCCGGAAAACTTCGACGTCGGCCAGGCGCTCTATTCCATGGTCTATGACGACGTGGCAACGCGGTTCGGGGCAGAGCCGGAAAGTCTGCTTGCCTCGCACCTAATCAGGGACGTTGAAGGTGGCGCGCTTCAGAAAAAAGTGCGTCACAATGATGCCGGGCGGTTGTGGTTGCGCGATGCCTTCGGTCGCTTGGTCCTGGCCGTCATCATCAAGAACCAAGAGATTGTTGCATTCTGCGAATGGGTTGCTGCTCTTGCCGGGAAGGTGGTCGGGTCCTCGGTCGATGGACAGAACCAGGTCTGGCTGACAATCGACCGTGCCGGGATCGTGACCCATGAAATCATGGAGGAACAGGATCTCAACCTGTTTCAGGGGGCTGTGCGCGGGTCAACGGATCTGGCCGGGCAATTTTCGGGTCTTGATCTCTGGGAAGGCAAGGAAGTCTGGGCACGCGCTGACGGCTACATTCTGGGACCTTACACCGTGACAGGCGGGGCGATAGACCTCGGCGACCCTTACGACAATGTAACGGCCGGTCTCTGGCAGCCCCCCTTCTATGAGGGATTGCCGCTGTTCAAGGTGCTGCCAAACGAAGAAATCCTGCACCGGCCCGGGCGGATCCACTCCGTTGTTGCCAACGTGCTCAACACCGAAAGCATCGCCATTGGCGCGAACGGGGCATCTCCTCGGGACATCGCCTTGCTCGATGCCGGCGATGACATGTCGAAGCCGATGCCGGCAAAGCGCAAAAAAGTTCGCCGCACCGCGATCCCGGGCCACGTCATGGGTCCGACAGTGGTCATCACGCAGACCCGGCCGGGAATGCTGAGGGTGCTGGACTATACACCGGAGGCAAGACTCTAATGCAGTTACCGTTTGCACTTTTAGGGCTTGGCAGCGCAGGCACGGCAGCGGCCGGAACCGCAGCAGCGGCCGGAACCGCAGCGGCGGCCGGCACGGCTGCTGGCGTTGGAACGGCTGTAGGAACAGGAGCTGGGGTCGCGGCCGGCACTGCCGGTGGGGCTTTCAGCGGCGGCTCGCTCTTTTCTACCCTGCTGCAAGGTGGTGCGACGTTGCTCGGCATGATGGCGACCATTGACGCGGGCGAACACGACGCGGACGTGTTTGAGGCCAAGGCGGAAGACGCCCAGGCCGAAAAGCCGCTGGAAACCCTGCAAGCCATTGAGCGGCGCACCAGCCTGAAGCGGGATCTGGTTGAAGCCGTCTCCGAACAGGAAACGGCCTTTGCCGCTTCGGGAGTGGATCTGAGCTTCGGCACGCCGGCCGTTGCCCGCAAGGAAGCCTTCCGGGATGCAGACCGGGAATTGACCAGCGAGAACGCAACCGAGGAAACCCGGCTGAACCGGCTGGACGAACGCACGTCGCAATACAAGCTGAGCGGCCGCCGTGCCCGGAAAAGCGCACGGCAGCAAGCGCTGATCCAGGGGCTTTCCTTCGGCGCAGACGTTTTCGCAAGGGGGTAATTCATGTCAAATCGGCAGCGTCAACAAGTCGGATACAGGCAGTTTCGGCCGCAGGGAACCAAGGCTGACGGGCTCCTGGCGGTCTCCCGGGAAGGTGGTGACATGGAGCGCCGGGTGGCGGCCGGCTTCGCGCGCCTGGCCGGACAATTCGGGCAGATGGCGGACCGGCAGGCCGCCATCGAGGGCGAGCGCGCCGGGATCCGTGCAGCACTGGCCGGCGCTCCCCAGGCTGGAATGATCACTGGCGGATCCGCTGCACGCGGCATCGTCGTCGGCGAAAAGGACAGCAACGAAACGGCAGCGGCCGCGCGCGACTATCTGATCCAGAAGCACGGCCTGCAGCCGCACCAGGCGGCGGCAATTGCCGGCCACGGCATGCAGGAAAGCGGCTTCAACCTGAAGGCTGTCGGCGACAACGGCACGGCTCATGGTGCCTTTCAGCACCGGGGAGACCGCCTGGTGAACGGCAAGCGCTATGCGGCCAGCTCCGGCCGGAGCTGGGACAGCCTGGAAGCGCAGCTTGATTTCGTGATGCACGAACTGGCAACCAGCGAAAGCTATGCCGGTAACGCCCTGCGTGCGGCAACGAACCTTGACGAGGCCGTGGCCGCCTTCATGCATTTCGAGCGCCCGGCCGGCTACACGCGTGCCAACCCCACGGCAGGGCACGGCTATACGAGCCGTCTGGCCTATGCCAAGGGTCTGTCCGGCATCGCCATCGATGACGCTGCCCGGGACGGGCCGATGCGCGTGACGCCCATTGGTGAGGCCGTTCCAGTGCGCGCCGGCGCGCCCGGCACATTCCGGCCCACGGGTAGCGCGACGATCCGGGGACGCGCCTATGATGTTGCCGGCACGCGCACCTATCTCCAGCAGCTCGACGTCACCATGCAGCAGGATATGGCAGCAGTTTATGACGCCTATTCCGAAGATCCAGCCATGCTGCAGAAAGCCCTTGGCGAGCTGAAGACGGCGCATCTGCAGGATCACGTCTTTGATGAGATCGCAGGCGATTACTCGGCTGTCTATGACAAGAAATCGCTCAACATGCTTGAGCGCTCCCGCGAGGCGGCAAAGATCCGCCAGGAGCAAAAGGACCGGGAGGAATTCCTTGGCCGGATCGATACCCTTGAAGAGGAAAAGGCTCGCTTCCTGGCCGGCCAGAATGCAGGATCGGAAGCCGATGCCGATGATCTGTTCTCCATTCAGGGTTCCATTGATGAGCATTACGACAATGCTGTGTCTCGGGGGATCCTGACGCAGGCCGAGGCGGACCGCTACAAGGCGAGTTCGATGCGCGATACGTCCGTTGCCTTTTATCTCGGCCAGGCGGACGGCAAGTCTTCCGATGAAATCGTTGAAATGCGCCAGCAGATCGCCAAGGATTACTCCGAAGGTAAGCTGGAGAATGTTGACCGGGAAAGCTGGGCCCGCATCGATGGCGGATTGGAAAAGCTGTCGAAGGACAGGACCACGGCCGAGCGCCAGGCAAGCGACAATCTGCGCCGGCAGGGCGATGAGTTCGCGTTGCGGATCGTGGACGGGGCATCGATCTCCGAAGCCGAGTACGCCCGTTTCGAGCGCGGCCTTGGTGTTTCTCCGGAAGCGGAAGCCATCGGCCAGTCGGCGTTGCGCCGGCTGAATGTCGCGCGCCATTTGCGTACCAATCCACCTGGTGTCGTGCGCCAGAACCTGGCCGAGATCCTGAAAGGTCCGGACGGGAGCGTGAACCGGGAGGATCTTACCTTTGCCCGCGACCTGATCGCCCGCCAGGAAAAAGCTCTTGAAACCGATCCGTTGGCTCTCGCCGAACGCTATGGCGCGGTGCCGTTGGTGCCCGGGCTCCTCGATGCCATGCAGACCGGCGGGGCGATTTCGGCGGTGAAAGGCCGGGTCGATACGGCGCATGCGGTTGCCGAACGCTTCGGCGTTGCACCGAAATATTTCACCGGGACAGAGAAGGTCGAGATCGCCGAGCTGATCCGCACCGAACCGGATACAAGTCTTGGGCTGATCGCGGGTATAGTGGAAGCCGGGGGCGCTGCCTCGGTCGACATGCTGCGCGAGCTGCGCGAGGCCGCACCGGAAGCCGAATGGGCCGGCGTTGTGCTGGCGCTGGGGGGCAACCCGCGTGCGGCCCAGGACGCGCTTCTTGGAAACCAGCCTGGGGTGGATGGCAAGCGGCCGCCGAACCCGGTGAAGAAACAGCGGCAGGCCGTCACATCCGAGGTGCTGGGCGGCGCGCTGTCGCAGCTGCATCCTGAAGACAGTAGCCGTGTCGAAGAAAGCGCGATGTCCATTGCCCGTCGCCAGGCGGAAGTCGCCGGCGTTGCTCCGGACAGTCCGGAAGCGGAAGAGATCTACCGGCGCGCCCTCAACGAAGCGGCCGGGGCGGTGTTCTCGCCGGACGGCCAGCGTGGCGGCTTTGCTGAGATCAACGGTCGTACTGTCCTGTTGCCGCCGGGCATGACGGCGGAAAATGTCGAAGATCTGCTGGAAGGCATGAGCGAACAGGACCTTGAGGCTATCAGCGCGCCGCTGTCGCCCCTCGGCGAATTCGGGGTAAAGGTCACGGCCGACGATATCAGGGATGGCGTGCTTTTCGCCGTCGCTCCCGGTGCCTACCGGATTGGCAAGGAACGCGGCGGCCGGATGGAATTTGTCGCGGATCCTGCCGGTGGTTTCTGGGAGCTTGATCTTGCTCGCCTGGCCGAGCTGCAGCGCCAGCGCCTGTCTCCCAACTTCGGTGCCGGCGGGGGTGGTTTCTGATGAGCCTTTTCCGGACGATCGATCCAGCTGATGCAAGTGTTTACGAGGGGGAGGCGAGCCTTTCGGCAATTGCCGGAGCGGCACGTGAGACCGCGCTTTATGTCGACAATTTCAACGCCCGTCTGCTGACAGAGACCGAAGCCTTTGACGAGGCGGTCAAGAGCATTCGGGAGGCAACCGGCATCGAGCTGGAAAATCCGCGCCTGGACACACAATCGACGCCGATGCACCGGGATCCCGTGCGTGGTGATCCCTTCAAGCTCTAGGAAAAGCGCGTTGGCGAGATCATTGAGCAGCATCCGGATAAGGCCGATCTCCTGTCGCCGTTCCGCCTGGACGGCATCGAAAAGGCCGCCAGGGAAAAAGCCAGGCAATCGGCCGAGCATTATGAGCTTCTGTCCTCCACCCGCGAGGACTGGGCCGGTTTCGGTGCCGGCGTCGCCGGCGGCATCGGCGGCGCGCTGCAG
The DNA here is from genome assembly GCF_009363335.1 of Labrenzia sp. THAF191a. Taxonomy (GTDB): domain Bacteria; phylum Pseudomonadota; class Alphaproteobacteria; order Rhizobiales; family Stappiaceae; genus Roseibium; species Roseibium algicola. Next base: position 3,374,853 of record NZ_CP045333.1, read on the forward strand.
GATCCCGTCACGCTGCTGACGCTGCCGCTTGGCCTTGGGGCCGGTGGTGCCCGCACGGTCGCCGGCAAGGTTCTGGCAACGACCTGGCGTGAGGCGCTTGTCGCCGGGGCGACGGAGACAGCCGTGCAGCCTTTCGTGCAAAAGTGGCGCGAAGACGCCGGCCTGCCGCACGGCCTGGCCGAAGGCCTGAAGAACATCGGCATGGCGACGGCGCTCGGCGGCATTGTTGGCGGCACGCTGCGCGGTGCCATCGAGACACCGGGCGCGATCAAGCGCAGCTGGCGTCGGCGCGTGGACGCTCAGTTGCCGAAACCGGATCCTGAAAAGATCGTGGACGACCTTCTTCCTGTTCGTGACAGCCTGCCGCCGGCAACGCGGGCTGCAGTCGATGTCTATGACGACAACCGCGCCGTCATGCGCGCGATACGCGCCGAGCTCGGCGACGACATGAGTGCTGATTTCGGACGGATGCTGGAGCGGGCCAACCGTTTCGCCGAAACACTCGACGCCGGCGATCCGGAGGACTTTGCCAGGTTCCTGCGTGAACAGGAGCTGGCTGCAGATCCCCGCCTGGCGAGTGAGCTGGGCAGCGCCCGGGCTGAACTGGAAGCCGCGCAAAAAGCCGTCGCTGACCTGGAAGGGCCTTTAAGCGCACGCACGGCCGCTGACACACTTGAGCGCATCGATCCGGAAACAGCCGCGCGCATGCGGGCAGTCGAGGAGGAACTCAAGACAGAGATACCGGCAAAGCGGCGGGCGGATCTTGAAGCCGAGCGTGCCAGCATCATCGAAACCGTCGGCAAGGGCGCTCTGGAGCGCGCTGAGCGTGAATTCAGGATTGGTCCTGAGAAACAGCTCAAGCGCGCCCGCAAGAAGTTGCGTGAGGCTCGCAGGACCTTCAATAGCGTGCAGCGGACAGCCGATGCCCGCGCCGGCGGCCGCCTGGAAGCGGGCAGGGCGGTTGCGCGCTCCGGCCTTCAGGGATCGCCTGACGGATCCGTTGCACCGGCGGCCCCCGGACAGGCGGCCGCACCGGCGGTGCCGTCTCGCCCGGTCAAACCCGATCCCTTCGAGCCCGACAGCCCGGAAGCCGCCGACCAGGTCGCAGCGCTGGAGACCCAGCTGGATCCCGAAGATGAGCTTGCCGACATGCTGTTCGTCCAGGAGGACGGCCGGGTGACGGCCGAAACGCGGACGGTCGCCGAAGCCCTGGAGGAAGCCAACCGGGGCAACTATCTTTCTGATCTCGTAAAGGCCTGCAAACTCTCATGAGCATCGACAACTGCCTGACTTCCGCCCTTGACCAGGGCGAGATCTCCGAACGCGAAGCGGCCTGGCTGCGCAACATCTATGAAGGCTATCGCCGCAAGGCGGCCCAGAAGGGAACCGCGACGGCCGCCATGGACGCCCAGGCAGCGACCGCGCGCCGGATGGCGGCCGATGCCGCGCTGAAAAAGCGCCGGCTTCTGCTGCAGGCCCTGGCACAGAAAAAGGCGGTGAAGGATACGTTGACCTACCGCACAGCCAAAGGTGAGGCAGACCTGGCCGAGGGAACTATCGCCCTGCTGGAGCATTATGGCAGCGCGCCGTTCCAGTCCATGGAAGGTCTGCGCAAGGCCATCGTCGGCCAGGCCCATGCCGAGCTAACCGAGTTGCTGCAGAAATTCGAGCGCACCGCCCTGACCGGCCGAACGCCGAACCGCGCTGATCTTGATAATGTCGTGCGCGAGGCTTTCGGTGAGAGTACCGGGGATCCGGCCGCCAAGGCACTGGCGCAGGCCTGGGCGGACGTCGCGGACGGTCTGCGTGTGCGTTTCAACAAGGCGGGCGGCGATATCGGCAAGCTGGAAGGCTGGGGCTTGCCGCAGTCGCACGATCCGAAGGCGCTGTTGAACGCTGGCAAGCAAACATGGAAAGATGCGATCCGTCCTCGGATTGACCTTGCCCGCATGCGCCATCCGGTGACCGGTGACGAGATCCTGGAAGAAGAACTTGACGGGATCCTGGACCGGATCTGGGGAGATATCGTCACCAACGGCTGGGCGTCCCGCGAGCCGAGCCAGACGACGTTCGGACGCGGTGCGATTGCCTCGCAACATGCAGAGCATCGGTTCCTGGTATTCAAGTCTTCAAATGACTGGCTGGCCTACCAGCGCGATTTCGGCCAAGGCAATCCGTTCGCGTCGATGATGAACCACATCAATCTGATGGCCCGTGACATCGCGGCCGTCGAGCGTCTGGGGCCAAACCCGAATGCGATGCTGACGTTCCTGAAACAGCGGATTGAAAAGGCGGGTCAGGAAAAGAAAGCCGGAGATATGGTGCCTTTCGCCGGATCACGTGCCCGCGCGGACAGCCGGTCGCGCGGCAAGATCCGCACAATCGAGAACATGTGGGAAGCCTACCGGGGCAATGCGGAAGTGGCGGTGGACACGCAGCTGGCGGCCGGCTTTTCGATCACGCGCAATTGGTTGACCTCGTCCATTCTGGGATCGGCCATCTTGTCCGCTCTGCCGACAGATCCGATCTACCAGGCCATTTCCCGGCGCTTTGTCGGCATTCCGGCGTTGTCTACCCTGCACGGCCTTGCCGGCCAGATCAGGAAATCCAGCCGCATGGAAGCCGTGCGTGGCGGCCTGATCCTGGACTCGGCCATGCATGTCCTTGGCACTGAGGCGCGCTATCTCGGGACGCTGTCCGGTCCGGAATGGAGCCAGGTGCTGCCCGACCGGGTGCTGGCCTGGCAGGGGCTGACGGCCTGGACGCAGGCCGGGCGGCATTCCTTCGGGCTCTCCTTCCAGGGAATGCTGGCGGATCGTGCCGGCAAGAGCCTGGCCGAGCTGAAAAACGCCAAGAAAAACACGCTCGAGCGGGCTACTGCGAAGTCGCTCGAACGCTGGGGCTTCACGGCCGAGGATTGGGACAGGATCCGCAGTTCGGTGCTGCATGAGCGCGATGGGGCAACTTTCCTGCGGCCGCAGGAGATCGCCGCCGTTGACGAGGGTCTTGCCGAGCGTGTCCTGGAGATGATCCTGCAGGAAACCGAATATGCGGTGCCGAGCGGCACCCTGCGCGGCCGGTCCTTCACCCGGGCAGGGTCGCAGCCCGGTACGCTCTGGGGTGAGATCATCCGTTCTGCCGGCATGTTCAAGAGCTTCGCGGTGACCTATGCGCTTCTCTATGGTTCCCGGGCTTATCGGGAATTCGGTGCGTCCCGCGCTGCCGGCGCGCGGTTTGCCGCTGCTGTCAGCCTGACGACGGCGCTCGGCGGTGCGGTTTCGCTCTGGTTGAAGGATATTCAATCCGGGCGGGATCCGCGGCCGATCATGGGCAGGGACGGCAATCCGCTTGCCTTTGCCGGCCAGGCCTTCATGCAGGGCGGCGGCTTCGGCATCGTTGGCGACTTCCTGCTTGGTGATCTCAACCGCTTCGGCGGCGGGATCGGCGCGACCATTGGCGGGCCGGTGGCTGATTTCGGCACCGATTTCATTGATCTGACCTTCGGCAACGCCGCCCAGTTCGCGACAGGCGACACGACGAACGTTGCCGAGGAAACGCGGCGGTTCGTTGCCAAGAACGCGCCCGGCCGCTCGCTGTGGTTCTGGCGCCTGGCCTATGATCGAGTGCTGATGGACAGCATGCGCCGGCTGACCGATCCGGAAGCCGAGAAGGCTTTTCGCCGGCGCGGCCGCTATGCCGCCGATCTCGGAACAGATACCTGGTGGTCGCCAGGCAACCTGCTACCGGAGCGCGCTCCGGATCTCGACGTGACCCGGCCCGGGTCCTGATCCGCACTTAACCTGTCTGTCCGCCCGCCATCATGGTCCGGTCAATCTGGAGCCGGACCATGACCACTGCCTATCCCGTAGAGCGAAGCGCGCGTATTTCTAACGCTATGGCCTTTAACGGTGTCGATGACACGTTCGGGCCGTTCACTTTCAAGATCATCTATCCTCTCGACGTCGTTGTGGAAATCCGCGATATCGGCGAAGACTTCTGGCAGCTGACGGCGGACGTCACAGTGATCAAGGGGCCGGATACAGCGGACTATTTCACAATTCAATTTGACGCGGTGCATCCGGACACGAAGGAATTCCGGGTGCTCGGCGCGCGGGTCCATGAGCGCAGCATTTCTCTGTCCAAAGGCACCGGTCTCAACATGGAGGCGCTCGCTCGTGTCCATGCCGAGATCGCCTTCACCCTGCAAGAAATCCGCCGAGATCTGGGACGCGCACTGTTGGTGCCGTCAGTGAGTGCGGGTGGGCAGGTTGCTGATGTTCCAGGGGGGCACTTCTTGAAGCGAACCGCCGACGGGAACTGGGGCGACGGCGGCGATGTGGATGATATTGCAGGTGCCCAGGAAAATGCTGCCATCGCTGCGCAGGCGGCGGTTGAGGCCGCCGCTTCTGCGGCGGCGGCAGAAGGTGTCGGGGCTTCGGTTGCGGTCTGGCCTTCGGGTACGACGCGCACGATGAAACAGCGTGCCACGGACACGTATTGCATCCTCGATGCTCCGGGCAATCCTGATCCGACAGGCGTCAATGACAGCTCGGCCGCCTTGAAAGCAATGATCGCCGGAGGGGTGCAGTGCGAGCTGACAAAAGGTGACTTTGTCACGACAGAGCCGCTGCTGTTCAAGACGACAGGGCAAAAGGTCGTCGGTCAGGGTCGAGGCTACGGTTACGGTCGGGCGGATTATTTTGCCCGCGATTTTCAACCGATGAGCCGGGTCATTGCAGCCGGTACATTCGCCAAGCGCATTTTGACCCGGCGTAAACACCGGGCGTCCGGGGCGGACCTGAAAGACGATCCGATGTCGGCCGCCATCGAAATCCATGCAGACGGCATAGGTTTCCAGGATTGGCTACTCTGGTTGAACTGCGACTATACCGATCTCAGTCATACAAATCTTGGGGACAATATCGATATCGGGGTTCTCCGCACGGGGCGTCCCGGCTTCAACACGGTCAATTTCGGCATTATTGGCCACTTCCGCAAAACCCGGTTGCTGCAGGAATACACACGGGCCTTGAACCTGCCTGAGCTTCTCGACCCCGATGGCGCTGCGCTGCCGAAAGGGGCGTCCGGCGAGACATTCGCGGGGGGCGACGGCTGGAGCCATCACAATTTCCTCTCCTGGGGAGGCTTCTCGGGGTTCACAGAATACGGCCCGCTGCACCCGGGAGGTGATTACTACGATGAGGCAACCGGTCTCGTCCCGGATGAGCGCGGGGCTTCCGGCGACAGCGACGGGCGTTTCACCGGCCGCTGCGCTATCTACGTGGCGCATCAATCCGGACGCCGGATGGTCGACCCGACCGGCTTCGGTGCCGCTCTGACCCGGAATAACATGGAGGCCGAGCCGGACTTCTCACCGGCCGCTGTCGATATCGACGGTTGGGCATCAAATGCCGGGTCCACGACAACGGGACGTGGTCAGGTAAGAAACATCAACTTCGGAACGATGCGGGTCTCTTCATCTGCTGCGTTTCGAGTTCGTCTTCGCGACTGTGATCAAGTTCATTTTAGTGGCATTACGTGGATCGAGAGCGGTGATTATCCATCAACCTTATTGTCTTGGCAGGACACTTCCGGTGACGATATCAACGTCAACGATTACACCAATGTTACTTATGGTCACATTGCCACTGACCAAGCGAAGACTGGTGTGGTTTGGGTTAATGATATTGTCGGTGGGCTCAATCAGAGCTGGGTACATAATAAGCAAAATTTGCGCGCTTCTGATGCCTATGGGCGAGAGCTGATGCAAGCTTTGTGGGGGCGAGGAGACACCTCTATTCCTTTTCCGTCTGGAATGCGCTGTCTCGATCATGTTTATGACGATGGACCTGCAAGTGAGTATGGAGGTCGTATTACTGAAAGCTTTAGACCATTCGCTTACCTTTTGGATAGATCGAGCGGAAAGGCGGCTGGATTTCGTTATGATACAGGTATCTTCAGATACTCTTATGGAGCGCACACTTCTGGTCTAGAGCTACCGAACGTCGGTTTTGAGCATAACGAAAACAGATTTGATTTCCGCCAGCCCGTAAAGTTACCGGTCTATTCAGTTGCAACACTTCCAGCAGCAGCAGATGCAGGCGCGGGGGCAAATGTCTGGTGTACAAATGGCCGGGCCGGTCAACCCTGCGTCGCAGTTTCAACCGGGTCTGGATGGTTTGTCGTCGGTAGCTATGCCGCTGTCTCAGCTACTTAAGAACGGGTATGCGGTGCCAATACCTCTTGTCCGTACTTAATGGTCTGGTTGAATTGAAATGCGAGTTTACGAGCAAGATTTTGGTCTTTCTTGTAAAAACGCTCGTTCAAGAGATCAAATTTCATTGTTAATCGAGGTCTCGTTGCTAGCTATTTTCCGGTCCTGATCCTCTGTTCAATTAACTCTGCAAGGTTAGGGGCCTGACGGTTGCTCCACCAAGTCAGTGCAGCTGTAAAAACTCGCTGCTTGATTGTCAGTGGAGCTTCCCTCCGAAATACCGCGACGGTATCGCCCCAATAGCGGTCTTCCGCAACTCGAGTGTAATCGTATGCTCGTGACCCTGGGATTTTGGGTGGAAAATCAGTATGGACATCTATCAAAGACAGTCCTGCAAATGCTGCGAGGGCTCTCATGCTGTCTGGGTAAAAGCGCCAGCAATCGAATTCTTGCTTGCTAGCATGCACGTGACCCCTGGAAGGGACGGACAAGAAGATGTAACCGTTTTGCCTGAGCATTCGAGCCATCTCGAGAAAGGATACCCAGAAGAACGGAACGTGTTCAAAAACCTGCCCGCAAACAATGACATCGGCAGATGATGTTTTAATCGGAATACTGTAGGGTTGTACCAAAACAACGTCCACATTTGGACCTGCTTCAACGTCCAAACCTGTATAAGAGTGGTCAAAGTTTTGAAGAATTTCACGGTGGGAGAGTTTTTGCCCATCTACCATTCGCGAACCGACTTCAATTATATCGTAATGCTTGTTTCGCGCTAAGTTTGAATTGATGCAATTTTGCATGTGGTTAAACGCAGATTGATGCATTTTTTGCCTATCGATTTCCCTAAACAATTGTCGAACGAAGCACGGTCAAAGAGCATTCGTCAATAATTGATGTAGACCTGGGTTGATTAACTGATTTGCCTGCAGATCGATGATCCGAAGACAATTCTAAGTTTTACGCGCAGTTCTTATAAGTCGAAAAAACAGCTAAAATATAGGTTGAATGCCGGGAATTTCACAGTTCCCAAATATCAGCTTCAGTTAACCCCACGCTGCACCGTCGATAATCGCGATCAGAAACCAATCCGGCAACCGGAGATCGCGATTATGACGGCGGTGAATTTCGAGGAATGCCTGTCCTGAGTGCTCGTCCATGAGGGCGGTTATGTTAATCATCCGAAAGACCCGGGCGGTGCCACGAACAGGGGCGTGATCCAGCGCACCTATGACGGCTATCGCCGGCGCATGAACCTTTCCAAGCAAAGCGTCAAACACATCACCGAGGCGGAAGTCCGCGCGATCTACCGGGAGCAATACTGGCAGGCCGTCGCGGCCGACCAGCTGCCTGCCGGCGTCGATTATGCCGCGTTCGACTACGGGGTGAACTCCGGGCCGAAACGGGCGATCAAGGATCTGCAGCGCGTCCTGGGTGTCAAGCCGGACGGCTGGATCGGCAACGTAACCCTGGCAGCCCTCGGTGATCTTTCGGCCGATACCGTTGTCCGCCAGCTGTGCGAGCGGCGGTACAAGTTCGTCCGGGGCCTCAAGCACTGGTCAACCTTTGGAACTGGCTGGACGCGGCGCATCATGGGCGAAAAGCTCGGCGTGCAAACGGACGATTACGGTGTGATCGACCGGGGCGTGATGCTGGCCATGAACGCCGTGCGGACCAAACCCGTGCCGATCCCCGCGCCGAAGGCCGAAGCACCCGGCAAAGCCCTGGAGGAAGACAAGGGCACGATTGCCGTTGTCGAGGAAGTCGCCAAGGATCCCAAGTGGCTCAAGCTGCTGGGGACGTTCGGTGCCAGCCTTGTCACCATCGCGACCGGCTCCGGACCCGTTGCATGGGCGGTTGCCGGGTGCCTTGTCGCCGGCGGGGTCTATTTCATCTACCGGCTCGAGCGTGACCGGGTGCCGGCATGATTGCCGCCTATGAAATCGCCAAGCGCGTCCTGGGCAACAAATACGCCTTGGGCGCGCTGTTCTGCCTGGTCGTGCTGTCAGGCATATGGATCTACGGGGAAACGCGCTGGAGGGCCGGCTATGCGACATATGAAACGGAACTGGCGGAAGGTGCTACAGAAGCTGAGCGCGCACGCGTCCAGGATGAAACCCGGCTCAAGGGCCTTTCTGATCATGATCTTTGTGCCGGCTACCTTCGCTCTCGGGGGCTGCCCGTCGAAGCATGTCAGCAACTGCGCGGGCTTCCGGGCGAACGCCCTTAGTCCGGCCGGCACTGTCGCCTTGGCGCAGGCCGACCGACCTGGCCTGGAGCGCGTTGCCGCAAACGATGCAAACTATCAACGCCTGGGGTGCCCCTGATGGCTGAAGCAAGACACAAGTGGATCCAGCCCGGAGTATCGATGGGCAACGTCATCGTGCTGGCGACAATGGTTGCCGGCCTGGCTGCCGGTTGGGGGCGGCTCGAGGCCGGGCTGTCGAACCATGATCGACGGATCACGGAAAACGCTTCGGACGTGAAAGAGATCCAGCGGGATCTCCGGCCGTTGAGTACCGAGCTAACCGAGATCCGATCCGACATGAAGTATTTAATTCAGGAGGTAGGCCGCACGCGGCAGGCCCTGGAGCGTCTTGACAGGGAGCGGCGAGGCAATCCATAAGACTCGCCGTAGAGTTCATGTGGACTATCAAAATCGCGTAGGACTTGTTTATTTACTTCTCATAAGTAGCTGAAAAACAAAGAACCAATAATAACTCTTAATCAGCGGGTCTGGGGTTCGAGCCCCCACTCACCCACCATTTATCTTCCTTTGAAATTGCTGAAGAAATTGCGGTAAAGCGCAATTCCTGCGCCGTGAGCATTGAGATCGCGTGCGGCGTCGCGCGGTTCGTTCGGTGATGCGAAGCGGCAGGCAACAGTGAGCAAACGTGCTGAAGCTGTGAAACACCTTTACATCATCTTCACGCCGTTTATCTAGAACCCAGCCCAGATTGGCCGGGGCGTTGAACGAGATTCTATTATCCGTGTCGCGTCTTTCAGAATTACCGGATTGAAAAATTAAGGATAGTCATTATGCGGAAAGTATTGATTGCAATCGTTTCGCTCGCAATTGGAAGCTCTGGTCTATTGCTTCTTTATTTTCAGCTGTTTGTTTGGGGCTATATTCACGCGATGGCTCTAATGGCTGTAGGTTTACTTCTTGCAGTCGGCTTCGGTTGGTTTTGGGTTGATGTTCTACGTCCCGCAATAACAGGGCGTGACGATCAATAATCCCATAGGCTCGTTGCTAGCATATCTAGTGAAGTTGCCTGCGTGGCGGTCTACTATTTTGGTTGGGACAACTCGGCATCAATGACCTTCCGTGCGCCTGCAAGTTCCTGTTCGACCTGGCATGACAGCAAATAGCCCCTCGTGTCCGCCTGTTCATTAGTACCCTCGGTGATTGACGAGGCCGCTGCTGGTGACGTGTTCAGGGCATCGAGAACGGCCAATCCAATTGCCTGAAGCATGCCTAAGCATGTCTGGCACCAATAGGATTTATTTGTCTGTCCCGATAAGTTGACGCGTGGTGCCAACCAAAATAGTAGATCGGCGCGCCATGGCGAATTACTTGAGGGCAGCTGGTCGACAACGCTGAGACAGGCGCTGGAGACAAGCGTGCTGCGCGGCCTTGGCAACAAGCAGGTGATCAAGATCGATCGATCGGCAACGCACTGCCTGCTGACCGACCTGTCGGCCTATGACAAGCATGTGGAAGGGAAGCGGGGACGGTCGCTTCGCTTCATGGGGTGTTCCACGCGCGAAGATGCCTGTTTCACGAAATGTGTAGAAATTTCTGCCGTTGGTCTTGCATTGCACGTTTACACGGACAATGGTGAAGCGGTGGGAACTTTCCCATAGTGATTTGGCCTACGACGAAGCTCCGACGGCAAGCATTCGAAGGGCTCCGCAATTTGAGTTCGCCAGCCTGTGGGCCATAAAGGCGGGCCGATGATTTACGGAGGTGGTGCTCCTGATCATTGGCCCCCGTCGCACGAGGCAATTACTAACATGCAGTTAAAATCAGTCCGGTCACCTATATATAGTGGTCATCAACAAGTTTGGCACAAAAACCTTGTGAAAACTGCTAATGTCCTCAGGCTAATCTGAGTAAAGTTCTGTTTGGCAGACCGAATCATTTCCGCTTTTCAAGCCCATACCAGCTGCTGCGATGATCCTTTGACGGATAATTCGGTCGGGTTCCACCCGCGCCCCGCCGCACCTAGTGCAGCGAAAGCGCCGGCGCTTCGGCAGATCCATAACCGACCTTTCGTCCTGGAACAGATCACAACTGACAATCGTCATCTTCTGGCAGCGAATGCAATGTGTCTGCATCTCGGTGCAATGTTCTTTTCCATATGCGAGGTGGTCGTTCGTCCCAGTGGTACTAGGCGTGTCCTTTCCATGCCTTGTCCAAGGTTGTGAATCTCCGGTTGAAAACTCCCGTTCTTTCAAACCGGTACCCGCAAGTTTTAACCTTGATATTTTTTCTTGTTTGACCGCCTTGGCAGACAACTTAACGTGCTGCCAAGCAGGGAAAATCGGTGCCTATTTAATCTATTGGCAAACAAGGCGATCGCCGCGTTTGACGCGGCCGCTCTTTGCAGGATGCGGATGAAGGGCAACATCAGACGGGACATCCATGCATAAACTGGATTTCGAGTTGGACAAGGCACAGCTGAAACGTGCCTGGGGCGTTATAGACAGGGAGTTTCAACACCTGGGGCTGATGCTGCGCCGCGGGTCGGATTTCGATGTTGTCGAGGCCATGGCAGCGGCCAGCGGCCTGAAGCGGCTGGAGGGGCATTTCACCCCCAGTCTCAACACCTATACGCCTTCACAGGCATTCTGGCTGGCGCTGGTGGACGAGGAAGACCGGATGGTCGGGCGGGTGTGCGCCCGTTTCGACAGAATGGCCTATCCGATGACGCTGACCGATTTCTGGCGCAAGTATTTTCATCGCTGCTACCCGGACGCGGAAGGCGGCAAGGTTGTGCTGAGTGACAAGCAGCCGCGCGTTGGCCGGCGCATTACCGGCGACGTTGTATATCTGGGCGGAACGGAAGTTGCCAAGGAGTGGCGCGGTTCGAAGCTCGGCGGCCTGCTCAACCAGATGGCCCAGATCGAGGCATTGGATGAGTGGGGCGCCGGCTTCTATTACGGCTGGGTGCAGGGTTTCAACTTCATGGACGGCTTCTGGCGCGACTGCGGCTTTACCCGTGCACACTTTCATGCACTGAACTGGGTTGAACCGCTGCCTGGTACGCTGGATGCCAATCTGATTTTTGTTGCGAACACAGCTGACGATGTGTGCGATCTGATTGATAGGATCGCGAATGGACTTCAAGCAAAGTCATGAGGCAGAAAATCCGCGTGAACCCGGCACTGGTGCGGAATTTCACGAGGAGACGCTGCAGCGTCATGTCCGGCACACCTTCGCCCAGCTTGTTGCCTGTGCGCTGGATATCGAACCAGGGCTCGCCTTCCATGGCAATCTGGTAGGCATCAGCAACGCCCTGGCGGTAGACCGAGGGCAGGAAGCTGGTCGGCGGACGTGGTGTTTCCGGGTCAAGAGCCTGTGGAAAGAACCGGCGGAAGGTGCTGTGCTTGCCCACAAAGGTCAGCGGCGGCACATCGCCCGGCTCGGCGGTCGGCAAGGTCATCAGCAGATACGGGCTCAGCTGCGTCATGCGGCTGTCCTGCACGATGATGCCTTCGTTTTCGCGCCAGGTCTTGAACAGAAACTGCGTCTTCTCTCCCGCCAATCCGTTTTCGATCAGCGAGAAGGGTAGCGGCTCAACAAAAGTGTTGATGCTCATGGACGCCTCCAAAGGGACTGGATTTCGGAAGAAACCCCTTCTGCATGGCTTCGGCATAGATGTCATATCTTGCCGCTGCCGCCAACTGGGCACGTTCGCCGTCGCTCAGCAGGCTGGTCTGGTCGTGGTCGAACAGATCGAAGCAATGGAAATCGAGCAGGAACAGACAGTCATATCTTGCTGCAATTTCAAATATTTCCAGGAATTCGAGCTGCTCTTTGGTGTATTGATCTTCGCTCATCCCTGCCGCCTTGTCTTTACATGTCATTTTTTGTTTTGCCTTTCAGACAATTTCCGGCGTCGAGAAACCCATTGAACGGTCTGCTCGCCTGGAAAGCGGCCGGCTTTTCGCGCCGGTACATCTTCCAGGCGTCCCCTGATGTGCAGAGGCCGCTTCAATCCGAGATTGGTATGGATCCCGTTTCGCCAATCGCAGATTAGCAAAGAATTTTGCTGCACGCGAGATTTCTTCTTCAACTTTCCTTAGGTGTTACCCAAGAAGCGAAGAAGTAGTCGCCCGGGCACTGTCACGTCACCTGCAAGTTGACGGTTTTGAAGCCGAAGACAAGGCTAAGACAGCCGGAATCCGTCTTTCCGGCAGCGTCAGGATAACGCTGGAACCGATAGCCACCGGTTAGGGAGGGGCGGCGGGAATCGCGTTGACCCCTGATGCGCCGAGCTCGGTTCCAGCTGTCGTTCTGATCAGGACAGTTAGCGCGCCAGGGTGGACGAATGGCGCCGGCTCGGCAGGCAGGGCACCGGCAGCATGAGCTGCGATTGGCTCCCGACCCGTACGCCTTCAGGCCTGTTGTGCAGCTTCCGCTTCGCGCAAATCCAGTTTCTTTGCGGCCGCGTCCAGAGACCGGATGTCCGAAGAGGCGGCGATTTCCCCTGCCGCTGCATAGCGGTCGTGGTTCTGGGCCACCTTGCCGAGATCGTAGAGGTAATTCACCATCACGCCGGCGGATTGGGCCCGGCCCTTTGCGGAGGTGTCGGCTTCAGCGTGGACGGCATGCACCAGTGCGCCGTTGCCCAGATGGAAGCGGGCCACCGGGTCAACCGGTTGTCCGTCCTCGCGGCGGGCTGACAGAAGATAATGCGCGGCGAGGGTACGCAGCAGCTTCGGGTCCGCGTCCTGGAAATCAATGCCTTCCGCCGACAGCCACTTCGTCAGGCCAGGGATCGGCGACAGGGTGACGAAGGTTTTCAGTCCGGGCAATTCTGCCGAAAGATCGGCCGCCACCTGCTTGATCAGGGAGTTGCCGAAGGAAATACGGGCCAGGCCTTCCTGACAGTTGGAAATCGAGTAAAACACGGCGGTACGGGCCGTGGCCGCTGTGATGGGTTCCCTGTCACCTGCCAGAAGGTCCTGGATGGAACCCGGGATGTCTGCGGTGAGCGCGACTTCGACGAAGATCAGCGGTTCGTCGGGCATGGACGGGTGGAAAAAGGCGAAGCATCTGCGGTCGCCTGGGGCCAGGCGGCTGCGCAGGTCTTCCCAGCTGGTGATTTCGTGCACGGCCTCATAGGCGATGATCTTTTCAAGAATATGTGCCGGACTTTCCCAGCTGATTGGCCGCAGCACCAGAAAGCCCCGGTTGAACCAGGAAATGAACAGGTGCCGGAAATCCTGGTCAAGTGCCTGCAATTCCGGATCGGTGCCGCCGAGACGCAGGAGGTCGGCGCGCATGCGCACCAGTTGCTCGGTGGCGCCGGGAATCTGGTTCAGCCGCCGGATCAATTCCTGACGCTTGGGTTCCACAGCCGCCATGAACGCCGTGTATGTCTTCCGGTTCGGGCTCGCCTCATAGGCATCAAGGGCAGTACGCACGCCGGCCGGATCGATGTTCATGTCTTGGGCAAGGTGGCGGAAGAACTGCAGCTTGTCGCTGTCCTCCATTTCCTGAAACCGTTGCAGGAGCGTGCTGGCCGCGGCGAGGCCCGTCACGTCGCCGGCCGTGCCGACAAGTGCGCTGACCAGATCCTCCATCGGCCGGTTGTCGCGCCGGTCCGGCGCCGCTGTGCGATAGCGGCGCTCGAAGATGGTCGACAGCAGGTCGCCGAGAATGGTCATGTAGGCCTCCAGAACGTCCAGTGAGGGGTGGGCTCTGTCCTGAAGATAAGAGGTGTGAGGCTTTGACCCAATTCCCCAAAAGAGGCAATCCGGACACGAATGCCCGGGTTGGATTGCCTAACAGCCAGTGTGCCTAGGCGGCTTCGCTGTTCTGCTGCTCGAGCGGGCCTTTCTTCAGTGATTTGAAGAAGGCCGCCACTGCTTCGGTGAGCTGCCCGGCGTTGGAGGACATGCTTTCCGCGGAGCTCAGCACGGTCTTGGAGGCCGCGTGAGTGGTTGCCGCATTCTGGGCGACACCGTCCACAATTCCGGTCACCTTGTTGGTGCAGGCCACCGTGTTGGTCACGTTCTCCTGTATGGCCTGTGTCGCTTCCGCCTGCTTTACCGACGCGTTGGAAATCATCGTGGTAATGGATTCGATTTCCGTAATGGTTTTGGAAATCGTGTCGAAGGACTGAGCCGTATCGCGGCTGGCCGCGTCGACTTCTTCCAAAGACTGGGTGATCTCCTGTGTCGCCTTGGCTGTCTGCGTTGCCAGTTCCTTGACCTCGGCTGCAACCACCGCAAAGCCCTTGCCCATTTCACCGGCGCGGGCCGCCTCGATGGTGGCATTGAGTGCCAGCAGGTTTGTCTGGTCGGCAATGGAGGAAATCAGGTCGATGATCTCGCCGATAGCTTCGGCGGAAGTCCGAAGGCTGTTTGCCTTGTCCTGGCCTTGCGTGACCTGGGTAACGGCAGCACGGGCGATTTCGATGGAGCGTTCGATCTGGCCGCTGATTTCGTTGGCCGTCGAGGACAGGTGATCGGCGGCGGATGCCGCCGCATTCACATTTTCGGCTGTCAGGTCGGCCGCGTCGGCAATGGCGGTCACGACTTCCGAATTGGAAACGGCAGAGGTTTCCATTTCCTCGGCCGTCCCGGTCATCTGCTCGGCGGAAGCCATCAGGCTCTGGGCAATCTGGCTGATCTGGCTTTCAAAGGAATCCGTCGACTGGCGGAAAGCGCCGACGCGGCCCTTGATGGTCTCGATGGCCATGTTCATGATTTCCGCATTCTGCAGATAGCTGCCATTGAGGCCACCTGGCTGGATGCGGCGGTAGTAGCGATTGTTCTCGATCGCGGTCATCGAGGCAGCAGCTTCACGCAGGAAGGCGTCCGTCCGGTCGATCATGTGGTTCATGGAGGTCATCAGCTCACGAACTTCACCGGCTTCGGTGTAATCCTTGGCTCTCACCTCGAAGTTGCCCCAGCCGATCTGGCTGCAGACCTCCGTCGCAGCAACAAGCCCCTGCCGGGTCCGATGCACCGCGGTCAGCGCGAAAAGCATGGCCAGCATTACGATGGCGCCACAGAGGACCGTAGCCATGGTCAGGCCCAGCAGGGCGCAGACCACCGTCGCCGCGCCGCCCACAAGTGCGACACCCGACGCGATCGTGGCGTTAAAGAGTGTGAATGAGCTCGTCATAGCTCACGCCTTTCGATTGAAGGATCGATACCAGCTGATCGTGACCGGCCTGCATGCCGGTCTTGCGGTTGTCCGCCTGCTGTTCTGTCTGTCGCAGCTGGGCGTAAAGCGGGGTGATGATGTCGTCGACGATACGGCGGTTGGGCACCCGGCGATTGGAATGGTAGCCGATGATCTTGCCGCTTTCGCCATAGGACGGCGTGACATGGGCCAGCACCCAGTAGTGGTCGCCGTTCGCGGACATGTTGACCACATAGGCGAAAATCTCTCCGCCGGCCTCTATCGTGTCCCACAGCAGCTTGAAGACACAGCGCGGCATGTCCGGGTGGCGGATGAGGCTGTGCGGCGCATTCTCCAGAGCCTTGCCATCAAAACCCGCAATATCCCGGAAGATGTTGTTGGCGTAGGTAATGCGCCCGCGCGTGTCTGTTTTCGAGACGATCAGGTCCCGTTCGGAAAAGAACCGTTCCACCCCCGTCGGGGTGACCTTGTACTGGGTCATCCTTGGTGCGCCCGCTCATGTTGGCAATTCAGGGTTAGGGTACGGTTGCGTGCTTAATGATCCTTAAATGAAACCGGATGAGGTTTGATTTTTAACTATATGAATTCATTCGTATTTCTAACGATGTCATCTTTCGCTGTAGAGAGTTTTGTTAAGGCGAATTGTTGTCGATCTTTTTGTTGCTCTGACGCTATTCTTCGATTCTTCCGAACGGTTTGGGCGATGTTCCTTTCGACGAACTTCAATCGGCAAGTTCCGCGTTGCATGGCCCCTGGCGCATGTTCGGTTGTGCTCAGCCAAAACCTGCAGGGCGGCCTCGCCTGCAGAGAACCGGGTCCGAGAAACTGCGGACTTTTCAGAAGGGGGGCTTAGGCTGTATAGAGGGCGCCAATAGCCGGGTGGTGCTTTTGCCCCTTTGGCCCGGCGTCTTTCAAGAAACAGAACAAGCCCCATGAACGAATTTCTCGTTGCCGCCCTTTATATGTTTACGCCGCTCGACGACTTCGAGGCCATGCGCAGTCCACTCAAGGCCTATTGCGAGGAACGGGATGTGCGCGGGAGCCTGCTGCTTGCAGGAGAGGGTATCAACGGCACGATTTGCGGGCCGGAAGCCGGTGTGCGTGAGGTCCTTGCGCATCTGCGGTCGGATCCACGGCTTGCCGGGCTGAACCACAAGGAAGCCTGGACCCACCGACATGTCTTCAAGCGCATGAAGGTGAGGCTGAAGCAGGAGATCGTGCGGCTTGCGGTTGACGGGATCGACCCGAATGAGATCGTCGGCGAATACGTCAAGCCGGAAGACTGGAATGCCCTGATCTCCGATCCGGATGTCGTCGTCATCGACACGCGCAACGACTACGAATTCGCCTTCGGCACGTTCGAGCGGGCGCTCAATCCGAAAACCCAGTCGTTCCGGGAATTCCCGGCCTGGGTGGACGGCGAAGACGAGCTTCAGAAAAAGCCGAAGGTCGCCATGTTCTGCACCGGTGGCATCCGCTGTGAAAAGGCGACGGCCTGGATGCTGAAAAACGGCTTCGAGGAAGTCTATCACCTGGAAGGCGGCATCCTGAACTATCTGGAGAAGGTGCCGGAAGCCGACAGCCTCTGGAAGGGCGAATGTTTCGTCTTCGACGACCGCGTGTCCGTCGACCATCAGCTGCAGCCGCGCTGGGGAGAATGGATCCCCGAAGAAGCCCGTCACATCATCAACGAGGACACCGATTACGAGAAGAGTGCTCGCGCTGAAGCTGATGACGAAGAGAGCGAACAGCAGATCGTCAGAGCTGTTTCTTAACGGATATTAACTTTTTCGCTTTAATGGCTTGTGGAACTTCCCTAAAGTCAGGGGTGCGGGGGAATTCCTGCGCCAGACTGGGGGAAAGTACATGCGTCACAGCTTCTGGAGCGCGCTTGCCGCGCTGATCGTCAGTCCGTTGGTCAGCACGTCCGTGCTGGCCGGGGGCAAGGCACTGTCCTGCTATGAACAGGCCACCGTGCCGGCCGTCTACAAAACTGTGAACGAGCGAGTTCTCGTCCAGCCGGCATCCAGCTACGTGGTGCAGAAACCTGCCGTCTACAGTTATCAGGCCCGCCGTGTTCTGGTGCAGCCGGAGCGGGTCAGCTATCGCACATCGCCTGCCGTCTACCAGACACGTCAGAGCCGGGTTCAGGTTCAACCCGCCAGCGTCGGCTGGGAATACCGGGTCATCAACGGCCGCAACATCCTGTGCAAGGTGCAGAACCCCGCCGTCTATCGAACCGTCAGCCAGAAGGTTCTCGTGCAGTCGGCCTCACGCGTCGCAGTACGCCAGCCTGCCATTTACAGCTCCGTGAAGGAAAAGGTGCTGGTCCAGCCAGCCACGAGCTACCGGGTGCAAAAGCCCGCGGTTTACCAGACGGTCAGCCGCCAGGTGCTGGTTCAACCCGCCCAAACAGTCTGGAAGCCCGTAAAGGTGCGGGGTTGCCGCTACTAGGTGACTGGGTCAAGATCGGTTTTCTGTCCGTTTTCCGGGGCAGGCTGAAAGCCGGTTACCTGACCTGTTGTGGGGCTGAAACATGATTTGCACATTGATTGCGTCTTCCATCCTGCTCAGCATGGAGGACGGCTCCATGGCCGTGCTCATTCCCGAAAACCAGTCGGTCCGCATTTTCAACGAACAATCGGTGAAGGGAGAGGGGGCCGTCGTTCACCTTTACGGGGAAACGAAAATCCAGGTGCCGGGTGTGAAAGCGGAACAGATCATCGAGGCTCTCAGGGACTGCCAGCCTCCGAAGGACGCTGAATAACCGGCCCTAAACAACTGCCGTCGACAGACAGTCGTCAGGCAGACCGCTCAAAAATTCATCCCGGCATGGCCTCCGAGCGAAAGGCTCTCCCTCATCCAGAGGAGGAGGGATGTTTATCTTCACCCTGATGTTGTGCCCGGGTCGGCGGAACGGATGACAGGCCAAATGTGCGGCAGGAGCCGGTTACAGCAGAAACCGACTTGCCCCAAGCGTTGCTTTTGATCAGCTTTTTGCCGTCCTGAACCGGTATGTCTTCAAACCGGTCTTGCCGTGACCTTCCACCAGGAACAGGCCGCCGGACAATGTGTCGGGTTCGACCGCGGTCGGGTCGGCGGGCTGCTTGATGCTGGTGACGATCAAATGGTCCAGATCCGGGCCGCAAAAGCAGGGCATGGTGGGCTTGTCGACCGGAAGCTTGATGGCGGCAAGCAGGTTGCCGTCCGGACCAAAGCAGTTGAGAACGCCGGCGGAAACCCCTGCGCTCCAGTAGTTGCCTTCGGTGTCGACCGCTGCGCCATCCGGCCGGCCGGTGTCGTTGGTCTGCTGAGCGTAAAGCATCTTGGAGCCAAGTGCACCGGTCTCCGGGTCGAAGCCGTAATATTCGATCCAGCCGGGGGAGGTGTCGGAGTGGTACATGTAGGTGCCGTCCGGCGTCCACGCGAGCCCGTTGGAACACTGCAGTTCGTCACGGATCTCGGCAACGTCGCCGCTGCCGTCGACCCGGTAAAGACCGGCAATCGGTTCACGCGGTGAGCTGGTGTCCATGGTACCGACCCAGAAGGCCCCATCCGGACCGACCTTGCCGTCGTTCAGCCGTGTGCGCGGCTCATCAGCCTGAACTTCTGCCAGAACCTCGCTGGCACCGCTTTCGGGATCGAACAGAACGATCTTGTCCCACACGCTGACAATCAGGCGATCGTCATCCGTCAGGCCGAAGGAACCGACCTCATTGTCGAATTGCCATGTGGTGATCTTGCGGCTGGCCCAATCCATGGACTGGATGGAGCGGCCCTGGATGTCGGCCCAGAGCAAGCGGTTCAATCTGTCGTCCCAGGTCGGGCATTCTGCAAGCTGGTAAGTCGTATCGATGAAACGGGTGATCGTATGGGTCACCGGAGCGGGTTCCTTGAAAAGCCGGGCAGTTGAATGGATGCGGACTATACCTGCCAGTGCTGGCTGCGTCGAGACGCTGGATTTAGTGGCGGAATTGCAGGCGGTTTGGTTGTGGATCGGTCCCGAAAGGAACTCATGTTTCGCCGTTCAGGGGAATCGCCGTGCGTCTGACGATCGGCCGGATGGCGAAGGAGGATTTCATTCTGAGAACGCCTGGAAGCTGGGCAAGGTGGTCGCGGTGGATGCGTTCGAAGTCGATCGGGTCCCGGGCCGAGAGGCGCAGGATGTAATCAGCATCACCCGCCATCAGGAAACACTCCATGATTTCGCCGGACCGGGCCACGGCGCGTTCGAAATTCTCAAGCGTTTCCTTGGACTGGCCGGTCAGCGAGATTTCCACGAAAACGTCCATGTGCCGGCCGAGTTTCTTCTGGTCCAGAAGCGCGACGTATTTTTCGATGATGCCGGCTTCCTCCAGCGCGCGCATCCGCCGCAAACAGGCGGAAGGGGAAAGCCCCACCTTTTCCGCCAGGTCCGCGTTGGCGATGCGGCCGTCGCTTTGCAGAACGTTCAGGATCTTCTGGTCGAGGCGATCGAGTTTCATTTTGCTGCACCGCACATAATGCCAAGTTCAAGATAATACATAGCAGATAATTTGAAGAAATATCAATTCGACACAATAAAATTGCGCGTATTTGAACGGAGACCCCCGGGAACGCAAGCACATTCGACGAAAACAGGCGTAAAATCGTCGGCAATCAATAATGCTTCCAGAGGAGTCGAGTCATGCGCATTGGTGTGCCGAAAGAAATCAAAAACCACGAATACCGGGTAGGTCTGACGCCGAACAGTGTTCTTGAAATGGTGGCTCATGGCCACGAAGTTGTCGTTGAAACCAATGCCGGTGTCGGCATCGGCGCCAGCGATGCCGACTACGAAGCGGCAGGCGCGAAGATCCTGGCAACTGCCAAGGAAGTCTTCGATGCCGCGAACATGATCGTGAAGGTCAAGGAACCGCAGGCTGTCGAACGCGCCATGCTGCGCCCCGACCACATTCTCTTCACCTATCTGCACCTGGCGCCAGACGCGGAGCAGACCGCGGACCTGGTAAAGTCCGGTGCCACCTGCATTGCCTATGAAACGGTTGTCGATGCCCGTGGCGGTCTACCGCTTCTGGTGCCGATGTCCCAGGTTGCCGGCCGCCTGTCGGTGATTGCCGGTGCCAAGGCGCTGGAAAAGGCCCAGGGTGGCTCCGGCACGCTCGTGGGCGGTGTTCCCGGTGTCGAACCGGCCAAGGTCGTTGTCATTGGCGGTGGTGTGGTCGGTTCTCATGCCATTACCATGGCGCTTGGCCTTGGAGCCGATGTCACCGTTCTCGACCGGTCTACCGCCGTTCTGGGCAATCTCTCCCAGACGTTCGGTCCGGCTCTGAAAACCGTCTATTCGACCAAGGCTGCACTGGAAAAGCATGTGCTGGAAGCCGACATGGTCGTCGGTGCGGTGCTGGTTGCCGGTGCGGCGGCACCGAAGCTGGTGTCGCGCGAGCTGGTCAGCCGCATGAAGCCGGGCTCGGTTCTCGTTGATGTCGCCATCGACCAGGGAGGCTGCTTCGAAACCTCCAAGGCAACGACGCATTCCGAGCCGACCTACATCATCGATGAAGTCGTTCACTACTGCGTTGCCAACATGCCGGGTGCCGTGCCGAAGACGTCCACCTACGCGCTGAACAACGCCACCCTGCCGTTTGCTCTTGCACTGGCGGACAAGGGTGCCAAGAAGGCGCTGCTCGATGATCCGCACTTCCTGCCGGGCCTCAACGTGATCGGCGGCCAGGTGACCTGTGAGGCGGTCGCAACCGCTCTCGGCTATGCCTACGTAGATCCGAAGGTTGCTCTTGAGCAGGCCAAGGAAAGCGCTGCTGCCTGATAAGGGAACTTCGCTTCAAAGATGAGAAAAGCCGGTCCGTTGGGCCGGCTTTTTGCTTTCACAATAGGATTTTGGACTGACGTGACAGCGGTGAGCCCGTGACCTGCTGTTCTGTGCAACTTGCGTCGAAAATGTCCGGCTGTTCCGCAGGTTATTGCATTCCTGATTTCGCAGGGGGCAAACAAACCTTATTTGCTGTGCGAAGGGTTTACGGGCAGCGGACCTTGTAAGGTGTGCCCTGTTCATCCGTGGCAATGCAGTTGCGCGGGGTGGTGACGACACCGATCAGGCCACCACCGACGGCACCGAGAGCGGCGCCTGCAAGGGTCGCGTTCACCGTGGAACCGGCAACGGCGCCGATCGTGGCGCCCGTTGCCGCACCGAGACCTGCCCCGATCAGCATCCTGTCCCGTTGACTTTCGGTGTTGGCGCAACCTGTCAGCACAATGGCGAGACTTGCGGCTGCAAGGACGGATCTCATCCAGAACCCCTTGGCGAAAAACATGTGTCTGCCAAGGGTGGAGATCTATGGTTAACAGTTTCTTACCAACACGGATTTATCCAAGGCAGATCCCGAAAGCAAAACGGGCATGCCCATGAAACCACGAGCATGCCCGGTATTGTCGCTAAATTCGTCCGCTCTGACGGTGGTCAGGACGACAGAGAGCCAGACCTTACGGGCAGGCGACTCGGTAGGGGTTGCCATACCGGTCATGTGCCACGCAGTTTTTCGGCGTGGTCGCTGCACCGATGACAGCACCACCCGCTGCACCGATAGCGGCGCCGGCGAGAACCGGAGCTGCACCGGCACCGGCAGCGGCACCGACAATGGCGCCGGTCGCGGCACCAAGGCCACCGCCGACAAGCGCGCGATCTCTCTGGCTGCTTGACTGACAGCCGGCGAGGGCGATGGCCGCAAGGGCCACCAGCAGGATCTTTTTCATTTCGTAAACCTGTGAAGACCCGATTGACTCAGGTCAGTTGAGATCAGGGGCAGGCGACGCGGTACGGGTTGCCATACCGGTCGTAGGCGACACAGTTCTTGGGTGTCGTTGCAGAGCCGATGATGGCACCGCCTGCTGCACCGATTGCCGCACCGGCGAGCGCCGGGCCGACGCCGTTACCGGCGGCGGCACCGATCACGGCACCGGTCGCCGCACCAAGACCGCCGCCAACAAGCGCGCGGTCTCTTTGACTGTCAGACTGGCAGCCTGCCAGAAATGCGGCCGAAGCGGCAATCAGAAGGAGTTTCTTCATAGTTTTCTTCCCAACGGTCTATTACCGAAACGAAAAAGGATCGCCCCCGATTACGGGCAAGCGACCCGGTAAGGATTGCCGTAGCGGTCATAGGCGACGCAGTTCTTCGGAGTCGTTGCGCTGCCGACAATTGCACCACCGGCCGCACCGATTGCACCACCAACCAGGGCGCCGCCGACATCACCGGTTGCGGCAGCACCGATTGCTGCACCGGTTGCCGCGCCAAGACCACCGCCTACGAGGGCGCGGTCGCGTGAGCTATCGGACTGGCAGCCCGCCAGGGCAAGGCCAACTGCTGCGAGCAGAACTAGTTTTTTCATGAAATCAGTCTCCCTGTCGGACCGCAACCTCGGCGGGTCGAATGTATAAAATCTTTCCAAGCCTAAGCTGCTTTGCACGTTGGGGCAATCTCTGTTTGCCACAGCCGGCCCGTGTTCATCGTGAATACCAATAAGAGTTCTTCAACGATGTGAACCAGATAGGGCCGGTTGGGCAAAATTATGACGAGATCGCCTCACGTATTAACGCGTAAACAAAGGTGTGGTTCCCGCGTCAACTTTTCAGCGCGGCAAGCAAGCCTTTTGTCGAGGCGTCCTTGGAATCTGCAGAGACTTCGCCCTTGACCATTGGCAGCAGGGCAGTGGCCAGTTCCTTGCCCAGTTCCACGCCCCACTGGTCGAAGGAGTTGATTCCCCAGATCACGCCTTCAACGAAAACCCGGTGCTCGTAAAGGGCGATCAGGCGGCCGAGTGCGAAGGGGGTCAGCTGGTCATAAACAAGGGTCATGGAGGGCCTGTCGCCCGGGAACACCTTGTGGGGAGCCAGACGATCGACTTCGTCCGCAGCCATGCCCGAAGCGCTGAGGAGTGCCTTTGCCTCGTCAAGTGTCCGGCCGAGCATCAGGGCTTCGGACTGGGCGAGGCAGTTCGCGACCAGAAGGTCGTGATGATGTTTCAGGTCTTCTTCGTGGCCGTTGGCGGCAATCAGGAATTCACACGGGATGACAGTCGTGCCCTGGTGCAGGAGCTGATAGAACGCGTGCTGACCATTCGTACCTGGTTCGCCCCAGACCAGTGGTCCGGTTTCCTCGGTCACGGGGCTGCCGTCCAGCTTCACGCGCTTGCCGTTCGATTCCATGTCGAGCTGCTGCAGATACGCGGGCAGGCGTGACAGGCGCTGGTCGTAGGGCAGGACGGCGCGGGCGGAAAGGCCAAGCGCGTCCCGGTTCCAGACGCCGATCAGAGCCATCAGAACCGGCAGGTTGTTTTCAAGCGGGGCTTCGGCGAAATGGGTGTCCATTGCATGGGCACCGGACAAAAAGTCACTGAAGGCGTCCGGTCCGATGGCGATCATGAGAGGCAGGCCGATGGCCGACCAGACGGAATACCGGCCGCCGACCCAGTCCCAGAAACCGAAGACGCGGCTTTCGTCGATGCCGAAAGCGGCAACCTTGTCGAGGGCGGTGGAGACGGCTGCAAAGTGGTCGCCGACAGCCTCTTCGCCAAGAGTACCGGCAATCCATTTGCGCGCGGTCTGCGCATTGGTCATGGTCTCGATGGTGGTGAAGGTCTTCGAGGCGACGATGATCAGCGTCGTGGCCGGGTCGAGTTTTTCCAGGGTATCGGCAATATGAGCGCCATCCACGTTCGAAACATAGTGCAGCTCCGGACCATCATGATAGGGGCTGAGCGCGATTGTCGTCATGACCGGCCCGAGGTCCGAGCCGCCGATGCCGATGTTGACCACGTCGGTAAAGGCGTCGCCGGTGGATGAGGTCAGATCGCCGGAGCGAACCGCTTCGGCAAAATCCGCCATCGCGTCCAGAACCGCACGCACATCTGGCATCACATCCGCACCATCGACCAGAACCGGCTGGTCCGACTGATTGCGAAGCGCAGTGTGCAGGACGGCGCGCTTTTCGGTGCCGTTGATCTTCTCGCCGGCAAACATGGCCGCACGTTTGCCTTCCACGTCCGCAGCGCGGGCCAGGTCGAGCAGCAGGTTGAACGCCTTGTCGTCGATCCGCGACTTGGAATAATCGAGCAACAGGTCGTCTGTTCTGGCGGAGAACGTGTCGAACCGGTCGGGGGCGGCCGCAAACAGTTGCCGCAGGGAGGTGCCCTTCAATTGTTCCGCCTGCCGGTTGAGAGCCTCAAATGCTGCTTCTAGCGCCATGAACAATCCTCTTAAATCGATTTAACAGCTTGTTTTCGCGCCGACGCGCGCGGGGCATCCATTAGCATACCCGCCCGGCGAGGGGGAGAGGAAATTCAAGGAGAATGCCGCCGGAAACAGGCAGGTGGATTCCGGCGGCTGAAGGCCAATCAGTTGGAAATCGGGGCCAGCAATTCTGGGGCTGTAACAAGTTGGCGAATGCCGTGGGAGTGGTCTTCCTTGAAGACATTGCCTTTTTCCGCCCAGGCGTTGAGCGAGTTTATGTCCAGCTTGGCGCATTGCGGATGCACGCTCCAGGTCACCTGAAGTGGGGAGCATGTCGACTGGGTGAAGCTGGGCCCTGTTGTCGACCCGATGAAGGTGACCGGCGTACCCGTGCCTTCCGGCAATGACTTGGCCTGATGCAGGCCATTCACGATGTTGCCGTCATAATCGAAGTCGAGAAAGCTCAGTGCCTTGGGATCATTCACGACAAGGAAAACCTGGGCCTCGACACGAAGTTGCGGATTGGCGCAGGCATCGCTCAGGCAAGAGCCAAGTCCTTCACCCGGGGTGATGTTGCAGGATGTATGCACCCAGTGGACTTCGATCGTGTCGCCGGGCTTGACGCCATGAAAAGCTGACCCGGCGGGTTCTGCCAGTTCAGCCTCGGTCAGGTCGGCGGTCTCGTTGCACTTGTAACCGCCATGATCGCCATCGCCGGCAAAGACGGTGAAGCCCGGCCCCTTGTGTTCCGCGTTGGTGTGCGTGTGGATGTTGCACAGGTTCAGCTTGTCGGCGGACGGCGCTATCGAGAAAGAAGACGTGTTCAGTCCTGCAGTCTGCGAGATATCGCGTGGTGTTTGCGGGCCGAAACCCTGACAGAGCTCTTCTGCCTGTGCCTGGGAGAGAAAACCGAGGCCCGCGAGGGCCGCAATTGTAAGTCCGATGTATTTCGCCATGCTAATCTCCTGCAAATGTGGTTGAGGCAGGCTGTTGGGCGCATTTCAAGAAAAAGCAGCCGAAGTGGCGAGAATGATTTGAACGCGCTTTTGATAGGAACGCCAATTGCAAAAATTGCTCAGGGTAAACGACCGGTCAGGGTAAAAAGCCCGAAGTTGGCGGAAAACAACGATAAATTGAATTGTCTGACTGTATTTTAAGTGAAATGAAAGTTTGCTCAAGGTAAACTAAATCTATGAATTCCGAAAACAAATCACACGGCCTGACCCATCTGCTCGATCAACCTGATGCCGAGGAAGAAGTCCTCGTGGTTGATTTCGACAATCTTTCGGTCATCAACGCGGTTGCATCCAACGTCAGCGAGTGGGGCTTCCGGTTGACCTCTCCGGATATCGGCGAGCTTTACAAGAACATCGGGGTTCGGCCCAAGGATGCAAGCAAACTGGTGAAGGCTCACGTCACTTCCGTGAAGGGCAACGATGCCGCGGTGGTCTTCGCCAAGAGCGAGAAATCCGTTTCGGACAAGCGTCGCGAAAAACGGAACAACGTCAGCATTCCGGTAAAGATCGCCGACCTGGACGGAATTACGGAAATCAGTGGCACGATCGTTGATGCCGGCAAGAACGGTTGCCGCATAACTGCCAAAGGTCTGACAGCGCTTCCAGAGGAAGTTCTGCTGACGATGAAAAAATTCGAAAGGCCGGTCGTTGCCGAATTCGCCTGGCGAAATGACACCTCCGCCGGTATGCGTCTCTTGTGGGATCGTACGCTTGAGCAGGACGACGATCACGGAGACGACGAAGAAGAAGAAGAGAGCGACGGCAATTCCGAAGCGGATAGTGAAGAAGCCCAGAGCGTCTGACATGGCCCGCTCATGCTGCGGTCGGCGTGTGTCCCAATCAACTCCCCGCAATTGACTGAACTTCTCGCGCGGACGTGAAAGAAACGCGGCGAGCGGTGGTTTCACGCTCCATCCGTACCCTGGGGACTGGGCGAGTTTTCCGCCTGTCTTCGAATAGGTGATTGTCACTTTTTCAAAAAATTAGTTTTTAATCCGGAACTTCTTTCTCTCTCGGTTGTTCTCACAGTAACCGCCTCATCAATAGCAATACTGATGTTGCCGGCTTGGGAAATCACTGTGAGAGGATATAATATTATGAAACGGATTATCACCGCTACCGCGATGTCCTTGATGCTGACAACATCACTTTACGCGGCAAATGAAGTAAAACCGCTCCAGACTTATGAATTCAATGAGTCTGCAAACATGAGTGATGTTCTTGCGTCTGATCTGATTGGCATGCGGATCTACTCGGTCGAAGAAAACTATGACCGGTTCAACGAAGACTATCAGGCTCAGGCTGACGAAGAAAAAGACTGGGACGACATCGGTGAAGTCAACGATGTGATCCTTGGCTTCGACGGCTCGGTCAAGGCCGTTATCCTGGGTGTCGGCGGCTTCCTTGGTGTCGGCGAGAAAGACATCGCCCTTCCGATGGAACAGCTGAAGGTCGTCCGCGAACAGGATGACGCCGATAGCTACTTCCTGGTGGTCAACGCCAACAAGGACGTGCTGACCAATGCAGCGGCGTATGAAAACCCGTACGCTGACGAAGCGGAAACGGCTGCCACACAGACGTCTGAAGGCATGGAGAAGCCTGCCGATACGGCAATGACGACGGAAACCGATACGTCGACCGAAACCGCGATGAGCCAGGATAGCGACGCCGGAGTGACGGCTGCTCCGGAGACTGCGATGGCGCCCCAGACCGATGCCGACGGTCGTCCGCTTCTGCCGCGTGCCGAAGTCGAGCGTGAAGGCTATACCGACGCGGTTGTTGCCGAACTGACGGCCGACGATCTTGAAGGTGCCAACATCTACGACGCCAACGATGAAGACATCGGTGAAATCGATTCACTCATCGTGAGCCAGGACGGCACCATCGAAAAGGTGATCCTTGATGTTGGCGGCTTCCTGGGTATCGGCGAGCGTGAAGTTGCCGTCACCTTTGACGAGCTGCAGATCATTCGCAACGAAGACGGTTCCGACCTGCGCGTCTATGTTGGCGCCACCAAGGAAGAACTGGAAGCTCAGCCGGACTACGTCGCTGAGTAAGAGTAGTGGACTGCTCCGGGTGTTATCGCCCGGGGCAGCCTGACACAGCGTCCGGTTCCATCGAGATCCTTCCCGATATCCGGACGCCTATCCCGAGACAGATGGCTTCAACAGGCATCTGTCACTTTCTCAAACCTCAACACCTGCAGCAGTTGACCGGAAGCCTCCGGTCGAGAAGCTGACTGCACCCTGACTGGAGTGATGAAAATGAACTGGGACATTATCGAAGGCAATTGGAAACAGGTTAAAGGCAAGGCCCAGGAACAGTGGGGCAAGCTGACCAATGACGATCTGGACCGGATCGAAGGCAATCGCGACCAGCTTGCCGGCAAGATCCAGGAGCTCTACGGCAAGTCGCGCGACGAAGCAGAGCGCGAGGTCGATGAGTGGGCAAGCCGCCACTGATCGTCGAACAGATGAAAAAGAGCCGGGCGATCCGTCGCCCGGCTCTTTTCGTTCGAAATTGCTGATCTGCTATTTGCTGATCAGATTTTAAGGGCGGCTGCCGCTTTTGCGCGGGTTTCAATGCCGGACCAGTCGTCCTCCGCAATCGCCTTTGCGTCTGCAATCCAGGAACCGCCAACGCACAGGACGTTCGGCAGTTTCAGATAGTCCGGAGCCTTGTCGAGGCTGACGCCGCCTGTGGGGCAGAATTTGGCCGCCGCCAGCGGGGAGGAGAGAGACTTGAGGTAGGACGCTCCGCCTGCCTGCTCGGCGGGAAAGAACTTCAGCCGCTCATAGCCACGTTCCAGCAGGAACATGACTTCCGATGCAGTGGCTGCACCGGGAAGCAGCGGCACGCTGTGCTGGTCGGCTGCGTCCAGCAGGTTGGCGGTTGCGCCAGGGGAGACGATGAAACGGGCACCTGCAGAAACGGCGGCATCATATTGCTTGCCGTCCAGCACCGTGCCGGCACCCACAATCGCGCCTTCCACGTGTTCGTTGACCGCGTTGATCGCTTCCAGGGCATGGGCGGTGCGCAAGGTGATCTCGATTGCAGGCAGGCCGCCGCGCACAAGCGCTTCTGCCATGGGGACGGCCTTCCTGGGATCTTCCACGATCAGCACCGGGATAACCGGTGCCGCGCACATTACTTTCTCGATCTTTTCAATGTCCTGGGCCATATCGCCTCCAAAATCTCTTTTTTGTCGTACCTGCACCGACCGCAGCCGGAGCAGATCGCAGAATTTATCGTGCCGAATTCACCTGGCCGTTCGGGGCCTGATCCTTACTCACCAAACACATGTGCGCCAGTATCGGCCGAACCAACTGCACCACGGAAGGCGGCGAAAAGGTCCCGGCCGGTGCCGAACTGGCTCTGGCTCAGGTCAGCTTCCGCCAGCGGGCGGGCGTTGAATTCGGCTTCGTCGACCAGCACTTCCAATTTACCAGTCACCGCATCGACGCGGATCATGTCACCGTCACGGATTTTGGCGATCGGGCCGCCGGCGGCTGCTTCCGGGGTCACATGGATTGCCGCCGGAACCTTGCCGGAAGCACCCGACATGCGGCCGTCGGTAATCAGGGCGACCTTGTGGCCGCGGTCCTGAAGGATGCCGAGGCAGGGCGTCAGCTTGTGCAGTTCGGGCATGCCGATTGCCTTCGGGCCCTGGAACCGGACCACGGCGGCAACGTCGCCGGTCAGTTCCTTGTTGTTGAAGGCGGTCAGGAAATCGTTCTGGTCGTGGAAGACGCGGGCAGGTGCCTCGATGATGTGGCGTTCCCTGGCAACAGCCGAGATCTTGATAACGGCCTTGCCCATGTTGCCTGTGAGCATCTTCAGGCCACCCGTCGGCTGGAAGGCCTTGGCAACAGGAGCCAGCACCGTTTCGTCGCCGGAGGTCTCAGGAACTTCTTCGCGTTGCACGTTGCCGTCAGCGTCGAGTTTCGCTTCCACGGTGTAACCGGAAAGGTCGGTGCCGTAGACGGTCTTCACGTCCTGGTGCAGGTAACCGTCACCCAGCAGTTCGCGGATCAGGAAGGCAAGGCCACCGGCGGCCTGGAAGTGGTTCACGTCGGCCTTGCCGTTCGGATAGACGCGAGCCAGAAGCGGCACGACATCGGAAAGATCGGAGATGTCGTCCCAGGTCAGCCTGATGCCTGCAGCAGCGGCAATCGCCACCAGATGCATGGTGTGGTTGGTCGAGCCACCAGTGGCGTGCAGGCCGACGACGCCGTTGACGATCGCCTTTTCGCTGATGACTTCACCGGCGGGGGTGAACTCGTTGCCGAGGGCGGAAATCGCGATGGCGCGCTTGGCCGCTTCCCTGGTCAGGGCGTCGCGCAGGGGCGTGCCCGGATTGACGAAGGAGGCACCCGGCATGTGCAGGCCCATGATCTCCATCAGCATCTGGTTGGAGTTGGCCGTGCCGTAGAAGGTGCAGGTGCCCGGCGAATGATAGGCACGTGACTCGCTTTCCAGCAGGGCGTCACGGCCGACTTTGCCTTCGGCATAGAGCTGGCGGATCTTGGCTTTCTCGTCGTTGGAAATGCCTGTCGGCATCGGACCAGCGGGAACGAACACGGCCGGCAGATGGCCGAAGGAGAGGGCCGCGATGGCAAGACCGGGAACGATCTTGTCGCAGATGCCGAGAAAGACCGCTGCATCGAACATCTGGTGCGACAGGCCGACGGCAGCAGCCATGGCGATCACATCTCGGGAAAACAGCGACAGTTCCATGCCGTCCTGTCCCTGAGTGACGCCGTCGCACATGGCCGGAACACCACCGGCAACCTGGGCAACCGCGCCGATCTCGTGAGCGGCTTCACGGATCAGGGCCGGATAGGTCTCGTATGGCTGGTGAGCCGAAAGCATGTCGTTATAGGAGGTGATGATGCCGAGGTTCGGTACCACGTCGCCGGAAAGGGCCTGCTTGTCGGAGAGGCCACAGGCGGCGAACCCATGGGCGAGGTTGCCGCAGGACAGGCGCGAACGCTGCGGGCCCTTGTCGGCGGCCTTGCCGATGCGGTCCAGATATCTTGAGCGGCTGTCGTGACTGCGTTTGACGATCCGTTCGGTGACGTCGCCAATGCGATCCTGGATGGTCATTGCTTCAAATCCTTTGCTAGCCGCGCCGCGGCCTGGCTGGTCCTATGTCCGGCACATAGGGCGTTGCGGCGAGCTTGCCGCTCTCTAATCGATTTAAGAGGCCGGAAACGCGCAAGGCCGGGCCTTGCGCGAGAGGTATCAGTTGCCGTCGTCTTCGGCCCAGGTGCGGCCGTCACGCTCGACCAGAGCGATGGAGGCGGACGGGCCCCAGGTGCCGGCGGTGTAGCCTTTCGGCGTTTCCTTGGACGCAGCCCATGCAGCCTGGATCGGGTCGATCCAGGCCCAGGCGGCGTCAACTTCGTCACGGCGCATGAACAGGGTCTGGTTGCCGCGGATCACGTCCATGATCAGGCGTTCGTAGGCATCCGGGTTACGCACCTTGAAGGCTTCGGCAAAACTCATGTCGAGCGGAACCTGACGCAGGCGCATGCCGCCGGGGCCGGGGTCCTTGATCATGATCTGCATCTGGACTCCTTCATCGGGCTGCAGACGGATGATGAGGCGGTTGGCGGTGATCGCCCCGGCTTCCGCGTCGAAGATAGAATGCGGGATCGGACGGAACTGGACGACGATTTCCGATACGCGCTGCGCCAGACGCTTGCCGGTGCGCAGGTAGAAGGGCACGCCGGCCCAACGCCAGTTGGCGATTTCCGCCTTCAGGGCGACGAAGGTTTCCGTCCGGCTTTCGTTGTTGCCGAGCTCTTCCAGGTAACCGGGAACCGCACCTCCGGCCGAAGCCCCTGCGCGGTACTGGCCGCGCACGGTCAGCTTGTCGATGCTCTGCTCGTCGATCGGGGCAAGGGCTTTCAGGACCTTCAGCTTCTCGTCGCGCACGCTGTCGGCGTTCATGCTTTCCGGCGGCTCCATCGCCACAAGGCAGAGCAGCTGAAGGATGTGGTTCTGCACCATGTCGCGCAGGGCACCTGCGGTATCGTAGTAGCCGGCACGGCCACCGGTGCCGAGCGACTCGGCCACGGTGATCTGGACGTGGTCGATATGGGCAGCGTTCCACAGCGGCTCGAACAGGGCATTGGCAAAGCGCAGGGCCATCAGGTTCTGCACCGTTTCCTTGCCGAGATAGTGGTCGATACGGAAGATCTGGTGTTCGTTGAACACAGCGCCAACCGTGTCGTTGAGCGCCTTGGCGGACTTGCCGTCCTTGCCGATGGGCTTTTCCATGACGACGCGGGAATGGTCGTTGACGACGCCGATACGGCCGAGGTTCTCGCAGATCGTGCCGAAAAGATCCGGGCCGACCGCAAGATAGAAGGCGCGGATGACTTCAGGGCGTTCGTCCAGGATGGTTCTCAGATCTTCAAAGCCGTCGCCTGTGGCGATGTCGATCTTGACGTAGCGCAGGCGCTTCAGGAACTGCTGAAGATGCTCGTCGTCCAGATCCTTGACGTGTTCTTCAAGTGCGGCCTTGGCATAATCGCGATAGTCGTCGTCGGAATAGTCGCGGCGGGCACTGCAGATGATGCGGGCGTTTTCCGGCATCTGGCCGTCCGCGTCGCGGTGGTAAAGGGCAGGCAGAAGCTTGCGGTGGGCGAGGTCTCCGGAGGCTCCGAAAACGACGAGGTCGAATTCTTCAACTTCAATGACGCGTACCGCCATAAAACATCCCTTCTCACAGCTGCCAGTCCGATGGGCCGCTCCGGCCTGGACCGTTTTCGACTGCCTTTTAAATCGATTTAATTCTCTTGTCAGCCCCTCATTTCAGGGCCGACCACTCTTTTTCCAGTTCGCTCCTGCGCGGCAGATCCGCTCCCCGCCGGGAGCAGGTGATGGCAGCTGCCCCGACGGCGAAATCAAGAAGACGATTTAGCTGGCCGGCGTCAAGGGCTGCAAGCGCATCACGGTTGGTTGCACCAAGATGTTTCAGCCCTGCAAGCAGGGCTGCCTGGAAGGTGTCGCCCGCGCCAACGGTATCTTCAACGGTTACCTTGATGCCCGGGCGGCTGACTTCGATGCCTTCGGCAAATGCGGTTGCACCGTCTCCGCCCCGTGTGACGATGACCAGCGAAGCCCCCATGCCGAGCCAGGCGCGGGCAATGGTTTCAACGGGTTCACCGGGAGCGATCAGGGCAAGGTCCTCGTCCGAAACCTTGACGACGTCCGTCAACGGAACAAGGCTTTCCGTATTGCGGCGCCAGAGCGCCATGTCCGGCACCACGGTCGGGCGTATGTTCGGGTCGAAGGAGACCAGCGTATGGTCTCGCTCACGTTCGATCAGAGCCCTGAAGGCGACCGAAACCGGCTCGACCAGTGCCGTGTAGGACCCGATGTGCAGAAACAATGGCGGTTCGTCGAACTGCGGCAGGTCATCGACGGTCACCATACGGTCAGCCGCGTTCTCGCCGTAGAATGTATAGGCCGGAGAGCCGTGCTCATCCTTCTGGACGAGGCTGAGTGTCGTCAGGTAGTCGGTCCTCAGGATATAGCGTTCCGAAACGCCTTCACTGCGAAACTTCTGGACCAGACGCTCGCCAAGGGCATCGCGTGAAATGCCGCCGAAAAACCCGGCGTCCTCTTCAAGGCGCGCCAGCCCCATGGCCACGTTGAAGGGGGATCCGCCGATACGGGCGTCGAAAGAAACACTGTCGCCGGAACCGGCTTCTCCAAAGAGATCGAACAGTGCTTCGCCGCAAATCAAAAACATATACGTTCTGGTCTTTCGTCGTTTGTCAGGATCCGCATCGACGGCGGATTCATGAATTTGTGTCATTTCGCGGCAGCGGCCTTTCAGACCACCGTCTTATCCGAATGAGGCCGGCAAGGCGCCGAACCTGATGCCCATCCTTCGAGACGAACCTTTCGGTTCTCCTCAGGATGAGGGTGTGGGGAGGTGGGGGCTGAACCCGGTGTCTCCCGCTACCTTATTGGTTTCAACGAGGCGCGCAAATTGCGCTCGTTGTATGTGTCTTCTCTGACCCCACAGCGGCTCATCAATCCACCACCTCATCCTGAGGAGGGCCATAAGCCCGTCTCGAAGGATGGGCCACGGGCGCTGATTTTGCCGCCCATCCTTCGAGACGAACCTGTCGGTTCTCCTCAGGATGAGGGTTTGGGTGGGAGAGGGGCTGAGCCCGGTGTCTCCCGTTCCCTTATTGGTTTCAACGAGGCGCGCAAATTGCGCTCGTTGTATGTGTCTTCTCTGACCCCACAGCGGCTCATCAATCCACCACCTCATCCTGAGGAGGGCCATAAGCCCGTCTCGAAGGATGGGCCACAGGCACCGAATTTGCGGCCCATCTTTCGGGACGAACCTTTCGGTTCTCTTCGGGATGAGGTCCCGGGTAGGAGGCGCCGGATGAAGGCACCTCCCGTTTTTCTTCCCTGGCCTAGGCCGCCATGCTGTCCGGCGGATCCATGGCTCCGGTCATGATCGCCACCGCATCGGACATGGAAAAGTCCGACGGTTTGATGACACAAGCCCGACTGCCCAGCCGATGAATGTGGATACGGTCGGCAACCTCGAAGACATGGGGCATGTTGTGACTGATCAGCACGATGGGCAAGCCCCTGGCCCTGACATCCTTGATCAGCTCCAGCACGCGCCGGCTTTCCTTGACGCCCAGAGCGGCGGTCGGCTCGTCCATGATCACGACCTTGGAGCCGAAAGCGGCCGCCCGTGCCACCGCCACCCCCTGGCGCTGACCGCCTGAAAGCGTTTCAACGGCCTGGTTGATGTTCTGAATGGTGAGCAGCCCCAGTTCGTTCAGCTTTTCGCGGGCGATCTCCTCCATCTTCTTTCGGTCCAGCTGGCGCAGCCAGGTGCCGCGGAAGCCGGGTTTCTTCAACTCACGGCCCATGAACATGTTGTCGGTGATCGACAGGGCAGGGGACATGGCCAGGGTCTGGTACACCGTCTCGATCCCGGCTTCTCGGGCGTCGATGGGCGAGGTGAAGTGGACGGGCTTGCCATCGAGCAGGATCTCTCCGCCATCAGGCTGCACGGCTCCGCTGAGAGCCTTGATCAAGGTGGATTTGCCAGCCCCGTTGTCACCGATCACGGCGAGGATCTCGCCGGGATAGAGTTCGAAGTCGGCTCGGTCCATGGCCACGACACGGCCGTAGCGCTTGACCAGTTTACGCGCTTGCAGGACAGGTTCCATCACACAGATACCTTTCTGATCCATTGGTCGATCGCGACCGCGCCGATGATGAGGATGCCGATCAGCAGGTAGGTCCACTGCGCATCGGCGCCAAGCAGGCGCAGGCTGAGCGTGAACACACCGACGATGAGTGCGCCGAACAGGGTACCGAGCACGGATCCGCGTCCGCCGAAGAGCGAGATGCCGCCGATCACCACGGCCGTGATGGATTCGATGTTGGCAAGCTGACCCGTGGTCGGGGAAACAGAACCGATGCGGCCGATCATCGCCCAGCCGGCGAAGGCGCAGATAAGCCCGGACAGCATGTAGACCGATATCAGAACCTTCTTCACCTGCACGCCCGAAAGCTGCGCGGCTTCCGGATCGTCGCCAACGGCGTAAACATGCCTGCCCCAGGCTGTCTGACGCAGGGCGTAGGCCAGCACCAGCACCAGAAGCACCATGAAGATGACGCCGTAGGTGAAGACTGCGCCGCCGACATTGACCTTGTTGCCGAAGAACTGAAGCAGTGGTGCCACTTCGGCGATTTCCTGAGACCGGATGGTCTCATTGGCCGAATAAAGGAAGTTGGTGGCAAGCACGATCTGCCACATGCCGAGCGTCACGATGAAGGGGGGCAACTTGACGATGGCGACAAGGAAGCCGTTGAGATACCCGCAAAAGGTACCGCAAATCAGACCGCAGACGATGGAGACCTCCACCGGCAAACCATAGCGGAAGGTGAACTGCCCCATGACAACGGAGGACAGCACCATGATCGCGCCGACCGACAGATCGATGCCGGCGGTCAGGATGACGATGCTCTGTGCTGCCGCCACGATGCCGATGATCTGGACCTGCTGCAGGATCAGCGTCAGTGCGAAGGGGGAGAACAGTTTCGATCCGAGCAACAGCCCGAAAACGACAAGGGAGAGTACCAGGACGATCAGCGGAACCAGTGATGGGGTCTGGTGCAGCGTGTGCTGGATTTTTTGCCCGATCCCATGACGTTCGTCATCGAATGAGGCGACAGCTTGCGGTCCGGAGGTGGCAGCGGATTCGTAGTCCGCCGGCCCCTTGGCCGTTTTGCTTTCTAAGGTCATGCCCGTTTAACCTTCTTTGCGCCGGTTTTGAAAAAAGGGGCAAGGTCGCCCATGCCCCTTTTGATCTCGTCCAGGGGTGTCTTAGCCCCAGCAGAGATCCGTTCCCTTGGCGGTGTCGATGGATTCGACGCCTTCAACCGGCTTGTCGGTCACAAGGGCAACACCGGTGTCGAAGAAGTCCTTGCCTTCGGTCGGCTCCGGCTTGGTGCCATTGTCGGCCCAGGCCTTGATGGCCTCGATGCCGAGCGATGCCATCAGCAGCGGATACTGCTGCGAGGTGGCGCCGATAACACCGTCCTTGACGTTCTGAACACCCGGGCAGCCGCCGTCGACAGATACGATCAGCACGTCGTTTTCGCGGCCGATGGCCTTCAGTGCTTCATAGGCGCCGGCAGCCGCAGGTTCGTTGATCGTGTAGACCACGTTGACCATCGGATCCTTGGCGAGCAGGTTTTCCATGGCCTTGCGACCGCCTTCCTCGTTGCCTGCGGTCACGTCGTTGCCGACGATGCGCGGATCGGTTTCGTCACCCCACTTGTTCGGGTCGCCAAGCTCGATGCCGAAGCCCTGCAGGAAGCCCTGGTCACGCAGCACGCCGACGGTTGGCTGGCTGATGCCGAGATCAAGCATGGCGATCTTGGCATTGGCTGCCTCGTCGCCCAGGCTGGCCGCGGCCCACTGGCCGATCAGCTCACCCGCCTTGAAGTTGTCGGTGGCGAAGGTTGCGTCGGCTGCATCAATGGGATCGAGCGGCGTGTCGAGTGCAATCACCAGAAGGCCGGCGTCGCGCGCCTGCTGGACAGCCGGCACGATGGACGACGTGTCGGATGCGGTCAGCAAGATGCCCTTGGCACCGTCTGCAATACAGGTTTCGATCGCTGCCACCTGGGTTTCATGGTCGCCGTCGATCTTGCCTGCGAAGGACTTCAGTTCGATGCCGAGTTCTTCAGCCTTTGCGGTGGCGCCTTCCTTCATTTTCACGAAGAACGGGTTGGTGTCCGTCTTGGTGATCAGGCAGGCGGAGATGTCTGCTGCGACTGCCGGAGTGGCAGCCATGGCGGCGAGAACGGAACCGGTCGCGAGTAGTTTGCGGATCATTTGCGTTTTTCCTCCCTGGCCAATTCAGGTTGAACGGTTGGGCGTGGCCAGATGTGACCCCAACCGTGCTGCCCGTGCCGGAAAGCTGGCTCTATCCTCCGAGCTGCCAGCTCCGGCGGGTCCGGTGTCTTTCCCGCCTGTCAGGATTGCTGCCCTGGGCGAGAAATTGAAGAATTGCGGCAGGCTGGCTGCGCCGATGGCGCCTGCGTCGTGGCCAAAGCTGCCGATTTCGATGTCGGGTGAATGGCGTTTCTCCGGCGCGGCCTTTTCCACGGCCTTTTTCAAGGCGGCGCGGAAGGTTTCCGGGAACGGGCCGCCAAGGTCGCCGTCGAGGACGACCAGAGGAACATCGAGAAGCGCATAGGCCGAGCGCAGGGCAAGTGCGAGCGCTTCGGCGCAGTCTTCAAGCCACTCGGTGTATTTCGGGTCGCCGGTTTCAACCGCGTGCTGCAAATCGGAGCGGTTGAGCTTTGGAAAATCTTCGGGCGACATGTGCCGGGCGAGTGCAACCAGCGATGCGCGGGTCAGCAGCAGGTCCCAGGAATTGCGGGCCTTTGGTGCGGTGGTCAACGTGCTTGGCGGGACGGGGATCATGGCAACGTCGCCGGCGTTGCCGGATACACCGCGCACGACATCGCCCTTCAGAATCAGGCCGCCGCCGATGGCAGGTCCAAGGAAAAGATAGACGAAATTGTCGTTCTGCCGGCCCAGCCCGTAGAAGAGTTCGGCCACAGCGGCGGCCGTGCCGTCGTTCTCGCTGAACACCGGCAGGCCGGTAGCCTTTTCCAGGGCGTCGGTCAGGTCGAAGTCTTCCCACTTCATGAAATCGGCCTGGGGCAGGCCCAGTTCATGCAGCCAGGCACCAAGGTTGAACGGTTGCGCCAGGCCAATGCCGGTGATGCGGGACTGGTCTTCCTTGCTCAGATGCTGGCGCAGGAATTCCAGATCGTCCTTGAGGATTTCCATGGCCTCTTCGGGCGCGGGCAGGATCATGTCATGAAGCCGGCGGGCAATCAGCTGGCCGGAAAAATCCATCAACACGGTTTCCATGTTGGTCCGGTCCAGCCGCACCCCGAAGGAATAGGCGCCGCGCGGGGCAAGCCGGAGAATGGTTGCCGGTTGCCCGCGACTGCCGTCGTGACGCTTGCCGGCTTCCACGATCAGCCCTTCCTCGATGAGGTTCTGGATGATGGCACCGATGGCCGCGTTGGTCAGCTGTACCGCCCGGGCGAGTTCCGCCTTGGAGGCCTCACCGGCACGCCGAAGGATCTGAAGTACGATGCGTTCGTTGTACCGGCGCAATTGCGCGGAATTCGAACCACGGCCGCTTTTTGGCGTGTCCTCCACCGGTCTTGCTCCTCCCCAGGAACTGCCTGCTCTCGTCGGCGGCATCAGAATAAATAAGTTTGATAAAATTATTCGCCCAAGTGGCCCGGCTGTCAATCGCAATCTGTTTTGCAACGCACGTTTTCGATATTGTGGCGCGGTAAGTCTCTGCGCAACAACACGAAAAATTCTCGCCTGCCTCGGTAACATTTTTCCGGCAGGGGCCGGTCTGGCACATCCGCGCAGCCTGGGTGCGCGCGGGATTGACGGGCGATCCGTGTTTCAGCTCTTTCGTGCAGGACATCCTAACACACCTTCGCGAAATCGTTGCCGGAGCTTTCAACATCCGTATTGTCGGGGAGGGACGAGAATCGGAGACAAAAAATGCCGGCCACACATGATGAAGCGTTTCTGGAGCGGGCGATTGCTGCCGGGGCAGGGGAGCGTCCTGCCGATCTGGTGATCAGGAACGCCAGCCTGTTCAGCGTTGTCGATGGATCCACGATCGAAACGGATATTGCGATCGTCGGTGACAGGATCGTCGGCACACACGGGCAGTATGAAGCGGCCGAAACGATCGACGGTTCGGGACTGACAGCCGTACCCGGCTTCATCGACACGCATCTTCATGTGGAATCGTCTCTGGTCACGCCGTTCGAATTTGACCGCTGCGTGCTGCCGCACGGAGTGACCACAGCCATTTGCGATCCGCATGAGATTGCCAATGTTCTGGGTGCCGAAGGGATCCGATATTTCCTGGACAGTTCTCTGGAAACAGTGATGGACCTCAAGGTCAATCTCTCGTCCTGCGTTCCTGCAACGGCTTTTGAGACAGCCGGCGCCTGCCTGGAGATCGAGGACCTGCTGCCGTTCCGCGATCATCCGAGTGTGATCGGCCTTGCCGAATTCATGAATTTTCCAGGTGTGCTTGCGCGCGATCCCAAGGTGCTGGCGAAGCTTGCCGCCTTTCAGGACGGTCATATCGACGGCCATGCGCCTCTGCTTCAGGGCATTGGCCTCAACGGTTATCTGGCCGCAGGCATCCGCACCGACCACGAGGCAACCTCCGCCGAGGAGGCGCTGGAAAAGCTCGCCAAAGGCATGACGATCCTGATGCGGGAAGGCTCCGTTTCCAAGGACCTGGAAGCGCTGGCTCCGATCCTGACACCGGATGTTTCGGCTTTCGTCGCGCTGTGCACGGACGACCGCAATCCGCTCGATATTGCCGAGGAAGGCCACCTCGACAGCATGATCCGCCGCCTGATCGCCAAGGGCATCCGTCCGCTGGACGCCTATCGGGCCGCAAGCTGGTCGGCGGCCAATGCCTTTGGCCTGAAAGACAGGGGCGTGATTGCACCGGGCAAGCGCGCAGACATTGCGCTGTTGAGCGACTTTGCCGATTGCCGTGTGGCGCAAGTGATCTGCGGCGGTGTTCTGGCGACGGACGAAGCATTTGCAAATAGAACCATCGTCCCGGCGGTTGGCCTCGACAGCGTGCATGTCGGCCAGGTCACCGCGTCAAAGTTCGATATACCGGCGCGCAACAGCGAGGCCGACGTTATCGGTGTGGTGCCGGGCAGGATCATCACCGAACACCTGAAGCGCACCTTGCCGGTGACCGGCGGCAAGACGCTGGCCGATCTTGATCAGGATGTGCTGAAGGTCGCCGTCGTGGAGCGGCACAAGGGCACTGGCAACATCGGCCTCGGTTTCGTCAATGGTTTCGGCATGAAACAGGGCGCAATTGCTTCGTCCGTCGGCCATGACAGCCACAACATCTGCGTGGTTGGCGCGGATGAGGAAGCCATGGCCCACGCGGTCAACCGGGTGATCGCCATGAAGGGTGGATTTGCGGTTGCCGACAAGGATGGTGTGAAAGCCGAACTTGCCCTGCCGCTGGCGGGACTGATGAGCCTGGAGCCGTTCGAAACGGTGAAGGAGGAACTGGAGCACCTGCGCGCCGCTGCCAAGGATCTCGGCTGTACGCTGGCCGAACCGTTTCTGCAGGTCGCCTTCCTGCCTTTGCCGGTCATTCCGCATCTGAAGATCACCGATTTCGGCGTCTTCGATGTCAACAAGTTCGAACTGGTGGATCAGGGTAGTTGATGCTTGCGCTCAGTACTGGCGCAAACGTGCACGAAAACGTGCCCATTTCCGCGCGGATCGCAACGCCAGAAACAGGAGGACAGCTCCGGCAACAAGGGACCAGAACAGGATCTGGCTGTCGAGAGAAAACCTGTCCAAACTGCGGGTGGGATAGGCAATCTTCGGATTGAGTGGCAAATAAGTGACGTTCAGAGCGCCGTCTGTCTCTCGGATGATCTCCCCAGGCTTTATCCTGAAATCCAGAGTTTGGGCCGGTGCGTTCGTTGGGTTGATTTCAACGACGATCCTTTCGTCGTGCCAGCTTTTGAAGTTCTTGAAAGTGTTCCGGTAATTGGAACGATAATGCGCCCAAGCCTTGTCCCCATCGGGCGTGTCGTTGATAATGACCAGAACCTTGCCGGGGGTGGTTTCGCCAAAGCCCTTCAGAAGCCAGTACTTCAAACCGCTGTCGTGGTGGAAATAAATTGAGATCGCGACAGCGCTAGCTACAAAAAACAGGATGGCCAGGTGAAGCGCGTGGCTGTCTTCTGCCGCTTCTTTCGGGTTATACAAAGGCAACACCTTTCGTTCGAGTATTGCACCAAGATATGCACCTAAAAGTAGCAGTGACGCAATTCCTCAAGACAAAAATCTATGGGTCTGGTTCGCTCCAGCGTTCGGAATGCGCGCGACACCTTCCTGCCTTTGCCGGGCATTTCGCATCTGAAGATCACCGAATTCGGTTTCTTCGATGTCAACAAGCTCGAACTGGTGGATCAGGGGAGCTGAAACAGGTCTTTCGATGATCCTCACTCTTGCCGTTTCCGGATACCGCTCGCTACGCGACATCGTCCTACCGCTCGACCGCATCACCCTGGTGACGGGTGCGAACGGCAGCGGCAAGTCGAGCCTCTACCGGTCGATCCGTTTGCTGGCGGAAGTCTCGCAAGGCCAGGCGATTGCCTCGCTGGCTGCGGAAGGTGGCCTCAATTCGACGCTCTGGGCGGGGCCTGAAGCTTTTTCCAGGGCGATGAAACAGGGCGACGTGCCGGTTCAGGGAACCGTGCGCAAGGGCGTGGTCAGTCTGAAGCTCGGCTTTGCCGATGAGGATTATGGCTATGCGATAGATCTCGGTCTGCCGGCGGACGCCGGGCGGTCGCTGTTTTCCATGGATCCGGAAATCAAGGCCGAGGCCCTTTGGGCCGGCGAAGCCTTGTCCCGCTCGAACGAAATCGCGGCCAGAAACGGCCCGACGGTTCGGGTTCTCAATGCCCACGGGCAGCGCATACCGGTTTTCCAGAACCTTGCCCGCTTCGACAGCATGATGACCCATGCCGCCGATCCGAAAGACGGTCTGGAACTTCTGGTCATGCGCGAACGCATGCGCGCCTGGCGTTTTTATGATCACCTGCGCACCGACAGGGACGCTCCCGCGCGGTTTCCCAAGATAGGAACACGGACACCTGTGCTGAGCGGAGATGGCGGGGATCTGGCAGCCGCTCTTCAGACCATCCAGGAAATTGGTGACGAGCGGGCTCTGGAAGAGGCAGTCGATGACGCATTCCCCGGAGCATCCGTCAGGATTTCGGTCAACGACGGCTATTTTGAACTGCTGATGCAGCAGAAGGGGCTGCTGCGCGAGCTACGGGCCAGTGAACTGTCTGACGGAACGCTCCGGTATCTCCTGTTGACGGCGGCGCTTTTATCACCGCGCCCGGCGCCCTTGGTGGTGCTGAACGAGCCCGAGACAAGCCTCCATCCGGCATTGCTGGAGCCTCTCGCCCGGCTGATTGCACGGGCCGCGGAAAAGACGCAGGTGATCGTCGTTTCCCATGCGGACGAACTGGTGTCCGTGCTGTCGTCGGAAAGAGGCTGCATGCGCTACGATCTGCGCAAGGAACTTGGCGAGACGGTTGTGGATAGCGCTGAC
Organism: Labrenzia sp. THAF191a; assembly: GCF_009363335.1. GTDB lineage: Bacteria > Pseudomonadota > Alphaproteobacteria > Rhizobiales > Stappiaceae > Roseibium > Roseibium algicola. Next base: position 3,417,433 of record NZ_CP045333.1, read on the forward strand.
ACACCTCGCTGGAACTGGCCAAAGAGATAAACCGCCTGTATTGCAGGGTTGTCTATAAGTTTTTGATTTGACGTCTCTATTGCCAACCGGCTCAGCTGGCTTATCTTAAGCGGATGGTTCTTCGCGCGCAAAAAAACGACGAGGTGTCGTTACGTCGCGAGTTGACGTGAACGGAAGGTTGGTTCATGTCAGGAGAGACCCAAAGAGGTGACGCCTCATTGGTGGCCGGGCCCTTGAGGAGGACCATTTCGTGGTACGGATTTTGTCCGGATCACGAAATTTCAGGATAAAGGCCCGTCCGCGCAGTGAAGCGATAAAACGCGTTGGAGAACGTAATGACGACTGCGGAGGAGTGGAACGCGGCGTTCAAGCCCCGTCCAGTACACGAGTATCTCGAGACGACCGTTGCCCAATACGGGACCCGTCCTGCCTGTGATTTCATGGGCAAGGTGTGGACTTATGCCGAATTCGGCGCGCTGGTCGACAGGACGGCTGCCGGACTGCAGGCGATGGGCGTCGGCCCGGGTGTGCACGTCGGCCTGTGCCTGCCAAACACGCCTTTCTACACGATCTTCTATTTCGCGGTTCTGAAGATCGGCGCCACGGTCGCCAACTTCAATCCGCTCTACGTCGAGCGCGAACTGTCGTTCCAGGCGCGTGATGCCGATGTGCGCATCATGGTGACCATGGATCTGAAGGTGATCTACGACAAGGTCGAGGAGGTTCGCAGGGAACGGGCGCTCGACAAGATCATCGTCTGCCCGATGGCCTGGTGCCTGCCGACGATCAAGAAGGTGCTGTTCAGTCTGTTCAAGCGAAAGGAACTGGCGGACATTCACCGTGATGACGCCCACATTCGTTTCGAAGACCTGCAGACGAGGGGCGACAAGCCCAAGCCGGTCGCAATCGATCCGGCAAACGATATCGCGGTGCTGCAGTATACCGGGGGTACCACCGGCGTTCCCAAGGGCGCGATGCTGACGCACAGAAACCTGTCGGCCAATATCGAGCAGATGCGCTGCGTCTTCGAAAAGGCGCGGCCAGGCGAAGAAAAGATGCTGTGCGTATTGCCGTTCTTCCACGTCTTCGCAATGACGGTGGGGCAGAACCTGTCAATCATTCTGGGCGCTGAAATGGTGCTGCAGCCGCGCTTTGAACTGAAGTCGCTGCTGGAAGCGGTCAAGCGAAAGAAGGTGACCCTCTTTCCGGGCGTGCCGACAATCTACACGGCCATCAACAACTCGCCCATGACGGCGAATTACGATCTGACCAGCATCAGGATCTGCTTGTCGGGCGGCGCGCCTTTGCCGGTGGAGGTCAAGGAAAGCTTTGAAAAGATCACGGGCTGCATTCTGGTGGAAGGATACGGTCTCACCGAAACGTCGCCAGTTGCCGCGGTCAACCCGCTGGACGACAGCCGCCGGGCGGGGTCCATCGGAAGGCTGGTGCCGGGGACCAGTGCCCGCTTCGTGAGTATCGAGGACCGCGAAACCGTGGTTCCGGCAGGCGAGAAGGGCGAGTTGCTGCTGCACGGGCCCCAGGTGATGAAGGGCTACTGGAAGCGCGAGGACGCGACCGCCGAGACCATCACCCAGGACGGCTATCTGCATACGGGCGATGTCGGTTATCAGGATGATGGCGGCTTCATCTATCTGGTCGACAGGATCAAGGACCTGATCCTGTGCTCTGGATACAACGTCTATCCGCGTGTCATCGAGGAAGCGATCTACCAGCACGAGGCCGTGGACGAGACCATCGTCATTGCCGTGCCGGATGCCTATCGCGGCCAGAGCCCGAAGGCCTTCATCAAGCTGAAGGAAGGCCATTCGCTCACCGCCGATGACATGAAGGCCTTCCTGAAGGACCATCTGTCGACGATCGAACTGCCAAGAGACTATGAGTTCCGTGACGAGTTGCCGAAAACCATGGTCGGCAAACTGTCGAAGAAGGAACTGGTCGAGGAAGAAGCCCAGAAGCGGGCAGCGGCGGAAGCCCGGAGCGCCTGAGCGCACCGTTCCTGAAAACACCGGAAGCGCTCTCAATCGAGCGCTTCCGTGCAATGCTTTCTGTCTAAACCGGCACAATTTTCAAGTCACGCAGAGCGGGTTTCCACCTGACAAGCGGTCACACTGCTGTCGCATTAACCCGTTGCAACGAAGCGGCGTGATTGCCTCACAGCGTCTTCAAATAGTCCTGAAATTCCTTGCCCGGCTCCTTCGGAAACCGTGTGTCGGTGATCGCGAATGACCTGATGCGATCGAGCCGGAAATTCCGGAAGCCGTTCCGTACTTCGCACCACGCAGTCAGCACCCAGACACTTTCGAAGGCAGTCAGTCCCAGCGGGCGGGTGAGGCGTTCGCTGACGCGGTCCTGCAGGTCGCTGTAGCCGAGTTGCACCTTGCGCCGTTTGCGGATGGCATCGCGCAGCGGAGACAGGGCGTCATGTCCTTGTGCCGAGGAGGCCTTGCCGACCGCGAGCAACGGACGGTTCAGCGAGCGTTCGCCTTCGGACAGAACTGCTCCAAGCTTGCCGAGCACACGCTCGGCCGTTTCGCTCATGGTTTTGTCGCCACGTGCCTTGACCATGCGAATGCCGAGCAGGATGACATCCAGCTCGTCCGGATCGAACTGCATCGGCGGCAGGAAATATCCACGCTCGAGAACGTAGCCGACACCACCTTCACCGCGAATGGGCGCGCCCATCGCCTTCAGCGTGGCCATGTCCCGATAAATGGTGCGTTCCGTCACGCCCAGCAGCTCCGCAAGCATGGCGGCCGGAACGGCGCCTCTGCGGCTGCGCAGGGCATCCAGGATGGAAAACAGCCTGATGGTTCGCATGGGTGTCGGTCTCCAGCCGGTTTCTGCAAGGAATTTGCTGCCGCCCTCTTTTGCACGATCATAGCGCATCCCCCTGACAGAAACTGTCTCTGACGCCTTCTATAGAGCTGGCAGCAGAAACACGGAAGGACATCTCATGCTGCGAAAAGAACTGGGACCGATGAAAGTGATGGGGTTTGCTCGCTACGAGGCGAAAGCAGGCGTAGGTGCGCCGGAACTGATAGCGGCCGCCCGCCTGTGGCAGAAGGAGTTCCTGAGCAACCAGCCGGGAATCGCCTTTCACTGCTTTTTAGGCAATGCAACAGGCGGTTATGCCGATGCAATTCTGGCAAGGGACGAGGCCAGTTTCGCAGCCATGTCCGAGGCGCATATGCAGGCAGCAAGCTCAAGGGCATTCATGGAACTGCTGGAGCCCGGCAGCATTCGCCTGTGTCTCAACCGTCTGATGAAAGACCTCGAAGCGGTGCCGGACGGATTTTCCGCCATCGAATTCGGTACGTTTCGTCCCAGGGACGACGGCAGCTTTTCAGAAGAGGCGCTGATGGCTGCGTCCGGACGGATCGAGAGGGAGTATCTTGCCCCCTTGCCGGAAACCAGGGCGCATCTGATGGCGCGGGCAGGGGAGGATACCTATTCGGAGATCTGCTTTGTGGAAACGGAAGGTGCTGCCAGGGAGATCTGCGGAGGCTATGTGTCGAACGCGGCCTGTGCGCCGCTATTGAACCTGTTTGATCCCGCCAGCGTCGATCTGGATTTCTGGCACGTGCTTGCCTGAGCCGGCAGGCGACCTTATCGCCTGAGCCGGCAGGCAACCTCATCGCCTGCTGCTCTAGCTATTGTACCCGCGTCCGTCCGAGGCCCTTGCCAGTTTCTGGCCGCGTTTGGCCTCGCGGCGGACCGTGTAGATCGACGCGGCGATGATGACGGCAGCGCCCACCAGTGTTTCCACGCGCGGCCACTGGTGGAACACCAGCGCACCGAAAACGGTGGCATAGAGCAGCCTGGTGTAGTCCAGCGAGGCAATTGCGGTGGCTTCGCCGGCGCGGAATGCCTGGATATTCGCCATTTGGGCCGCCCAGGACACGATGCCGATCCCAAGAAGAATTCCCCATTGTGCCAGGGTCGGGCTCTGCCAGGTCAGGATGGCGGGGATGATCATGATCAGACCGACGCCGAAAGCCTGGTAGGTTAGGATGGTGACCGGGGGATCGGTGCGCGTCAGCAGGCGGACGACAATCATCACCAGGCCGGCGCAGGCCGCCCCGGCAATGGCGAGCAGCGCAAAGGGATCGATCAGCCCGTCGCCTTGCGGGCGGAGCATCAGAACAACCCCCAGAAAGCCGACGATGGTGGCACCCCAGCGGTGCACACCGACTGTTTCTCCCAGCAACCAGATGGCGAAGATCGTGAGGAAGAACGTCTTGGAGAAGCTGATTGCCGTGGCATCGGCCAACGGCAGTTCGATGACGGCCGTGAAGCCGCAGAGCATGGCGGTCGCAGCAACCACGATACGGGTCAGCTGAAGTCCGGGACGTTTTGTTGCCAGTGAGGTCGGCAATCCGCTGAGGATCTTCGGGGCAACGATGGCAAGCATGATGCCCTGGCGGATCACCAGGATCTGGAAGACCGTCAGGTCCTTGCCGAGCAGCTTGATCAGGGTGACCATGATCGAGAACAGAAAGGCGGCCAGAAGGATCCAGAGCGCGCCGATGGTGTTCGACGGCAGGTTCTCCGTCAGGCTGGTCACCTTGCGCCGAAGACGATTGCCGGTTGCCTCGGAAGGCTCCGGCTGTTGGGTGGGCATGTCCATCGTGAATCCTTGCCGGAGGGTATGCGGATGCGGCGGCGCATTGGGGCCGGAGCACAGGCAAGACTCGGATAAGGCTGTTTGTTGCAGTTGAAACAAGCTTAGCGCTTTTCGCCGAGAAGGAAAGAGGGCGGCTGTTTGCCATCGCAGGCGGATGCAATTTAAACTGCGCCGAACGGGGAGGACATCCATGGAAAAAATCCAGACGCAGGGCGTGCATCACATCACTCTTGTCGGGGCCGACAGGCAGACTTCCATCGATTTCTGGGAAGGGCTGCTGGGAATGCCTTTCGTGTTCGAGCAACCCAATCTGGACGATGAAAACCAGAGCCATCTGTATTTCGATCCCGGCGATGGCCGTCTCATCACGATCTTCACCAACGAAGACCGCAATCCGGACCCGGAGCCGGCTCCCCAGACAATCGGCTGCGTTCATCACCTGGCGCTTGCCGTATCGCAGGCAACCTTTCGGCAGATTGCCGAGCGGCTTGATGCACGCGGCATATCGCACAGCGGTCCGAAGGATCGCGGCTTCATGGATTCCATCTATTTTCGTGACCCGCTCGGGCTGCTGATCGAACTGGCCAGCTATCGCTTCGTACCGCCGGAAGGCGTCGCCATGGGCGAGGTCATGCTGGAAGCACACAAGATCCGGGTGGCGCGGGGTGACTACAACATTCAGGAAGTCCATCTTGCCGATGCCATCGAGCAATTGACGCGCGAAACGAGACGCAGCCTGTCTGACGACCGGCGCCCGAAGAACCCGTACAAGCGGTAGGGCGTTATCCGGCTGTTGCACTTGCCGGACGATCTTTGCACGCGCGCGCAAATTCGCTTGCGCGCCGCTGTGAATCATGATGATGAGCTGCGTCCGAAATCTTGTTTTCAGACAGGATCGCAACCTGTGTTGCGCTCTCCGGCAGGCCATGCAATGCTCGGTTAACAAGGTCGTTTGGGAAAGGCCCCAGCAAGGGGGCTCCAGGGTTTTTTTGAATGACAATGGCTAAGAAGGGGCGTCCCTTGGCCGCTGCCGATATCATCGGCTGGCGTGAAATCGTGAGCCTTCCCGAACTGGGCGTTTTCGATATGCGTGCCAAGATCGACACCGGCGCACGCACCTCGGCGCTCCATGCCGAAGAACAGGAAGTGTTCGAACGCGACGGCCGGACCTGGGTACGTTTCCGGGTGCCTGCCTCGCGTCATCACAGCGATTTCCGGGCGGAGGTTCCGGTTCTGGACGAGCGCAACATCAAGAACACCAGCGGTGTTCCCGAACGGCGCATTGTCATCCGGACGTTACTTCATCTTGGAAAACATCACTGGCATGTGGATGTGTCGCTGGCGGACAGGTCGAACATGGGGTTCGACATGATCCTCGGCCGGACGGCGATCAGGCGGCACAACGTGCTGGTGCATGCAGGCCGGTCTTTCCTGGCGGGAAAGCCCGCGCTGGCAACAAAACACTAAGCTGCGCGTTTAAGCGGCAGGAAACAATCACTGAAAATTCGGTGTCGCAACACCGGTCGGAACGAGGCTGAGACCGAGGGACTTGAACCAATGAAAATTGCTATGATGGCACGGAATCCCGAGCTCTATTCCCACAAGCGCCTGAAGGACGCTGCCGAGGAGCGCGGTCACGAACTGGAAATCATCAACACGCTGCGCTGCTACATGAACATCGCCTCGCGGCGGCCGGAAATCTATTACAACGGCAGCAAGCTGACCGGCTTCGACGCGGTTATTCCGAGGATCGGCGCATCGGTCACTTTTTACGGTCTGGCCGTGTTGCGCCAGTTCGAGATGATGGGCGTCTACCCGCTGAATGAATCCGTTGCCATCGGACGGTCGCGCGACAAGCTTCGGTCGATGCAGCTGCTTGCCCGCGACGGGATCGGCCTGCCGGTAACGACCTTCGCCCACGATCCGAAGATGACCGAGGAAGTGCTGGCGACCGCGGGCGGCGCCCCGGTTGTGATCAAGCTGCTGGAAGGCACTCAGGGCATCGGTGTGGTTCTTGCCGATACGGAGCGGTCTGCCAAGTCGGTGATCGAGGCGTTTCGCGGTGCCAACGTGAACATCCTGGTGCAGGAATTCATCAAGGAAGCCGGCGGCACCGACATCCGCGCGCTGGTGGTTGGCGGCAAGGTGATTGCGGCCATGAAGCGGACGGGTGCGGAGGGCGAATTCCGGTCCAACCTGCACCGCGGTGGCAGTGCGGCCGCCATCAAGATTTCTCCCGAGGAACGTTCGACCGCCATTCGCGCGGCAAAGACCATGGGGCTGAACGTCTGCGGCGTCGATATGCTGCGGTCCAACCATGGCCCGGTGGTGATGGAGGTCAACTCGTCGCCCGGGCTGGAGGGCGTTGAAAAGGCAACAGGTATTGATGTTGCCGGCAAGATCATCGACTTTATTGCCAAGAATGCCCAGGTTGGCAAAACCAAGACCAAGGGACGCGGTTGACCACAAAAGTGAAAGCCTTCGAGATCGGCGACCACAAGATCGCACCGGGAACCCGGCGTACGATCGATCTGCCGGTCAGCGTGCTGTCGGACCACACGCCCGTGACGATGTCCGTGCATGTCCTGCATGGAAGCAAACCCGGGCCGGTCATGTTCGTCAGTGCGGCCGTGCATGGTGACGAGGTCATTGGTGTGGAGATCGCACGCCGTGTCCTGAAAGCGCCACAGCTCGAAATCCAGGAACTGGACAAGCTGAAGGGTACGCTGATGGTCATCCCGATCGTCAACGCGTTCGGCTTTCTGAACCATTCGCGCTATCTGCCCGACCGGCGTGACCTGAACCGTTCGTTCCCCGGTAGCCTGCGCGGCTCGCTGGCCGGGCGGCTGGCGCATCTTTTCATGAGCGAGATCGTCAACCGGTCCGATTATGGCATCGACCTGCATTCGGCGGCCATTCACCGGACCAACCTGCCGCAGATCCGCGTTTCGCCTTCACTGGCAGACACGCTGTCGCTCGCGAAAGCTTTCGGTGCTCCGGTCATCCTGACTTCCAAGGTGCGCGATGGGTCGTTGCGACAGGCCGCACAGCTGAAGGGAACCGACGTCCTGGTGTTCGAGGCGGGCGAAGGCCTGCGGTTTGACGAAATGGCGATCAGAGCTGGCGTTTCCGGGGTCTTGCGCGTGATGCGGTCCTTGAAGATGTTGGGGGCGAAGGGCATCACGCGGCCAAAGGCCCGTTCGATCCTCAGCAAGACGAGCTACTGGGTCCGTTCTCCGGCCGGGGGATTGTTGCGGCCGTTCAAATCGGTCGGCGATGTTGTCGAACCCGGTATGCTGCTTGGCATCACCTCTGATCCGTTCGGCGAGAAGGAACGGAACGTGCTGGCCGAACTCGGTGGGCTCATCGTGGGCAGAACCAACCTTCCGGTGGTCAACGAAGGGGACGGGCTGTTTCATATCGCCGAGTTCAACGAACGATACGACGCTGAAACGACCCTCGACAGCCTGGCTTCCCAGCTTGAGGCCGATCCGCTGTTCGACGAAGACGAAATCATCTAGAGGCGGCTTGGTTTCAGCGTTTCTCGGCGTGTGCAGCAGCTCACCCACCTATCGCATGCTTCAGGGGAGGGGCTGGCTTGTGTTGATGGAAGCGCCACTGGCACCGAATGAGCAAGCCGTCTCGGCACCCACAGCTTGCCCCGAAAAACAAATGTGCGAAGCAGAATTGTCCAAACCTCTGGCCACGTCGGCTTTCGGGCACTATGTTGAACAAAACCGGCGCTCCCGGCGCGTGGATATTTCCCAAGGGAAAGTCTTCCCAAAAAAAGCAGGTCCAGATTCATGAACCAGATGGTCACTCCGAAGTTCGGTGTTGGCGCCCCATTGCGCCGCAAGGAAGATGAGCCGCTCATAACGGGCAAGGGCATCTATACGGGCGATTACATGCCGGAAGGCTGCCTGCACGGGGTCGTCGTTCGGTCCGCCATGGCACATGCGCGCATCAGCCTTGGAAATGTGGACGAGATCCGTGAGATGGACGGTGTCCGGCTGGTGCTCACCGGAGCCGAGCTGGAAGGCCGGACGATGCCTTGCCGGGCGCGTCCGAAGCAGATCGACGGCTCCAATTTCGCAGCGCCCGATCAGCCTGTCCTGTGCTCCGACGAAGTACGCTATGTGGGCGATGCGATTGCCTTCATCGTCGCGGACGATGTCAACGCAGCCCGGAATGCCGCCGAGATGCTGGAAATCGACTACGACCCGCTGGACGTTGTCGTCGGGATCGAGCAGGCCCTTGCACCGGACGCCGTGAAGGTCTGGCCGGAATTCGGGACCAACGTCGCCTTCACCTACGGTCAGGGTGATCAGTCCAGGACCGACGCTGCCTTCGAAAAGGCTGACAAGGTCGTTTCCATCGACGTCGTCAACAACCGGATCGTTGCCAACTACATGGAGCTGCGCGGTTGCGTTGCCGAATTCGATGCTGCGAGCGACCGGTTCAAGCTGACGGTCGGCACCCAGGGCGGTCATGGTCTGCGTGACATCATCTGCAGCATTCTGGATCTGGAAGCTGAAAAACTGCAGGTGATCACGCCGGAAGTCGGTGGTGGCTTCGGTACCAAGATGTTCTGCTACCGCGAATACCCGCTGAGCATGGTTGCTGCTCGCGAACTTGGTCGGCCAGTGCGCTGGACAGGTGAGCGCATGGACCACTTCGTGACGGATGCACATGGTCGGGACAATGTCTCCCACGCGGAACTGGCGCTGGACGCCGACTGCCGGATCCTGGGGCTCAAGGTGCACGTCAGGGCTGCCATGGGTGCCTATCTGCACCAGTTCGGCCCGTTCATTCCCTTCGTCGGCACATCGATGACCTCCGGTCTCTACGACATTCCGGCCGTCTTTGCGAAGGTCGAGGGCGTCTACATGCACACGGTGCCGACGGATGCCTTCCGCGGCGCGGGCCGTCCGGAAGCTGCCTATCTGATCGAGCGCCTGATCGAGAAGGCGGGAGAGGAAACGGGTGTCGGATCGGTAGAGATCCGCAAGCGCAATTTCATCAAGCCGGAGCAACTGCCTTACACGACCCAGACGGGGCGAATGTACGACACCGGCGATTTTTCCGGCCATCTGCAAAAGGCGCTGGAAGTTGCCGACTGGGACGGCTTCAATGCCCGGCAGGACGACAGTGCGAAGCACGGCAAGTACCGCGGCATCGGCATCTGTTCCTATATCGAGGCCTGTGCCTTCCCTGGCAGCGAGGAAGCCACCCTTGAGCTCAACGACAAGGGTACGTTGACGTTGCTGATCGGTACACAGACCAACGGCCAGGGCCATGCAACGGCCTACAGCCAGGTGATTGCGGAACAGTTCGGCATCTCCATCGAGGACATCGACGTTATCCAGGGCGACACCGACCGGGTGCGCAAGGGGGGCGGAACGGGTGGGTCGCGCTCCATCCCCATCGGCCTGCCGTCTGTCCGCGATGCGGGCATTGCGCTGGTCAAGAAGGTGAAGGAACTTGCCGCTGATCGGCTTGAGGCCGGGATCGAGGATCTTGAACTCGACGGTGGCATGGTTCGTGTGGTCGGAACCGACCAGCAGGTGACACTAGCCGAGATTGCGGCAGGCGCCGGGGAAACCCTGACCGCCCGCGAAGAGGTCAATCAGACCGAGGCGACCTATCCGAACGGCACCCATGTGTGCGAGGTGGAAATCGATCCGGATACCGGTGACGTTGCCATCGTCAACTACGTGATCGTCGATGATTTCGGTGTCACGGTGAACCCGCTTCTCCTGGCCGGTCAGGTGCATGGCGGTGCGGCCTCCGCACTCAGCCAGGCCCTGTGCGAGCAGACGATCTACGACGAAGACGGCCAGCTTCTGACGGCTTCGCTGCTCGACTACCGCATGATACGGGCAGCAGACCTGCCGGACATTCATTTCGAGACCCGCAACGTTCCATCGACCACCAATGCCATGGGCATCAAGGGCGCGGGTGAAGCCGGAACCATCGGCGGCTGCGCATCAGTCATGAATGCGGTGCAGAAGGCGCTGAAGGACGGGGCAGGGGTCAGCGAGCTGATCGACATGCCGGCAACCCCGCTTCGCGTGTGGGAAGCCATCCAGGCAGCAAAATAACGGAAACTGAAAAAGGCGCCCTTTCGAGGCGCCTTTTATCTTTCAGGCAGCAAGTTGACACCGGTAAAGCCCGGTTCTCAAGATTGTGTCTGTGGTTTCTTTTAAATAAACGTATGAATTATCCGGTTCTTGCCGCAATCTTGCGGTTCATCGGTGCGTGGCGCGAATCCTTCCGCTTCAAGAAATAGGATCCTCCCGTTGTTTCAGTCCTTCTTTCCCAAGCCCAAACTTTTCTTCCTGTCTGCCTTCCTCTGGTCACTCGCCGCAATCCTTGCTTGGTACGGGTTTGCTGAAGGACTGACAGAAACACTGGGCTTCGGCACGCCGCCACAGGGTGAGCAACCACCCATCGGGCTGCCCTATTTCGTCACACCTGATTTTCTTTGGTTCTATATCTATTACGGTATCTGCACGCTGCTCTTCGGCGGTTTCTGGTGGATGTTCTCTCGCGACCACCGCTGGCAGATCTGGTCGATCTGGGGCTCATCCCTGATCATTTTCATGACCTACTACAGCGTTCAGGTGTCAGTCGCGATCAACAACTGGCGCAGACCGTTCTTCGATACGCTGCAAAACGCGCTCAATGGAGAGGAAAGCGGTGTCACCGCAGCAGACTTCTACAACCTGATGCTGATCTTCGCGCAGATCACATCGGTCTGGGTCATTCTCTACATCTTCACGCGCTTCTTCGTCAGCCACTACGTCTTCCGCTGGCGCACGGCGATGAACGACTACTACGTCGAAAAGTGGTCGAATGTGCGCCACATCGAAGGTGCCTCGCAGCGTATTCAGGAAGACACGATGCGCTTTGCTTCCATCATGGAAGGGCTTGGCGTTGCGTTCATCGACTCGATCATGACACTGATCGCCTTCTTGCCGGTGCTGTTTGCGCTTTCAAGTCATGTCTCGTCCCTGCCGATTGTAGGCGAAATTCCGGCGCCATTGTTCACCGCGGCAATCATCTGGTCGCTGTTTGGGACGGTTTTGCTCGGCCTTGTTGGCATCAAGCTGCCCGGACTGGAGTTCCACAACCAGCGCGTCGAGGCAGCCTACCGTAAGGAACTTGTGTACGGGGAAGATCATGAAGATCGCGCCAATCCGGCGACCTTGCGCGAGCTGTTCGGTTTTGTCCGTCAAAACTATTTCCGGCTCTACTTCCACTATCTCTATTTTAACCTGGCCCGCGGCATTTACCTTCAGTCCGACAACATCTTCTCCTATTTCATCCTCATTCCGACGATCGTAGTGGGCAAGATCACCTTTGGTATCGTGCAGCAAATCCTGACGGCCTTCAGCCAGGTGTCCTCGTCCTTCCAGTTCCTGGTGAATTCCTGGACGACGATCATCGAGCTCCTGTCCATCTACAAACGTCTGAAAGGCTTTGAGGTCTCCATTTCCGAGCGGGAGCTCGCGGTTGCCGGTGGCACCACTCCTGAACCGGGGGCGCAAGCTTAAGGTCAGGTCTGCGCAAGACGTTCAAGCCAGTTTTCTGTCCCGGCGGTTCCGCGGTCCGACGCACCGCCCGTGGCTTCATGAAGAGCGCCGGGCCTGGAAGTTGTCATGGCGTTCTTGAGCCAGAAGTCCCGTTTCTCCGGACCTCCGGCGCCTACCGGGATGACCCGGCAGGCACCTCTTATCGGAATATCGCTGAAAGTGGCCTCCACCATGGTGTTCTTCGTCATGGCAACGGCCCTCAAGATTGCCGCCGAGACGGTACCGATCGGTGAGCTCGTGTTCGCACGGAATTTCTTCGGGCTGTTTCCGGTGCTGATCATGGTGGCGATGCGCCGGGAACTGGGGCTCGCCTTTCGAACGGCCAACCCGCTGGGACATCTTACCCGGGCGTCCGTCGGCCTGACGGCGATGGTTTGCGGCTTCACCGCGTTGTCTCTGCTGCCCTTGCCGGATGCGACGGCGATCGGCTTTGCATCGCCGCTCTTCGTGGTGGTGCTGGCTTTTCTGCTGCTTGGCGAAAAGGTGCGGGTCTATCGCTGGAGCGCAGTCGGTGTCGGCTTTGTCGGCATTCTGGTTGTGCTGTCACCGCATCTGGGTGACGCGGAGTTGGACAGCAACTCGATGATCGGGGCCTTGATCGGCCTGACAGGAGCCGGCTTTGCCGCGCTCGCCATGATCACCGTGCGCAAATTGTGCGAGACGGAGCGCACGTCCACAATCGTTACCTGGTTTGCGGGCATGTCGTCCGTGCTGTCGCTGCTCACGCTGCCGTTGGGCTTTCTGCTGCCGGGTCAGGCCTGGATCATTCCGGACCTGCCCACGGCAGGTCTGCTTCTGCTGATCGGCCTTGCGGGCGGTGTCGGCCAGATCCTGCTGACGCAGAGCTACCGGTTCGCGGATGCCTCCACCATTGCCCCGTTCGACTATGTCAACATGCTATGGGCGATTATTGTCGGCTGGGTGGTGTTCAGCGAAACGCCTTTGCCCGCTGTGGTGCTGGGGGCGCTAATCGTGATAGCCGCCGGTATTTTCGTCATCTACCGCGAGCACAAGCTCGGGCTGGACCGGACAAAAGCACGCCGGGCGTCATCGCCTTCGCGTTCGTAGGGCGAGAGACAAGAGGGCGGGTCACGCTGTCTTCCCGCGTCATTCCGGACAAGCACAGCAATGCTGTGCGCAGATCCGGAAACCAGACTTATTACGCGCCTTAGGCGCGGCATTACACAAAGAGAGAAGAGTTCGCTTTGCTCACGCTGATGCGCTGGATCCCGGATCGGCGCGCAGTTTTACTGCGCCGATCCGGAATGACGGCGAATGCGGGTGGTTTCCGAAATCGGCCTTACTGCGACTTGTACTCGAACCGCTCGACAGCGCTCTTGGTGCCGTCCTTGAAGATCAGCTGCACGCTGATCGACTGGGCCGACCCCAGGGGCAGCTCCAGATAGGGCTTGTCCTTCAGAACGACATTCTGGTTGTCCGGGTCACAGGCTTCCAGTTGCCATTCCTGCTCAATCGGGTCGTCGTTCAATCCGTAGAAGACATAGTCGATGCCGCACTTCCAGGATTCCAGGTGGGTGAAATAGATCAGCTCCTGGCCCTGCCAGTCGCGGAATGACACCCAGTTGGCCTTGGTCAGGTCCAGGATCTGCTTGATCTGCTCCGGTGGCATGCCTTGCGCGGACGCGGTCGAGCCGATCGGAGCAAGAGCGAGGGGCAGGCAAAGGGCGGCGATTTTAATGAGTTTCATGGAAATATCCGGGTCTGAGTTTAGAAGGCCTTGAAGGTAATGATGGTTTTGGTGTCCTGAATGCCGTCGATCGGGTGGACCTTCTCGTTTACGAAGTGGCCAATGTCCGAACCGTCATCGACATAGAATTTCACCAGAAGATCGTAGTCGCCGGAGGTGGAGTAGACTTCGGACGCAATTTCCGCATCGGCGATCGCATTGGCGACCTGGTAGGTCTTGCCCAACTGGCATTTGATCATCACGAAAAACGGTACCATGAGGCGCTCCGGGCAGTTGGTGTTTGAAGGGGGTGAACGTGTCACCTGAACCATCAGCCGGGCTGTTCGGTTAGCCAAACATGCCGGGCAACAGATTCACGAAAGCAGACTAGGACATCGCCTATCTCCTCCCGCCAGTCAATTGCCGAGTAGCCGCTCTGCACAAGGCGGGTCTTGCAATCGCACGGCCGGCTTGTTAGCAGTGCAATCATCTCATGGGGGGGCCCGGCCATCCTGGACCGGGCTGAGAGGCGGCCTGCCAACTCCTTGAACCTGATCCATTAATTCGCTCTAAGTCCTTAAACGCTTGACGTTTTTATGTTTTTCAGCTTGTGTGTTGACATTATCTGTTGACCCAAGGTGTTTACACACATGCCGAAATTGCCCCCATATACCTTCAGGCGAAACTCTACAATTTACGCTCGGTTGAAGGTGCCCAAGAAGTTCCAGGACGTAGTCGGGTTGCAGGCGTTCGTTGCCTCGTTGCAGACCGATAGCCCAAGCGAGGCGGCGCGGCTGGTAAGGCCCTACATTGCCCGTTGGAAGCACCGGCTGGCTCAGCTGCAGTCTGAAGATGTTGTTGAGCGTGAGGCAGCACTTTGGCGCGAGAACCTTGAATTGATGGGTGAGGAGAACTCCGATCAAAGGGAAGCGCTTGAAGATGCGATGGTTGATCATCTCCGAGCCAAAGCTGAAACGGGGGTGATATCTGAAGCGCAGGCGAAGGCGGTATTGCTAACCGTCACCGGGAACACTGATGACGCCATCAGCAATCATATTGAAAACTACATAGTTGCCCAGGATCTCTCAGAGAGGAACCAGAACGACTACCGGCGTGTGCTCAAGGAAATTGCCAAGGAAAAACCCCTGGTATCTCAATGGACACGTAAGGCAGCCGTGGAATACGCAGTAGACCTCTGTGAAAAGCACCCACAGTCAACCGTCAGCAAATATCTCGCAGCCCCTAGAGGGCTCTGGAACTACCTATTTGATCGGGAAATGGTTGAGGGGAACCCATGGCGTGCCATCAAACTTCCTAAGAAAGATGCCCACAAAAATGCCGACAAGCGCCCGTTTCGCGATGATGAGGCTGCTTTGGTCCTCTCTCAGTGCCCAGAGAACATCAAGCCACTGGTGACCTTTCTGGCTGCATCTGGCGTACGGATCAGCGAAGCTTTGGGGTTGACTGCGGCAGATGTAACGGTCGATGGCGACTTCGTTTGGGTTGATATCAAGGAGGGTAAGACCGACAACAGCCCCAGAAAGATCCCGGTGCTTGGCACTTGGACCTTCCCGTTAACTGATGAGCCCGACATGGCCCCAGACCGCGTTAGGAACCTAGTTAAACGCAAGGTGGGGCTAAGTGACCCTGCAATCAGTGCCGCACACAGTTGGCGCCATAGGGCATCTACGAAAGCATTTGCAGCTGGTCATCCCGAGACCGAAATCGCAGCCTTCCTGGGACATGGCCACCAAAACATTTCTCGTTCTCGTTACGGTAAGACTGCGGTCAATGAAGTAGCGCAGAAGGCTATTGCACGGAGTGTGGCAAGCGAGTTGGGTAGCCGCTAGGTTGAGACCCTACTGTCGTGGCGCTTCGCGACCGTGTCTTGGTGACATTGCAATCTAGTAACCTGTACCGAAATTGGCCGTTAGTTGCAGGAGCGTAAACGCAGCGAGTAAATGTGTTACGCTTCTTGCACTTTTACAACTTCGTTGGCCCAAGCCGACAGATTCTTTTCCGTGTTGATTAAGATCGTTTCCGGTCTCCCCAGGTGGAGATAGCTGATCGTGCTGGAGGCAGCGATTGCTACTTGGGTCTCGCGCTCAAGCTTGGGCTCTGAGACTCCATAGTCCAGTAAGCATCGACGAACATCATCGAACCCCTCTCCACCCTGAAGGTCCACCATCGCGCTTAGTTTCAGATGCAAATTATGCCAGTCTTCTTTTGCTATTAGCCCTTGCGTTTCGAGGTGGCGCAATATGTCTGTCACAAGTTGACGCCTCAGCATACCCGAGACTACCTCAAGCCAAGTCAGTGATCGCTTGAACATCCCAATCGCCGCCGGAATATAATCTGAGACGCGAAAAAGCAAACGTGCTGCAAAAATAGCAGCATGGGACGCGTGAAGCGGGAATACCGAACCCAGTACTGACCTGCATCCCAGAGCAAGGAAACCATTGGCGACCGTGGCATGGTTGCGATCTGCGGCGTGCGTATCACAGGCGCTCAGGATGACGATAGGAGGCGGGCGTGTGATTTCTCCGCGCAGCTTCCAGACATCAACCGCCTCGTCACGGAGCCACAGCACACCGGGATTATCTGGTTTATGCGAGCCGTGCCCGTCAAAGAGCATCAGAACACCCTCGAATGCATTGATAGCTTCGATCAACTCCCGTCGAGATGCAACTCTAACGAACTTTACGTTTAGTTTGTCACGCCAATGAAGGCCGAAGTGTTCAAACGCTATGGTGAATTGTTCAGCTATCACATCACCTTCTTCGAGACCGCTTACAACCAAGATATCTTGGAAAGAATCGGGCGTAATTAAAATAGGAGGCAGAGACTTTAATGTGTCGATGAACAGATTCCCCGGAGTGACGGGGATACGCGATACATTATAGCGCAACCCTAATGGGATTCCTTCAATTTCCAGCCATTCAATATGGGCATCGGCAATGACGCGGATTCCATCTTGCGATCTTGCAATAAGGGCTTGCAAATCATGCGGAAAGTTCTCCGATAGAGAGCGTTGGACACCGCGAAACATTTCAGTGCGTTTGAGGTTTTGGGGTTTGTCGGAACGATAGTTTTGCGCAAATTGGCGGATCGCCCCTCTCGTGCGGTTAAGTCGGTTAGGCAGCCGGATTACGGCAGAGAGTTCAGAAGACGCGAGGCAGGCAACAGCCTCTGTTCCTAACAATAGCTCGAGTCGTCGGATAGCCATTATGGGATTTGAGCCTGGTTTCGCGCCCTCCTTTAATTCTTTTTTCGACTTTCCGCCCATCATAGCCTTGATTTGAGGCTCACTTTCGACTGTAAAATTGTAACTCGATTGCCGTTCTAGTAGCCGAAGCGTGGTTCGGAAATGCCGCCGGGTAGCATTGTCCAATTCATGACTAATCCCTGAGAATCTTCGGAGGTCATAGGTAGCTGGCAGGTATAGATTGAGGTCGGGTTGTCTAGGGTAGAGCTGATTAGCCAAGGTTCTAGAGTGGGCTTCACGTTCTTCGAATATCGCGCTGGTTGTGCGAACTATCTGCTCAACATAAGGCTGTTCGCCGTCAGCGATGCGATCAAATGGCTGAATGCCGAGGTCATAATAGCCGCAAATTCGTAGAGCTGCGATGTTTGGAGCTACCGTTCCATGTCCCCGAATTTCGTAATCTGCACTTTTGTTTGGCGGACTAGTCCACGCATTAATCGCGGCTTCGATTTCATCGATATGCGCAAAATTCCCAAGTTTTCGGATTTCAATACAAACTTCCAGAAAGCGGTTACGAATAGCCTCGTACGAAAGCTCATCATAGCGAATGGTACCGCCGTCTACGGCTACAACCGTGACCGGTCCCGGACAGCTCTCCAGCCATTTCTGGTAATTGGCAACGTCCTCACTCCGATCAAGCATGATAACAGTGAAAGGCGCCTCAATTGGCATCGGCATTGATCGAATCGCTCTTGGCGACTGGCCGTACCAGTTGATAGGTGACTGACCGCCAATGCGCCGATCGATCAGGTAAGGAAGGAAGTCTGGCGCCAGTTCGAAAACATCAGTCGGCATCTGCTGAATGAAGTTTAGCAATCTGCTGTTATAGCAGAGGCTAATCGCAAAGCCCTGAAATGGTGAAGCCTCCTCCGGACGCCAATCTGGAATGCTTATGATAAAACGTATTTTAGTGTCTATCTCGATAACTGCGTCGCTCATAGCTTGCCATTTACAGATTGTGGTCGAGAAGGCATTTGTTCTTTCCTCGCGCCAACAAATCGACGAAGGACGGCTTTACTTGCATTTGCGGAAAATACCCGCTTGCCATTCCCAAGTCCGAAAACAAATAGGCTGACGTTGGCATCACGAGCCAATCAGCATTTCAGCTTCTTTCATGCGCTGACGAGCCATTTGGCAAGTGAGGCACCACCTCGTTGCGCGTATTCCAACCCGTAGACCATTAGATCAGCAAGATGCGCATCTACCGCTCCTCTGGATATCCCGGGCTGAACTCCGAATACTTCAAAAGTCAGTCCTGTTGGCGGTGCCCCTTCCAAAGTTTGCTTGAATGTCCGCAAGTCACCGATCGCAAACCGGGATGGGGTGCGGTGGCGGCCTTCATTTGTACGATGCTCGATGTGCTGGACCAGTACCGAGGCATCGCAGTAAGTGATGGATTTCAGCATCTGGCCGGAGACTTCGTAGACATCGTTGACGCGACCACCAGACGGGGCCCCACCAGCACCTTTACAGTGATATAGTTTGACCACGACGGTGCCATCAGGGTTTTGCACCACGGCAATGTAGTCTGCGGCCTCGCCGCTTCGGTGGTCGTAAATCAGCGCAATAGTGTTGGGCACAGCCGTCAGATATTGCTCAAGCCATCGATGGACGCTCAAACTACCGTCCGGTTGATCCGGTCCGAATTCCATATCGATCTTGCAATTTTCCCAACCAAGGGCCTCCGCGTCATCGTCACCCAGTTGGCTCAAGACTCCCGTTGCAGCTGCGATCAAGTTCACACCGACGAATGAGGATTTATCCGCCGCGTAGAAAACCGGAGGGTGTTCAGACAGCCAAGACGCCAAATCCGTCCATTCGTCATAGCCAGCATGGATCTCGACATCCTTTGGGCCAACTTTCGTGAACAGCGCACCACCATGGATACTAAAATTGAAGCTCTCACTGAAAATGTCAGAGGCGATATCGAAGGTCATCCTAGAGCGCGTGGCATCCACTTGGTAATTGGCCGGCTCGAGGTCTGTAACATTTCCATACGACCACGGCTCGCCCGCTTGGTTCCTCCATCGAATCCGCGGCGCAAGCCGGTACGCCTGTTTGTGCCAACCAGCGGCGATAATTCGCTCAGGAAGCTGCCGAAGCGTGCGAGAGTGCTGAATAATATCTAGTTGTGAGGCCGATATGCCGACCCTACCGCCAAGTCTGCCGTTGAGCTCGGTGATCCACTCGATGTATCCCGCCACTGTCAGGCGTTGATTGGACCAGATGCGCGAGCTACTGCTAGCGCCAATCGTCTCGCGGACGTCATCACCGCCAACACCGCTGCCGAAGAAGTGGCCTTGGGAATAGGCTCGGGCGTCGCCACTCGTTATCGCTCGCTCGGCAGCTGGACCTGTCATCACGCGATAAGACTCGGCCTGCGAGTTGAGCGCTGTGTTCCTGAGGCCAACATTGTAGAACCTGAGACTGTTCAGCCCACTTAATGCTTGGCGTGTTCGCTCGTAGCTAATCGGCCTGTGCTGGTCTGGCAGTGCGGTCTGGATAAGGTTTTGATAGATGCGTGCCGTTCGACGAGTCGAACCGATGAAGCACAGATGAGAGGCATCGTTGTAGGCTAGGAGGAATGCATCATGGCGCACGTTGATCAGTACGTCGGATGTCGCCCAACTTGGTGGCGAGGTATCCACGGTTAGAAGCAGCGATATGAGCCCATCCTCAGAGGACCATTGCTTGGCCACCCTCAGATTACGACCTATTGTATCATCAAACTTTGAAAAGTCGGGTTGCGACTGGCAATCGAAGATCTGCGCGTGCGCGTAAAGCTCCAGCAAAAGAGGTGTAACGGAATCGTAGTCCGAGTCTGCCTGCTTGCTGATCTTGAACAGGTCCAAGACTTCCCGATCCGCCTCAGCTTCCGCGATCTGCGCCCGAGCGACATCATCAATCAACTCGGCGATATCGATCCCCTCCTTAAACAGCTTTAGCGACGCTGCCTTGAGTCGAGAAAGTGGTGCCACGAGCGTGGCGTCACCGGTCGCAGCGTCGTTAGTCCGTGCAAAGCGACCGATGAACTGCAATGTAGGCACCAGGGAACGATGAGGCGCGTGTAGAGCAGCGATCTTCAGCTTTGGAAAATCGTAGCCTTCGCCGAACATGTCGACGCAGACCACACCATCGATTTCCCCAGCGAGCAGCTCTGCCTCCACCGCGTCCTGGGTGCGCTTGGAAGCGTGGCTGTCAATGTTCCTAACGCGGGCGCCTGCCTCGGCATAGATCTCAACCAGCTTCCGTGCAGAAGCGATTGTCGCCGCTCGGGCAAAAATACGATGGTCAAAGCCATTCGCCTGGTCGGCTCGCAGCCGCGCGACCGCAGTTGCAGCTACAGAACGATCGATCTCCTCGTCATCGTTTACATTCCGCACTGGCGCCGGTGTGAAAGCCACACGCCCAAATGCCGACTCCTTGGCCGCTTTCGATACCGGGTAGTAGTAAGCCATTCTTCCCGGGATCGTTTTTCGATCGCGACGAAAGGGCGTGGCGGTTAGGAAGACGAACTTTGCGTTTCGGTAATAGGCAAGAAAGGCTGCCCAGGTTTCTGCGGGTGCGTGATGCGCTTCGTCGAAGATGATTACGTCGAACAGATCTGGCGACGCTTGATGTGCAATGGCCGGCGATAGGCTCTGCGGCGTGGAGATCACTAAGTCCTGATCTGCCAAATGCGACCAATCGGCCGCGTGTTCAGGCGCTCCCTTTTGGCTGTGTACTTTGGGGTTGGGCGTGGCCTCGTCGATAACCCGGAGCCGTCGTAGTACAGAAAGCTCCTTGAAATGGCTGGTAGTCTGCCGCCGTAGTGCGTCGGAAGGCTCGATGACCAAGAGCCTTTTTGCTCTTAGCAAAAAAGGCAACGCCATAATTAGAGCGGTCTTTCCGTAGCCAGTAGGCAAGGTAAGAATTGCCGGTTCGTCGTAGACTGAGAAATGCGCGAGCGAAGAATGCAGGGCACCCAGCTGACCAGGACGAAAACCTGTATTAGGCGCACCTACCAGGTTCAATGAGAGATCATTTTCAATGAAATATGGCATCTAGTCCCCCCATTACATTGGACTAGATTCAATTTTAGCTTGCAAGCTTTTCTAGCAAACGCGATTTGATGACCGCTTCCCTAACTGTCTGGGATGGGGCCAGAGCAACGATAAGTGGGAAAAGCTTAAGGTATTTCACCGGCGGCGTGAATGCGAATAGGGGCGAACCGTTGGCCTAGCATGCCTTTGATCGCAGGTTATTAATGTTGGACACTGGTTGCCGTTAGGACCTAAGCAACCATTCAGCTCTCTGACGATTACAGACACTCATTTCACCTACTTTGAGCTTCGACAGACTGTTTGAACGTGCGTTTTCAATGCGCTTATTAACATGCATCAATTAGAGGGCTGGTCCTACATTTGCGGTGTTGTATTACCGGAGGGACGACTAGTTGCGACCAAGCCGTCCCATAAACTCAAAATGTTTTGGTGCAAAAACGCCAGCCACCAATCGAACAGGAATGATGGGCAGAATCCCCCCAGTACCCCCCGAGGAACTACCTCGAATGCACTCATGGGCTTTGCGAGAAATGAATGCAAAAGCGTGCTGCCGACCGTCCTCACCGATAACGTGCTGGAGGCCTTGTGGAAAACTCTTTGAGTTCCCTGGGGTGGGGGCCTGTTTGCGTGCCCGTTCATAGTCGATGAGTTGGCTTTGGGCGGGGCTACCGGTTTTTGAATTTCCATCAGTGTAGAGTTGGTAGCTCGTGTTGATCCTCCCGTCCTTGCGAACAACCGTTTCTTTTTTGTTTGAGATCGAAGAGCACCGCACCCTACCTCAGAGGGCACTTGCCCAAGTTCTTCCGTGTACGATGCCGGAAGTCGCGGTGGGTGGTCACTCGAAGACCATTCTCCACGACAAAGCTGTCGATCAAATTTGAACGACATTCGAGCAGCGTTGGCATCGAGAATCTGCCTGATTTGAAGCCCACGCGTGCACAGTGCGGCTACGGACGGAAGCCATCCATTTCGGAAAATTATTCCGAAAAACCGCACATTTTGCACTTGAATAGGAAAATTTTTATATTTCGATATATATCGAATAGTCAGCTTAAGCTTATGAAATCATTGATTAATTAAAAGGCGTCATATGAGCGGGAAGAAACCGGAAAAGATATTCCTTCTCGCAAGCCCGGGTACCAGATGCGGTTGACACACTAAACCGCTTCTCGAAATTCCCGATCGAAACACGAAAGCCCAGCAGCTTTCCCTCTCACCGACATCGTCAACAAACCAACATTGGAAAGCAACGCCAATGAATGCACACGTGCGTCCTGAAACAAGCGACCAATTGACCATCGATCTCTTCAACGAACAGAAGGAACGGGAATTCGCCTCCTCGAGCGAAGCAGTCCGAAAATTCAAAATAAACCTCCAGGGCGCTTTCGAGAACGGAAACCTAGCTGACCACAGAGCTGGGCAATATGCGATCCGCAAGCTCATTGGTGGCCTGCTCCCTCGAATGCAGGCTGAATTCGACAGCTGGAAGACTGGCAACCCGCGCCGTGCTGCCATCTGGAAAGTTCCGCTTCGGGAAATGGACCCGGCTGTCGTGCTCTTCGATGCGCTCCATGTGGTCCTCGACAGCTTTTCTCGCGACAACCGAGAGGTCAGTTTCGGTCCGCTTGCAGACCGTATTGGTAAGCACCTGATCGAAAGACAGGAGTGGGAGAAGTTCGAAGCCGAGCGGCCACAGCTGGTTCAGCAATGGCGGGACCAGGCGAAGACCCTGGGTTCGTCCTATAGGTTTCAGCGGACGGGTTGGAACGTCATGCTCAACAGGCAGTTCGAGGCCCAGGGCTACAATCCCTATGACCCTCATAAATGCGGTCAGATTGGTGCCATCGTGCTCGGTTTCCTAGAAGAGCAAGGTGTCATCACGACCGAAATCATAAACATGCGTCCTAACAAGGGAAGCCGCTCGGTCTCCCATAACCGCATGCACAAAGTGCAGCTCTCGGATCTGTTTCTAAAGCTTATCTTTAGCGACAAGATTCCACACTTCATGCTTCAACCCAAAAAGAGGCTTATGGTGTCACCTCCGCTTCCTTGGAGGACCGTCAATGATGGTGGGTATCAGACCACCGTCAACAAAGTGAAAGCCATTAAGGTCAGCCCCAAGCGATTCCAAAGCTTGATGGTCGACAATGATGAAAAATCATTCGACCCCGTAGCTGAAGCATTAGACTATCTCGGGTCTACAGCATGGCGCGTGAACCATGAAGTGTTAGCCATAGCTGAGCGCCATGTTGAACTTGAGCTCAGTGTTGGTTCATTGAAAAGAACAACACCACTTCAAGCTCCCAGCTTTAAGGACTTCCCACAAACAGCCGCTGGTCTTGAACGCTTTAAGAAGGAAGCAAAGGAAATCCACGATTGGAACCGGTCTTCCCTCTCACAGCGGATAAAGACAGCTTCAATCATCAACGAAGCCAAGGCCAACACCGAGTTTGATCGTCTTTGGTCTCCTTTCCAGATCGACAAACGGGGAAGGATGTATGCTGTGGCTTCCAACTCGGTCTACGGCAATGACCTATCCCGAGCCCTCCTCATGCTCGCTGAGGGACAACCCCTCGACACACCAGAAGCCGTCTACTGGCACAAGGTCCAGGGCGCTAATCTCTATGGTCACGACAAGTTGCCATTCGACGAACGAGTGGCCTGGGTAGATGCCAACGTCGAGAACATCCTGCGCACGGCGGAAGACCCGATGGACTTCACTTGGTGGCATGATGCCGATGCCAAGCATGAATGGCGGTTTCTCGCATGGTGTCTGGATTTCGAGCGCACACAGAATGGAGGTCTTAGCCACATCTTGGTGCATCAGGACGCAACATCCAGCGGATACCAGATTTTCAATGCCCTGGTTCGCTCAAAATCCGGCTGCGAATTGGTCAACATGACACCGAGTGAGCATCCAAACGACTTCTATTCTCAGGTGGCAAGTCATGCGATGTCGCTGATCAAGGCCGGGCCAACACACGAAGGCGAGTATGCCAATTGGTCTCGCCAATGGATAATCGAGAAGCCTGCACTTCAGATTAACCGCAAGCAAGCCAAGGAAGTCCTCGTGCCGTGGATCTACGGTGGCACTCACCGGTCTCACGTCGAGAACATCATGGTGACGCTCAAGGGTCATCACGATGTCCCAAGCGAGCGTATCAGCGATCTTGCTGTCACGATCACCCATGCTCTGGAACGGTCGGTCGCGGTCTTCATGCCCGAAGCGGTCGCCGCTCGTGCGTGGCTGGTCCGAGCCGGTCGTCAGCTGGGGAAGCTTGAGATCGAACCCGTGTTGTCCCACCCGGACGGCTTCAAGTGGGTTCACAGTGAACGCGAACAGGAGACGGTGCGGATCACCACCACGTACTTTTCTCGTCGCCAATTCACTCTGGCCACAGGCAAAGAGGAGAAGTTCAAGGTCAGTAAGATGGGCTCTGCTTTGCCGCCCCATGTGGTTCAAGGCATCGATGCGCTGGTCTTGCGCATCTTCCTGAAGAAGCTGAAAGCGAAGGGCATCAGGAATGTGCTGACTGTCCATGACGACATCGGCATCCATGCTCGTGATGCAGCCAGGGCGAAGGAGTTGTACCTCGAGGCCATGCAGGAAGCTATCGAAGGCACGACCATCTTCCAGCAGCTCTACGATATCATTATCGAGCAGGGTGGGGAGATCGATGAGCCTCCGGCGCTGGGCTCTTACGACACGAGCGTAATCCCACAGGCGGTGTACGCCTTGGGCTAAGTCTCGTACTCCCAAATGTCAGGCTCTTGGAGCTTCTCAACTGTGTCGCTGAGAGCCTGACTCAAGGGGCTGACCTTCAAGCTCATGGTCGTTGATGCTTCACTCGTTCAGCAACACCTCGGCCATCCCGTCCAGCCGCCGCTTGTATTCTTGCCAGCGGGGCATGTGGCGGTCCAGGAGGGTATAGAAGCGGGGGCTGTGGTTGTGTTCGGCATGGTGGACCAGCTCGTGCAGGACGACATAGTCAATGCATTCACGCGGGGCCTTGATGAGGAAGGGGTTGAGGCGCACGGTGCCATCGGTGGAACAGCTGCCCCATCGCTTGTCGGTCTCGATCAGATGGAACGGGGGCACACTGTCGATCCACGGTAGGGCCTCTGAGACAGCGCTGAGGCGAGTCTTGAGGTAAGCCTGGGCCCTGACCTTGTACCAGCCTCTCAGACGCCCTCTGATGGCCTGTGGGTCCGTGTTCTCGGTCCTGACCTCCATAGTGCCACGGTAGAGCCTGACGGACCTCTCAGGCCTGGCGACAGGGATGACCTTCAGGACATGCCGCCGACCGAGATAGTGCACCTGCTCGCCGCTGACATAGGACCGGGGGAGGACATGGGTGAAGCGCTCACGGGCTTCCTGAACGTTCCGGTAGATCCAACCAGCCCGCTTGCCGACAGCTTCCTTGATGCGCTGGGCTTCCGTTCCCTCAGGGGCATCAACGACGACAGATCCGTCCTGTTCGACATGGATGGCAACCTTGCCCGAGCGCCCGGCCTTCGACCGCACAGTATAGGGAATGCGTTCGTCCCCGTAGGCAAGTACCCAGTCGCTCACGTCAGCTGTCTTCCCGCCCAGCGCCGCGTCTGACGATTTCGAGGACACGCGAGAGTATTCCTTCTGCCAGCTCCATACCGCCGCCATAGGCACTGAAGTAGCGCGGCAGCAGCTTTTGCCGTATCTCCTTCATGGCATTCTCCGGGTCAAGGGAGTGGGCGGCAATCGCGGACTGGACGACACCGTCGATGTGGATGGCTTCGTCGATCAGATGGTCTTCACCCTTCTCCCTAACAGTCCCCTCGGGAAGAGCCTGCAGGAGAGCCCCAAAGTATGCTCTGTGGTGGCGGTTGTCGGCGATCCTGTCGGGAATACCCGGAGCCCGACCCTTTTTGACCTGCGCCTCCAGATCCTTCAGCAGGACATAATGCTTGTGCGGATGGTCGAAAAGATCCGCTGCTTCCCGAATGGCCTTCTTGAGCAGCTCGGAGAAGGCTGCCTGGGCATAGGGATCTTCAGCCAGGTCCTGTTCTATCGTCCGGGTCAGGCGCGACTTGATGAGATCGGCTTCTGTCCGTGTCTTCTCGTCACTCCAGCTTTTCGGGTCGTCGAGCGAGTAGCTTGCCTGCCCGTCTTCAGCGAACCCTGTGATGTCGATGACACCTTCGCTGCCTTTGACGCCGATGCCGATCACCTGCTTGTCGATCAGGTCGCGGATCTGCTTCTCATAGGCCGAGAAGTCGACTGTCTCCTGGCTTGCCTGCTTGGCCCAGATGCGCAGCTCGGAGAACCACCTGAGGTCGCTCTTGTAGGTCGCGATCTTCTTCTCGCCGACGGCGCTGTCCTCGAAGAAACTGCGGGTGGAGAGGGCAAGCTTCAGGCACATGCCGAACTCCGACAAGGCCGCGTAGAACTCGTCACGGACCTTCTGATGCCTGTCGAAGCTCTCTCCCGCCTCGTCGATCTCGACCTTGGGAACGAGGACACGGCGGAACTGCTCCATGTCCTGCCTGTTCTTCACATCCTTGAAGATCGCCCAGAGATTGCGATGGAGCACGGGCAGGCGTTTGTACTCGCTGGAGACGTTCTCGTAGAGGCCGACAAGATCGTCGATCTCGTAGCCGCCCTGGGTGCGCTCGGCGAGGTCCTGATAGGCGGTCAAGGAGGTGTCCAACTCCTTCAGGATGCCGCGATAGTCGATCAGGTAGCCGTATTTCTTGTCCTCGTGCAGGCGGTTCACCCGGGCGATGGCCTGCAGCAGATTGTGTTCCCTCAGGTACTTGTCGATAAAGAGGACCGTGTTACGCGGCTCGTCAAAGCCCGTCAGCAGCTTGTCGACAACAATGAGGATGTGCGGCCCACCATCGGTGCCGAAGTCCCTCAGGACGCCCTTCTCGTAGCCCTCGGCGCCTGCAGGATGTTTGGCGACCGTCTCGGCCCACCACTTCTGCACTTCCGGCGAGTTGGCTGCGCTGGTGTCCTCATGGCCCTCCCGCGTGTCGGGCGGTGAGATGATCACGGCACTTTCGACAAGACCCAGCGCATCGAGGGCCGTCTTGTAGCGGATCGCCGAGAGTTTGCTGTCCGTGGCGAGTTGCGCCTTGAGGCCAAGGTCCTTCCAATTGCGCGAGAAATCTTCGGCGATGTCGAGGGCAATGCAGGTGATGCGCTGGTCGGCCCCGTAGATCGTTCCCTTGGTGGAAAACTTCTTCTTGAGGTCCGCCCGCTGGTCGTCGCTGAGGTTGGCGGTCCGCGCCTCAAACCACGCATCGACAGCCCGATCATTGATCTCCAGCTCTGGCTGCCGCTCCTCATAGAGCAGTGGCGTCACCGTCTTGTCCTCGACCGCTCTTTGCATAGTGTAGGCATGGAGGATCGGGCCGAACTTGTTCTGGGTCTTGTCGTCCTTCAGGAGCGGCGTACCGGTGAAGGCGATGAAGGCGGCATTGGGCAAGGCCTTGCGCATGCGCTCATGGCTTTCCCCGCCATGGCTTCTGTGGCCCTCGTCCACCAGCACGATCAGGTCGGAGGAGTCGTTGTGGCACTCCGGATAGGACGCTGCTGAGGTGAACTTCTGCAGCAGCGTGAACATGATCCGTTCTGTACCGGAGCCAATCCTCTTGGCGAGGTCACGTCCGGACTGTGCCTTGGCCTTAGCGCCTTCCTTCTTGGTGGCCATGGCCGACCCGAAGGCTCCACCCGACATGAAGGTGTTGGCGAGCTGCCGCTCAAGGTCCGTCCTGTCGGTGATGACGATGGTGCGGCAGTTGGCAAGCTCGGAACGGAGCAGCAGGGCCTTCAGCAGGAAGACCATGGTGTAGGACTTGCCGGAGCCTGTCGTGTGCCAGATGACACCGCCTTCCCGGCCACCTGTCTTGTTACGCCGTTCCACCTGGGTTAGCATCGACTTGACGCCGAAGACCTGCTGGTAGCGGGCCGCGATCTTGCCGACCTTCTGGTCGAAGAGAAGGAAGTAGCGGATGAACTCCAGCAGCCTGTCAGGCCGCAGCAGACTGTTGATCAGCGTGTCCTGTTCCGTTGCCAGGATCGCCCGCGACCAGAGCTGCTCGAAGTAGTCCCGGATGTACTTGGGGCGCTGGGCGAAGAGCGTGTTCTTGGCTGCAGGTGAGAGAGGCGCATTGAGGATACCGGCTACGTCCTTCTCCGGGATCTCTTCCTCCCGCCATGCTGCCCAGAATTTCTTCGGTGTTTCCGTGGTGGCATAGCGCCCGGTCTCGCCGGAGATGGAGACCAGTAGCTGGGCATAGGCATAGAGCAGAGGGATGCCGCCGGTCTTCTGATTGCGAAGGTGCTGGGAGATGCCTTCGTCGACCGTGGGTTTCCCGGTCTTGCTGCTGACAGGCCGCTTGGCTTCGATCACCACGAGCGGCAGACCGTTGACGTAGAGCACGATGTCGGGCCTGTAAGTGCCCTGGGCTCCGTCCCGTTCGACACTCAGTTCCTCGGTCACTTCCAGCCGGTTGGCGGATGGGGTGTCGAAGTCGAGCAGCGGGATGGTGAAGGACTGGCGTTGACCGTCCGGCATGTGCTCGGTGACCGTGACACCATAGACCAGCAGCTTGTAGAGCTTCTCGTTGGCAGCTTTGAGGCCTTCGTTCAGACCGGTGTTGGAGACAGCCTTCAGGACCTGCTGAATGGACCCCGAGGAGAGACCATGGCTTGTTCCCCTGTAGGTGTAGCGATAGGTCTCCAGCCAGCTCCTGAGGGCATCCTCGAGCAGCGCCGAGCGTTCACCACCGCGCCGCTGAAGGCAGACTTCAGGAGAAACGTAGGTCCAGCCGAGTTTCATCAACAGCGCCAGCGCCGGGATCTTGGCCTGGGTTTCTTCGCTGGAGTTCGGTCGGTTGTGCTGGTTCATCTCAAGTCACTGGAAGTGCTGCAGGAGCCATCAAATCAATGACTTACTATCGAACGGATGCGTGTACGCTTGCAAGTTTAGTTTTGAAGGAACATACAACTGTAGTATCTGCTTTGTTGAACGACCCTAGGGATCGTCAGAAAGCGACCCGTCTCTTTCCTGTAAGCAGCTGCTGCATGAGAGCTCGTTTTTCTTCCTTCAGCTTTGCAAGTTGTTTTTTTCTACAATGCAGATCCCAATCGGAAAATTGAAGAATTTTGGCGATGGCCTTCTGCTCTTTCATCTCAATTTTGGGTACTAGAATATTTCCAACTATTGATGTGTTTAGGTTTTTTTGCGTGCCGGGTTGTCCGCCACTTGCCAGCCTTGGAGCGATGAGCTGAAGAAAATAATACAGAAATAGGGTATCGATTCGATCCGAAAGATTGCGAAACACAACAAAACCATCATGAATACACACAGGTATTCCAACTATTTTTGGCACCCCTATCGTCGCGCAAATAGACATGATCAGTTCACCTGGTTCAACAGAAACGCTTCGGGCAGCCCCTTCTTTCGAAAGATATTGTTCGGTTCTTGTGAGCCGTTCTGTCTCGGACGAAGTAACGTCACTAATTCGAACCCAACCGCGTCCCTGATCAGAGAACCATCGAGCATCCGTGATGGGCCGGGGTGAAGCTCCCCGACGTATGGTTATTCTGTCACCAAGTTTCGACATAGCCCACTCCCCCTCGAACCCCTTCAGTCGCCAGTTGCCGGTCAGCAGCTGCTGCATGAGCGCTTTCTTTTGGGCTTCGGCGTTGGCAAGCAACTTCGCAGTCGTCTCGATGGCCTCGTCCCACGTCGATAGGATCTCTGCGATCTTCTTCTGTTCGGGGAGAGGAGGAAGTGGAATTTGAAATGCTCTTGCAGTGGCAATAGAAAACTCAAGCCTTGTGGAACCGACTGTGGAGGCTTTCACGCTGCGCTGCGTATCAGGTGCTTGTAGTTGGAAAGCCAAGTAGTGTCGGTCAATTTTATCGTTAGGTCGTATGCGGGCAATTTCACGAGCGATGTTGCCTTCAAATCCATCGGGGACGACACCTACATTTCCGATAGTGCCTTTTACTGAAATGAGTACATCGCCGCCTTGTATTCGACTCCCAGTGTACTTCTTTTCAATTTCCGGTGCTGCGCGGTGCAGAGAGGCATTCGCAATGCGGTTGATATGTTTGATGGGAACAATAGGAACGCCACCGGGTGTATTCGGACCAATTTGTACCACTCCGTATCTGATTGGGGCGTCGGGGTCTGTAACTTCTTGCAGAGTTGTTAGGCTCCAATCGTCAGGGAGCTCTTTTGGTTCGTTCATCGCGAATATCCAAGCTCCATCAGGAATCCGTCCATTTTGGCCTCTAAATCCACCATCTCTGCCTTCAGTACTTCTCGCTCCTGACGAACAGCCATGAGGTCGATCTCTTCCTCCTCCTCGAAGGTATCGACGTATCGCGGGATGTTGAGGTTGAAGTCGTTCTCCCGGATCTCCTCAAGGTTTGCGAGATAAGCGTACTTGTAGACATTCTCCCGGTCATCGAAGGTAGCGAAGATCCTGTCGAGCTGCTCGTCCCCCAGCCGGTTCTGGTTGGTGCCCTCGATGTACTCCCGCGAGGCATCGATGAAGAGCACCTTGTCATCGGCCTTCTTCTTCCTGAGGATGAGGATCGCAGCGGGGATGCCGGTGCCAAAGAACAGTTTCTCGGGTAGGCCGATCACGGTATCCAGCAGGTTCTCCTCAACGAGTTGCTGACGGATCTTGCCCTCGGAAGAGCCCCGGAAGAGCACTCCGTGGGGCACGACGACAGCCATGCGTCCGCTCTTAGCCTTCAGCGTTTCCACCATGTGGGAGATGAAGGCATAGTCCCCCTTGGTCTTGGGCGGCAGGCCACGGTTGAACCGGCCGAAGGGATCGTTCGACGCCTTGTCGTAGCCCCACTTGTCGAGGCTGAAGGGAGGATTGGCGACGACCACGTCGAAGAGCCTCAGTTGATCGTCACGGGTGCGCAGCTTCGGGTTGGAGATCGTGTCGCCCCATTCGATCTGGTGATTGGTCTCGCCATGCAGGAACATGTTCATCTTGGCGAGCGCCCAGGTGGACCCGATGGCCTCCTGACCGAAGAGGGCATAGGGCGCCTTGCCGTTGGTCGACTTGATCTGACGAGCACACTTCAGGAGCAGGGAACCGGAGCCGCAGGTCGGATCGCAGATCTCGTCGCCTTCCTGGGGCTCCACCAGACGGGCCATTAGCATGGAAACCTCGGCAGGGGTGTAGAACTCTCCGGCCTTCTTGCCAGCTGTTGCGGCAAAACGGGAGATCAGGAACTCGTAGGCCCCACCGATGATGTCCAGAGTGCCCACCCTTGAAGGCCTCATGTCCAGGGTCGGCTTGGCGTAGTCCTCCATCAGGTGGCGCAGGATGTCGTTCTTCTGTTCTTCGTCGCCCAGCTTGTTGGCGTTGAATGAAATGTCCTGAAAGACATCCCTCAGCTTCGCCCCGTTGGCTTCTTCGATGGCGTGGAGCGCCCTGTCGATCCGCTCCCCGTTCCCGGCCTTGTGGCGCTGGGCATGAAGGGCATCGAAACTGGCCCCCTCGGGAAGCACGAACTGCTCGTCCTTCATCATCGCCGCGATCAGCTCCGGGTGGTCGCCGTGTTCCCGCCTGTAGCTCTCATAGTGGTCCTTCCAGACATCCGAGATGTACTTCAGGAAGAGCATGGTCAGGACATAGTCCTTGTAGATCGACGGATCGACCACCCCCCGAAAGGTGTCACACGCTGCCCATGCAGCCTTGTTGATCTGATCCTGAGATACTCTTTCGGCGGACATATGATTCCCGGTGGTTGTCTGAATTTGGGGTGACGTTAGCCGTGGGGAAGCAAGAGGGGAAGGGGGTGCCACGTCCATATGGACAACTGGGCATTTCTTCTCGTAGTTATGTTTTTAGGATATTGCCAGCGAGAATTGATTAGGGAGCTCATCGTGTCGGATTTCACTGTTGCTGAAAGTGCTGAGGAACAAGCTGAGTGGGAGCTCCAGATCGCCAAGTCCCGTTTCGAGCAGCTTTTCATTGCAACGTTCAGAGCCGTTACGCGTGGCGAGAACTCCTATGACGCTACCCAGGCTCTTGTCAGTTTCGTGGAACATGCAAAAGAGACAAAAGTCCCCGTCGCAAAAGTCGTCGATGAAGCGACCAAATCGCTATACGAGCGGTCGTTTGGAACAGAGCGATCGATGGCTTACGAGCGCGAGCAGCAAGAGATTGTCCATGATGCGCTCTTGGTCGCTGCAGAGTATTTCTCAACGGACAATATGGCACGTGCTCGTCTTTCAAAGCGTCAGGATGGTTTAGATCAGAGCATAGAAGCGCATGTCCATGGCAAGGAGCGCCGTTCGAGGGAGAACGGCCACAGCTATTTTGAGAAGTTGTTAGACGAAGCTGGAGGTCCGCTAAACTCCAGAGGCCGCAAAGGTCGGTGAACGTAGTTGGATTGTCGCTGCCTTCAAGAAAATCGAGCGCGGCAGTGCCAGAGGGTTTGGGAGGTGGGCTGTGACGAACCTGTTTGAAGTCGCTGCAGGTAAATTGAAGCCTGTCTCGAGGGCATCGCTCGCCACAGAAGGGCAGATTGAGACTTGGGTTGCCGAGAACCCTGAGATTCTTGGTCTGGATCTTCTGATCATTGGCCGCCAAGTCGGAATAGAAAACCGTGGCAGACTGGATCTTCTTGGTCTGGACGTTTCTGGTGACCTAGTTATCCTCGAGTTGAAGCGGGATAAGACTCCTAGGGAAATCGTTGCTCAGGTTCTGGATTATGCGAGCTGGGCCGTGATGCTAAATACCCGCGATGTGCATGATATTGCCAACGCCTATTTGGCAAAACCGTTACCGGCCGCGTTTCAAGACCGTTTTGACCGGAGCTTGCCGGAGACACTTAATGGCGATCATCAGCTTGTTATCATCGCGAGCGAACTCGATCCCACTACAACACGAATAGTTGAGTACCTCTATGATCGTCACGACGTCGGGATAAACACGGCGCTGTTTCGTGTCTTTCAAGACGGTGATCGGCAACTTCTCGCGACCGATTGGCATCTCGATCCGGAAGAGGTCGAGGAGCGTTCAGCTGCAAAGGTTAAAGCACCGTGGACAGGGTACTGGTATGTCAACGTCGGCGATGGTGAGCGCCGCTCATGGGAGGACATGCGCCGCTATGGCTTCATTTCCTCTGGTGGCGGGCGGTTCTATTCCGGGAAACTCAACCAGCTATCTGCCGGGGACAAGATCTTCGCCTACCAGAAAGGGCAAGGCTATGTGGGATATGGTGAGGTAGCGTCACCCTCTGTCATGGCGCGGGATTTCGAAACAATCGCTGGTAATCTTCTGTCCGTCGAACTGGTGCAGCCGGGTCTTGCCCGCGACAGGGACAACGAGGAACTCGCCGAGTATGCGGTCGGGGTGAACTGGATTAAAACATTCCCTTTGGCCCAAGCGAAGACATTCCGTGGCGTCTTTGCTAACCAGAACATTGCCTGCAAACTTAGGGATGCGGCGACGCTGGAGTTCTTGTCTGGTGTCTTTGGAAGTCCGCTCGATGCCAAATAAGCTTATCGGGCATGACTAGCAAATACCTCAACCGTGATGGGATCGGAATGCAGAAAAGTCCGATGTTGCAATGCGTGTCGCAGTCTTTGATTTTGTTCTTGGCGTATTCGTAAGGCAGTTGATCTTTGGAAGACGGGTTTCCTATGGTCAACAAATCAACTACGAAAGGCTCCAAAAGGAAGAAACTGTTTGCACCAGATGTTGACACTGTGTGTTGACACCATCCTTGTCGTTGGTTGAATAAGTTGCTGAAACTTATGAATAAAATCCCTTGCCCTTTGCTATGTAGGTTCATTGAACCTGATCCGGCTGATACCGGCGGAGGGATTTGAGATCATGATGCACACACCACTCCCTTCAACACGTCCTTTCCGGAATACCGGCAACGGGCTTTCTGTCGCAGGAGAGCCGTCATGAGCCTTTCCGTTGCTGCTTCCACGCAAGCCCTGAGCGCCGAACAAGTCTTCACCCTTCTGGAAAGGGTGCGGCAGAAAACGCCGCGCGTTCACGCCATAACAAACGCGGTCGCCCAGAGTTTCACCGCCAATGTGCTGCTTGCGCTCGGGGCGGTTCCTTCCATGACCATCGCGCGGGAGGAAGTTGCCGCCTTTGCCGGTGGGGCTGATGCACTGCTGGTGAACCTCGGCACCCTTGACGAGGAACGCCGTGCAGCCATTCCGCTAGCGATCGAAGCTGCCAGGACTGCCGGACGTCCGGTTTGTGTCGATCCGGTCTTCGTCAACCGGTCACCCGTACGCTGCGCCTATGCGCGCGAATTGCTGGGCCTGAAGCCGGATCTGGTGCGGCTCAATCCGGAAGAACTCACCGCTCTCTTGCCGGAGCGGGCGGATGCTGATGCCTTGATCGAGGCCGGTACGGTTTTTGCCGTCACCGGCCCGGAAGACAGGGTCGAGAGCCGCGGCGAGGATTTCCTGCTGCGCAACGGCGATCCGCTGATGTCACGCGTGACGGCCACCGGCTGTGCCGGCGGTGCCGTTCTGGCAGCGTTCCTGAGCATCGAAAAGGACAGGGCGCTTGCAGCTGCTTGCGGATTGTCCGTCTTCAACATTGCCGGCGAAATCGCGGCCAGCCGGTCAGGCGGGCCAGGCAGTCTGGTGCCGGAGTTGCTCGACGCACTCTATTGCCTGACTGACCGCGACATTGAAGCCCGTTTGAAGACCGGCTGACGCAGGCTTTTCGGCATCTACTCCCAGGAGGTTCCCATGACCGCAATTGCGGTAACCATTGCAGGATCGGATTCCGGCGGCGGAGCCGGCATTCAGGCTGATCTCAAGACCTTTTCCGCAAATGGCGTCTTTGGTGCCAGTGTTATTGCAGCCCTGACGGCGCAGAACACGCTTGGCGTCAGCGCCATTCATGATGTGCCGCCAGAGTTCGTGCGGGCCCAGATGACAGCCGTCTATTCGGACCTTGCCGTCAAGGCGACCAAGATCGGCATGCTGTCGCGTGTCGATACGATCGAGGTGGTAGCTGAAGGGCTTCGGGCACATGAGACAGGTCCGGTCGTGCTTGACCCGGTGATGGTGGCTGCCTCCGGTGACCCGTTGCTTGCGGACAGTGCGGTCGACACGCTGATTGCCTTGCTGCTGCCGCTGGCCGATATTGTTACCCCGAACCTGCATGAAGCTGCCCGCATGTTGCAAGGCAACGTTGCCGCGGACGAACCGCAAATGCAGGCGCAGGCAGAACGTCTGCTCGGTCTTGGAGCCAATGCGGTTCTGCTCAAGGGCGGGCACGGGTCTGGTGCGAAGAGCGCCGACCTGCTTCTGGATCGAAACGGCAATGCGGTCTGGCTCAGGTCAGAGCGGATCAAGACCGACAACACGCATGGCACCGGTTGCACCCTGTCATCCGCGATTGCCTCGGGTCTTGCCAAGGGGCAGGACATGGAAGCAGCCGTCAGGTCCGCCAAGTCCTATATTCAGGCCGCCATCGCCGCTGCCGACACGCTTCACATCGGCAGTGGTCACGGGCCAGTCCATCATTTCCACGCGTTCTGGAGCAAGTGAGATGACCGATCAGCCAAAGACCGAAACCGGACGGATCAGCCGTCGCGGACTTCTGGGGGCTTCCGCCGCCGCCGGTGCAAGCGCATTGGCCGCCCCGGCGGTGGCGCAGGAGCAGGCGACGCTGGAATGGAAGATGGTCACGTCCTGGCCAAAGAACCTGCCGGGGCCCGGGGTCACGGCACAGCGCATTGCCGACAGGATCGAGCTGATGTCCGGCGGCCGCCTGCGCGTTCGGCTTTATGCTGCCGGGGAACTGGTGCCGGCTCTGGGCGTGTTCGAGGCCGTTTCAGCGGGGACGGCGCAGATGGCGCATACAGCCTCGTTTTTCTGGCAGGGAAAGATCCCTGCTTCTGTCTATTTCACGGCGATCCCTTTTGGTTTGCTGCCGCATGAGCATATCACCTGGATTGAGCAGGGGGGCGGTCAGGCGCTCTGGGATGAGCTTTATGCCCCGTTCGGACTAAGGCCCGTTATGGCCGGTAACACCGGCGTTCAGATGGGGGGCTGGTTCAAGCGCGAAATCAACACTCTTGACGATCTCAAGGGGCTGAAGATCCGCATGCCGGGCCTTGGCGGCGAAGTGATGCACCGGCTTGGGGCGACGCCTGTCAGCCTGCCGCCTGCAGAGTTGTTCCAGGCGTTGGACAGCGGCGTGCTGGACGCCACCGAATTCCTGGGTCCCTGGTCGGACAGGGCAATGGGGTTCCAGAAGGCAGCAAAGTCCTACTACACGCCGGGGTTCCATGAACCCAACGGCACCGGTGAAGCGCTTTTCAACATGGTGGCGCTGGAAGGCCTGCCGGAAGACCTTGGCGCCATTGTTCTGGAGGCCTGCAAGGCAGAAAACGGCCGCTCGCTAGCAGAAAGCGATTGGGAGAATGCAGGCGCACTGAAGCTCCTGCAGGAAGAGGACGGCGTTACCGTCCGTCCTTATCCGGACGACGTTCTGGATGCGTTGCGGGAGACTTCGGCAGTCGTGCTGTCCGAGTTCGCGAGCAAGGATGCGCTTAGCCAGAGGATCTACGACAGTCATATGGCTGCGCGGGCGCGCCTTGCCCCCTGGAGTGACGTTGCCATGCGCCGCTTCCTCGAAGCTCGCGACAGCTAGGCTTGCCGCTTGAGGCTGTAAGCAAGGAATGGAGTGCGGCCCTGGACCGTCTCTTTCTGCGAGCCGGTGCAACCCACCGGTTCGCAGCTTGCAACCTGCCTTGCCGGAAGAGCGGTAATTGACCTGGCGGTAGCGCGTCGCCTGCTGACAAACATCCTGACAAAAATTCAATTTCGAATGGAAAGGCTACCGTGCAATGGTGTGCCGACACGGTTTCCGTTAGGAAAGGTGATTGGCGTTTTTACCAAGTAATATCAAGGGACTTGTCCTACAAAAGATCCACATTCCGTCACGAAACCTGTGGCAAAGCCGCAACGATTCACTGTTAAATTACGTTATCGGAAACTGACATTTCGAGTGCCTTTTTTTTAGGCAAATGTCTGAAAGTGTGTCGGTGTGATGACGAACAGACTCTGAACCTGTCGTTTTTGAAGTGTTTTGAATGTCTACGCAGCAATACCTACCAGAAAAGCCGCGCATTTCGCATTGCAGCATGAAAAAACGACCGCATAACTGACGTAAATATTCAGTTGAAACGGACGGCATTCTCCTAAAACCCTGTCTCAGGTTGTCATCAAGCATCCGGTGGCTAGGGGATGGGAGGAAACTCAATGCCGTGGGTAAACAAGAAATCAGTTCTACTTGCTTCTACAGCTGTAGCTCTATCAATGGTTGCAAGCTCTGCATTTGCAGGTGCTTTTGCACTTAGAGAACAGAGCTCGTACTTTCAGGGTATGTCTTTTGCCGGGTATGGTACGTCCGGCGGTTCGATCTCTTCGATGTACTGGAACCCGGCGTCGCTTATCGGCGCTCAGCAGGGCCTCACCATCGAAGCGCACAATACGGGGCTCTTTCCAAGTTCGGATATCAACGGCACGCTGTCCGGCGGGTTCCTCGGTACGTCTTCGATCGGCAGTGGCGACATTGCTTCCGACGCATTCATTCCCGCTTCCTATGCAGCTTACCGGCTGAATGAAAAGCTGATCTTCGGTGTCGGTATCAACGCACCCTTCGGCCTGTCGACAAAACCGGAGCAGAACTGGGCGGCCCAGTTCTATTCCCGTTCGTCTTCCGTGTTCTCGTTGAACGTCAATCCGACGGTTGCGCTTCAGATCAACGACATGTTCGCGATCGCGATCGGTGTTCAGGCGCAATATCTGGACGTGTCGCTGAAATCCGCCGACGCCACTTCCGGAGCGGGCTTCCCCCGTTCGAACCAGATCTCTGGTGATGACATCGGTTTCGGTGTGACGGCTGGTCTGACGGTGCGACCGTTCGAGGGGACGGAAATCGGTCTCGGGTATCGCTCCGGTGTCGGTCACGATCTCGACGGCGACCTGTTCGCCGGTGGTGTCACGACGGCGATCGGCCTGGGTGTCGTTACGCCGGACATGATCAACCTTTCCGCAAAACAGAAGGTGACCGACAAGATCCGCGTTCTTGGAACGGTGGAATGGACCAACTGGAGCCGGCTGAAGTCACCCCGTGCGATCAACGATGCGACCGGCGCAGAGGCCACCGTCCTGCATTTCAACTATGACGACGGCTGGTTCTTCTCCCTTGGCGGTGAATACGACTTCAACGAGAAGCTTACCTTCCGCGGTGGTGTCGGCTACGAAATCTCGCCGATCGACGAAGACATCCGCTCCACGCGTCTGCCGGACAATAACCGCTGGTGGCTGTCTGCCGGTGCCAGCTACACCTTCAACGAGCACCTGGCGTTCGATGTCGGTTACACGCACATCATTCCGGAATCGACCGATATCAACATCGATTCCAGTCACCAGGACTACAACGCGGTATTCGGTACCTATTCGGGGGATGTCGACAGCAGCGTCAACATCATTTCCGCCGCGCTGCGCTACAAGTTCTGATCAGAAAGATCAGCCGTTCAGGAAAGGCCGGGGCATATGCTCCGGCCTTTCTTCATGCCACAGGCGGCTCAAAACGCCGCCGGATAGAGCCCGCCATCCATCAGGATGTTCTGGCCGGTGATGTAGCCGGCGTGGCGGGAGCACAGGAAAGCGCAGGTCTGACCGAATTCCTCGGCTGAACCGAAACGTCTTGCCGGAATTTCCGCCGCCTGTGCCGCCCGGACATCCTCGATGCTTTTACCTGACTGCTGCGCGACGCGCTCGAAGCCGCCTTTCAGACGATCGGTGTCCATCTTGCCGGGCAGCAAGTTGTTGACCGTCACGCCGTGGGGGGCAAGCTGGCGGCAGACGCCGGCCAGGAATGCCGTGAGCCCCGCCCGAGCACCGCTGGACAGATCGAGCCCTTCGATCGGCATCTTTACCGAAAGCGAAGTGATGTTGACGATGCGGCCGAAACCGCGCTCCTTCATGCCGGGAACAACCGCCTGGATCAGCTCGATGGGGGTGACGAAATTCTGCACCACACCTTCCATCAGCGCCGCACGGTCCAGCTCGGAATAGTCGCGCCGGGGCGGGCCACCATTGTTGTTGACCAGAATGTCCGGATCCGGGCAGGCCGCCAGAAGCGCTTCTTGTCCCTCCCGTGTGGAAACATCCGCTGCGATGGCGGCAACGCTCACGCCGAAGCGGTTCTGCAGCAGGGTGCGGGTTTCTTCCAGAACCGTTTCGTTACGTCCGTTCAGGACGATGTCGCAGCCTGCTTCCGCCAGCGCTTCGGCGCAGCCCTTGCCGAGGCCGCGGCTTGACGCACAGATGATTGCCTTTTTGCCCTTGAGGCCGAGGTCCATGAACGTTCTCCTTGATGCAGGTTGGACATGCTTTGTGGCTGGCAAAACCCGATGCTGTCAAATGCCGTCAGGGACATATGGAGCCGGTCAGCATCCGGCAAGATGTTCGTGAAGCAACGGAATGAAGTGAGGGAGGCCAATACCCGATCCGTGCCGGTGTTAATCATTAAGCTGGAAAACAAACAGGCCCGGGGAAGTCACGCCGTTTGTCATAATAGTGATACTTGAATCGCGTCTATAGCGCTCCAAAGGGAATTTGGAGAAGTGCTATGTCTACCGCTGAGGCATCGCGGCATTACCGGGCCTTGTTTATTTCCGACGTCCATCTTGGCACGCGCGGTTGTCAGGCGGAGATGCTGCTGGACTTTCTGAAGGACAATGAAGCCGAGACCATCTATCTGGTCGGCGACATTGCCGATGGCTGGCGTCTGCGGCGGTCCTGGTACTGGCCACAGCTTCACAACGACGTGGTGCAGAAGATCCTGCGCAAGGGGCGCAAGGGAGCCCGGGTCATCTATATTCCGGGAAATCACGACGAGTTTCTGCGCAGCTTCCTCGGTACGCATTTCGGCGGCGTCGAAGTGACCGACAGCATCATTCACGAAGCTGCCAACGGCAAACGCTACCTGGTCATTCATGGTGACCAGTTCGACGTGGTGATCCGCCATGCCAAGTGGCTGGCCTTCTTTGGCGACAAGGCCTATGTGACCGCGCTCGGCGTCAACACCTGGCTCAATGTGGTCCGGCGCCGACTCGGCCTGACCTACTGGTCACTGTCCGCCTGGGCCAAGTTGAAGGTCAAGAACGCGGTCAGCTTTATCGGACGTTTCGAAGAAGCCCTGTCCGACGAGGCGCGCCGGCAGGGCGTCGATGGCGTCATTTGTGGTCATATTCACCACGCCGCGGACCGTGATATGAACGGCATTCACTACATCAACACGGGTGACTGGGTGGAAAGCTGCACTGCGGTTGCCGAGCACCACGATGGAACATTTGAGGTGATCCGATGGGTGGACCGTACCCAGGAGGAGGCCGTGCCGGCGAACGCCAAGGAAGCACCGGTCGCCGCATGAGTTCCATTCTGATTGTGACGGATGCCTGGCATCCCCAGATAAACGGTGTGGTTCGCTCGCTTGAGCGCACGGCCGAAGAACTCGAGAAGATCGGTGTGCGGGTGGAATTCCTGACCCCTCAGGAATTCACGACGCTGCCGTGTCCGACCTATCCGGAAATTCGCCTGTCGTTGACCCATCGCGGCATCGTGCGCCGGAAGATCGAGGATTACGGCTGCGAGCATCTGCACATTGCAACGGAAGGCCCGCTCGGGCTTCTGGCGGCAAGCGTCGCCAAGAAGGCTGGGCGTCCGTTCACCACGAGTTACCACACCCGGTTTCCAGAATATGTTTCAGCCCGGCTGCCGGTTCCGCTGACTTGGTCCTACAGCTGGCTGCGCCGGTTTCACAATTCCGGCTGCGGCTGCATGGTCGCAACACGGTCGCTGGAGCAGGATCTGCGTGACCGTGGTTTTACCAATCTGATGCGCTGGTCGCGCGGCGTGGATGAGCAGCAGTTCAAGCCTTACGAGGGCTCCGTTCTGCCAGCCGACCTGCCGCGTCCGGTGTTCATGTATGTCGGCCGGGTCGCAATCGAAAAGAACATCAAGGCGTTTCTGGATCTCGACCTGCCGGGATCGAAAGTGGTGGTCGGTGGTGGCCCGCAGCTCGACAGTCTGCGCCGGGAGTACCCGGGGGTGCATTTTACCGGTTCCAAGGTGGGCGAAGATCTCGCAAGGCATTATTCCGACGCGGATGTCTTCGTGTTTCCCTCACTCACCGACACCTTCGGCAACGTTATGCTTGAGGCCCTGGCCTGCGGCGTGCCGGTTGCCGCTTTCCCGGTAATGGGCCCGCTCGACGTCATCAGCGATACGGGGGCGGGTGTCTTGTCGGAAGATCTGCGCGAAGCGGCTGAAGCCGCGCTGGATATCCCACGCGAACATTGCCGCACGATTGCCATGAACTACACCTGGGCGGCCAGCGCACGTCAGTTCCTGGACAATTGCATTGAAGCCCAGGACATACACAACGCCCGTTCGACGCAGGGAAAAGCCGCCGAATAAGACGGCTGCCCTGATGTGCGATGACGCTGCGCAGTGCGGCAAACGAAATTGACACCAAGACAAGTTCCCGCTGGAACTGCCCGCTTTCCTGTGAAAACACTTGCATCGAGACCCGGCCCTGAAAGGGGCCAAAGCATTGCCTTGTGCGCTTCTGCGGCAGGCCTCCGAGCAGTTGTTTGACGTTTAGAGCGAGTTCCGATGACGAATATGCAATCGCTGCCTGTGTCTGAAGCAGGTTCGAAATTGGCTGGTAAAACCGTTTCCATAGAGGATGTTGAAGCCGCAGCGGAGAGGATCCGAAGCGAGGCGCTGGTGACACCGCTTCTGAGGCATCCGTTGCTGGATGAGGTAACCGGGGCAACTGTCGTCGTGAAACCGGAAAACCTGCAACGTAGCGGCTCGTTCAAGTTTCGCGGTGCCTTCAACCGCCTCAGCCTCATCCCGCTGGCAGACCGACCCAGGGGCGTTGTGGCCTGTTCGTCCGGAAACCACGCACAGGGCGTTGCTGCAAGCGCGCAGCTGCTCGGTATGCCCGCAACCATCGTCATGCCGTCCGACGCTCCAAGGATCAAGCTGGAGCGCACACGCGGTTACGGGGCGACCGTCATCACTTACGATCGTGAGACCGAAGACCGTGACGCGATTGCAGGCGACCTGTGCTCCAAGTCAGGAGCGACGTTTGTCCACCCCTACAATGATGTCGGTGTCATCGCAGGGCAGGGCACAGTCGGACTGGAGATGGCAGCCCAGGCAGCTGCGCTGGGCCTGCATCTGGACGATGTGCTCGCCTGTACCGGCGGTGGCGGATTGTCCAGCGGCATTGCCCTGGCGCTGGAAGAGAAGTCGCCCGGTACGGTCTTCCATACTGCTGAACCGGAACTGTTCGACGACTACAAGCGCTCGCTTGAAGCCGGTGAGAGGCTCTCCAATGCCGTAAAGACCGGCTCTGTCTGCGATGCGCTCCTGTCCGAATCGCCGGGTGATATCGGCTTTTCAATTCTAAGCCGCGTTGCGGGCGAAGGCGTGACTGTCACGGACGAGGAAGCTCTGGCTGCCGTCGCCTTTGCGTTCACCGAACTGAAGCTCGTCGTTGAGCCCGGCGGAGCAGTTGCACTTGCAGCACTTTTGGCCGGAAAGCTGCCTTTCAAGGGCAAGACCGTCGGTATCGTTTTGACGGGCGGAAACATCGATCCACAAATGCTAAAGACTGCGCTGTCCCGTTAACGCGCCTTTAGGGGGCTACCCGCTAGAGCGGTTCCACAAGCATGACTTGCCGAAGTCGGGTGGAGGGGACCGGGCCAGGCAGTCCTGTTTGCCTTTTCGTCGGGACGGCGCGAACAGGGCTGCTGAAAATTGAATTCCAGCGTGGATTGCCGGGCAACGGCGCCGCGTCTTCTCCTTTCATCACCTGAACA
This sequence comes from Labrenzia sp. THAF191a, assembly GCF_009363335.1. Classification (GTDB taxonomy): domain Bacteria; phylum Pseudomonadota; class Alphaproteobacteria; order Rhizobiales; family Stappiaceae; genus Roseibium; species Roseibium algicola. The sequence continues at coordinate 3,460,590 of NZ_CP045333.1, forward strand.
TTGCCAGCGTACCGATGCATCGAGCATGGCGCGGAACGCCTTGTTGTGCCTTTCAACAGCCCGCACGGGTTCGCGAGGGAACAGGTGACACGTGCTTTATTGAATCAGGATCTCCTGCCTCTTCACTGAGAGGCTCGGAGGTCCGGCAACTGAAAAGCGATCAGCACACGGGCCCGGTAAACCGGACCTCCATCGGCTGATCCAAGAGGCATTCATGCAGACAAACACCTTGAAAGATCGGCTGAAGTTTTTCCGTTTCACGGATGAGGATCGGGCTGTGGCCCAGTCCGTGTGGCCGGCAATCAAGGAAGCCTTGCCGAGCGTTCTGGACGGGTTCTACGTACACGTTAAAACCGTGCCGCATCTGGCGGCGCTTGTCGGCAACCAGCAGTCGCGCCTGGTGAAGGCACAGATGAGCCACTGGGAAGGGCTGTTCGCAACGGGCCCGGATGAAGCCTACCACGAGCGCGCTGTGCAGATCGGCCTCACACATGTGCGGATCGGCCTTGATCCCAGCTGGTACATCGGTGGCTATTCCTTCGCCCTCACGCAACTCACGGAGACGGTTCTGAAGAAGCGCTTCATGTCGACGGGCAAGCGCATTCGGGCCATGCAGGTGATGACGAAGCTGGTCATGCTGGACATGGATGTCGCGATCTCCACCTATCACGAGAAAATGGTGGCAGACGCTGTCGGACGCGAGACCGAACTGAAGGCCGCCATCCAGGAATTTCAGGGCGTTCTGGGCGGTACTGTCGGCACGCTTGGCGCGGCTTCCGAACAACTTGAAGTGTCTTCGGGCAGTCTGCGCCGCGAGACGGGCTCCATCGGAGAGCGGATGGTCAAGATGGACAATACGTCTGCCGAAACCGCAAGCGGTGTCCAGTCAAGCGCGACGGCAACGGAGGAAATGTCCGCTTCCATCACCGAGATCGGTCGCCAGGCAGGCCAGTCCCGCGAGATGGCGCTGAAGGCCGTGGAAGGTGCACGCAGCACAAACGACTCCGTAACGAAACTTGCCGGCTTCGCGGATCAGGTCGGATCGGTGATCGGGCTGATCTCTGAAATTGCCGAACAGACCAACCTGCTGGCACTTAACGCTACCATCGAAGCGGCGCGTGCCGGAGAAATGGGCCGCGGATTTGCGGTTGTCGCAGCCGAAGTGAAGGAACTCGCCAGCCAGACCACCAAGGCGACGGAAGAAATCACCGAACAGGTCGCCAGCATTCAACAGGCGACCAGACAGTCTGTGCAGGATATTGAAGGCATCACCTCGATAATCGGTGCCCTGTCCGAAATCGCGACCGGCATTGCCTCCGCGGTGGAGCAACAGGCGTCGGCAACGGCAGAAATCTCGGCCAACGTCCAGATCGCTGCACAGGGCACCCAAGCCTTTACCGACGAGATTACCGCTGTGCGCGGGTCGGTCGAAAATGTCGAGGGGGCTGTCGGCACCATTCAGGACATGTCGACGGCGCTGAAAGACCAGGCCGGCCAGCTCGGCCAGCAGGCGGAACAGTTCTTCGCCAAGATCAATTCCGGCCGCTGACCGCCACCTTGCTGTCCCGGCCTTGCGCCGGGACCTCGGAGGCAAAGGGTTTTCCGCTCGCACGCCCCGGCTCCCCGATCCCGGCTCCCGGATCCCGGATCTCCGCTGCGCTGCGTCCGGGATGACCGACTGAGAGGGGGGGAGTGCGAGAAGCGGAAAGAGCGCCAAACCTTAGCTTGCCCGGAAAACCAGCCTCCCCATCGTCATCCCGGCCAAGCATAGCGCGAGCCGGGACCGGAGAGCCGAGGCGCAACCTTTTTCGCGACCTTACTATTGCCGGCCTTCAGTTCACCGATCTCGGAAATTCATAGCGTTCCATCCGCAAGAATCGATAGGAGAGGCAACAAAAAAAGGCGCCGCAACGGGCGCCTTTTTCGAATTTCCTGCCGGATGCATTCTTAGTTGAAGAGTGCCTGGCGCTCGGCTTCGGACAGCTGTTTCAGCGGATCTTCGCCATCTTCTTCACTGACTTCCTCGGTCAGCTCCCATTCGGCGTCGGCCTCGGCTTCGTCTGCCGCTTCATGAGTGCCACCACCCACTTCGCTGTCGAACAGGCGTTCGATGGCAGCTTCATCCAGAGTGGCGTCCGGGTCGGCACCGGCGAACTCGTCGTCTTCTTCCTCTTCGTCGGCGGCAGGAGCGGAGGCGAACATGTCGTCGATAGCGGCTGCGTCCATCGGCTCGTCACCGCCGGCCATGATGGCATCGACGTCGGCTTCGCTTGCCATGATGGCATCAACATCAGCTTCGCTGGCATGCTTCGGAGCTTCTGCCGGGGCTGATTCCGCGCCGGTTTCCTTCAGTGCGGCGTCAAACACGTCGTCGCTGACGGACATCAGCTCATCGACGTTGTTCTGGGAAACGCCGCCCGCAAGCTGCGGGCCGTTCAGGAGATGTGCATCCGGACGAGTGTCGACCGGGCCAGCCGTTGCTTCGGCTTCCAGCTCCTGGATGCCCCAGATGTTGATCATCAGGTTGATGCGGCTTTCAAGATAGCGCAGTACCTGAACAACCTTGTTGGTCCGCTGGCCGGTCAGATCCTGGAAGGAACAGGCCATGAAGATTTCGGTCGCCTTGGCATCGATGTCGTCGCACACGGCATCGTCCGCACCATTCTCGCGCAGGACCCAGGCCTTCTCCTGAATCTGCTCTGCAGCTTCCAGAATGGATTGGGTCGCGCCTTCGGTCTGGGTGACGATGGCATCGAGTTCGTGAGAGGCGTCGACAAAGCGGTTGCTTTCCTCGCCTTCCGCCTTGATGTTGGCAATCTCGGCCTTGGTACGCTCGATAGCCTCGTGCATGTCGGCAATGTCGAGACGGATCTTGTCGAGATCCGGCACCTTGCGCTGCCGGGTCATCATTTTCTCTAGCCGGCCAATCGCGGTCAGGATCTCGGTGGTTTCCGGGGTCTTGTTGCGATTGAGAAACTCTTTCAGAAACCTGCGCCCGCGATCGGACTCCATCAGGGTCTGTTCGAGAGTCTGGTATTCGGCTTCGCCGATCAGCTCCGGCTGTTCCTGTGCTGCTTCCGCTTTCATGTGGACGCGAATCTCAACTTGCCTAAGGGTCGTTTATTGCCGTAACACGGACAACTTCGCCCCCAAGGTAAGGCGGAAAACGTTAACATCCTTTTAGGGCGCTACTTCGCCCGGTATCCCATGTCGCTCGACCGTTCCAGTATCAGCAGCCGTGTCTCGGCCCTGTTCGCCAGCCATTTCTTCGGCGTTGGCCTGTTTCTGCCGTTTATTCCGGTCGTGCTCGGGTTTCGCGGGCTGACAGCGGCTGAAATCGGATTTGTTCTGGGGATAGGCACGATTGCCCGGATCGCGGCAAGTCCGCTTCTGTCGAATCTCTCCGACCGCACCGGCCAGCGCAGGCTGTCGATTCTGATCTATTCGCTGGCGGCTGCGACCTTCATCGGGCTTTATTTCCTGCCCCTGGGGCTTGTGTTCCTGTCCGTCGCGGTGATCGGCTACATGGTCATGAATGCGCCGGTGGTGCCGCTCAGCGATGCCTATGCGCTGGATGTCCAGCGCAATACGGGAGCGGATTACGCCCGCATGCGGCTGTGGGGCTCGGCCGGTTTCGTGGTTGCCAGCATCTTCGGAGGTTCACTGGCTGCGGAAGGTACGTCCTGGCTCATCGTGGTTGCCGTCGGCCTTGCTTCCCTGGCAACGGGTGCTGTTGCCATGTCGCTTCCCCGGCAAAAACGTGGTGAAACGCCTTCCGAAGCGGCCGACGGGACTTCGGACGACCACAAGGACACGCCGTTCAAAAGTGTCTGGTTCTGGCCGTTGTTGATGGTACTTGGATTGTACCAGGCGAGCCATTCAGCCTTTTACGGCTTCGGGACGCTCTACTGGCAGGCGATGGATGTGCCTGACTTTGCGATCGGTCTCTTGTGGGCGACGGGTGTTGCGGCTGAAATCGCCCTGTTCACGGTTGCCGGAAACCTGGCGCAACGGTTTGATCCGCCGATCTTTCTGCTGGCCGCCGGGGTGGCGGCAACCTTGCGTTGGCTGCTGTTTCCCTTCGCCGACACGCTCCCCGCCATGGCTGCCTTGCAGACTTTGCACGGCCTATCTTTCGGCGCGGCCCATCTGGGGGCCGTCGCGATCCTTGCACGGGTCGTGCCGAGCCGTTGGGCGGGAACGGGGCAGGGGCTGCTTGCGACTTCCGTAGGCATCCAGATGGCGATCGGCCTCAGCATTTCCGGCGCCATTTACGAGATCAATCCGGACTGGCCCTTTTTCGTGATGTCCGTGGTTGCGGCAATCGGCACGCTGTTGACGCTGGCGATGACCCCAATGCTGCGAAATCGCATGGCGGCGGAGTGAGGTTGGGGGATTTCCCTATATCCCGCTGAAGAGGCATTTCAGCGCCCTTCGATAGTCCAGATATGCATACCCACAAAAAACGCCGGCCCAATGACAAGGAACCGGCGCTTTTCTTTTGTTCAGCGCTGAAGTTCTTACCCCCACAGCTCCGGCTGAGGCGGATAGAGCGTGCTACCTTCGAACTTCAGTCCCGGTGAGCGGTCTTCGGCCAGGAGCAGAGGTCCGTCGAGGTCGACAAAATCCGCCTTCTGGGCGATCAGGACCGCAGGCGCCATCGCGAGAGACGTGCCGAGCATGCATCCGACCATGACCTTGAGATCCTGGGCGCGCGCTTCATCGCAGAGCTTCAGCGCAGCCGTCAGACCACCTGCCTTGTCGAGCTTGATGTTGACCGCGTCATATTTTGCGCGCAGCCCATCGATGCTCTTGCCCGGATGAAGGCTTTCGTCCGCGCAGATCACCACACGCCGCTCGAGCCCTGCCAACAAGCCGTCGTTCTTTGACGGCAACGGTTGTTCGATCAGGGCAACGCCTGCTGCTTCGCAGGCGGCCATGTTGATCTCAAAGCAGCTTTCGTCCCAGGCTTCGTTGGCATCGACGATCAGGGTGCTGTCAGGAGCGGCAAGGCGTACGGCGGCAATCCGCTCGTCATCACCGGGGCCGGCAAGCTTGATCTTCAAAAGCGGGCGATGAGCTGCGGCGCGGGTCTTTTCAGCCATCTTTTCCGGCGTGTCGACACTGATGGTGAAGGCTGTCGTGACCGGCTTCAGCGGACCGACACCGGCAATGTCCGTTGCCGGTGTTCCGGATCGTTTTGCTTCCAGGTCCCAAAGAGCGCAGTCGACGGCATTGCGGGCTGCTCCGGCGGGCATCGCCTCCAGAAGCTGTTCCCGGCTGAGGCCGTTTTTCAAAAGGGGCGCGATTTCCTCGATCTGCGTCTGAACGGTTTCGAGCGATTCGCCGTAACGCGGATAGGGCACGCTTTCGCCATGGCCGGTTGCCTTGCCGTCACTCAGGGTGACGACCACGACCTGGGCATGGGTTCGGGTCTCGCGGGAGATCCTGAAACCTCCCGCGATTTCGAAGCGTTGCGCTTCGATGCTGACCTCAAGGCTCATGGCGCACCGAATTCCGCCGAGACCTTGTCAACGATGGCTTCCATGCCGTAGCGGACCGGATCGGTTGCCGGCAGGCCGTGCTTTTCACCGACCTTTGCCAGGTAAGCGAGGGCCTCATCGTCATCGAGTGCGGTGGTGTTCACCGCAATGCCGACGCAGCGGATGTCCGGATTGGTGAGTTTGCCGCAGGCAATGGTCATGTCGATGACCTGCTGGATCGTCGGAAGTGCCGCTTCGACGCCGCGCATCTTGGTGCGTGTCGGTTCATGGCAGACGATGAAACCGTCCGGCTGGGAGCCGTGCAGAAGACCAAGTGTGACGCCGGCGAAGGACGGATGGAACAGGGAGCCCTGGCCTTCGATGATCTGCCAGTTATCGGGATCGGTCTCCGGAGAGATCCACTCGGCAGCTCCGGAAATGAAGTCGGCAATTACCGCGTCGAGTGCGACACCGCGGCCGGAAATGAACACGCCGGTCTGGCCGGTGGCGCAGAAGGTGCTGGAATAGCCCCGGTCGTTCATTGCCTTGTCCATGGCAAGGGCGGTGTATTTCTTGCCGACGGAACAATCGGTACCCACGGCCAGGATCCGTTTGCCGGCGCGTTTGGTGCCCTTGCCGGTGGCAAAAGCCATGCTGCTGTGGCGCACGTCGTGGAGCTGTCGACCGTTCCGTTCTGCGGCTTCCTTGATCGCCGGCACGCTGGCAAGGCGCACATGGAGGCCGGAAGCGACGTCCATGCCGGCATCGAGTGCTTCGACGACAGATTCGACCCAGTGCTCCGGCAGGCGACCGCCGGCATTCACAGCTCCGATGATGAACGTCTTGGCGCCAGCTTCCGCCCCCTCTGCAATCGACATGTCGGCAAGGCCTGTGTCGGCGGCGCATCCGGGCATGCGGACCTGGCCCAGGCACCAGTCCTTGCGCCAATCGACGATGCCGATCGCGGTCTTGGCGGCGAGGGCATCGGGAACATCACCGAGAAACAACAGGTAAGGACGTGCAATTTCCATGGATTAAGCTTTCAAGTGGCTGCTGGAGGGTTTACCAACTTCATGGTGAATGACGGTTGGTATTGAACTTCTCCATCAGGTATACGAGGGATGGTGAACCAGCGGCAAGAGGGCAGCCAGCCGGAATGGCATTCTTGGAAAAAAACATCGCACCGGAGATGGTTCTGGAAGCAGACGGGCCGGATCATCAATACCTTGCCCTTTCCGGCGACTGGACTGTCAGCACCATCGCCGATGCAGAAAAAGAGCTGAACAGCCTCACGATCGACAAAAAAAGTCTGACCTGCATCGATGTGTCCCAGATCGAGCATCTGGATACGAGCGGCGCCTGGCTGATCCACCGCACGCGCGGCCGACTGGAATTCGAGGGACGCAAGGTTGGCCTGACCGGTGTCTCTCCCGTCCGCCAGACCCTGTTCGAGGAAATCGAGAGCCACCATCCTCCGAGATACAAGCCTGACAGGAACGGATTTTCCATTGCCGGCTTCCTGGAAGCCACGGGCCGCCAGATGGTGGACGTCTATCACGACGCCCTGGCGATGCTGCATATTCTCGGCTCGCTCGGCCTGGTTCTGTCGACAGTTCTGCTGCAGCCCAAACGCCTGCGCAGCATATCGATCGCGGTTCAGTTCGACCGGAGCTGCATTGGAGCCGTACCGATCGTCGCGCTGATGAGTTTTCTCATAGGCGCCATCATATCGCAGCAGGGCGGCTTCTACCTCAGGCAATTCGGTGCCGACATCTTCGTGGTCGACCTTGCAGGCATCCTGGTCCTCAGGGAAATCGGCGTGATCCTGACCGCCATCATGGTGGCAGGGCGCTCGGGATCCGCCTTCACGGCGGAACTTGGGGCGATGCGGATGCAGGAGGAAGTCGACGCACTGCATGTGATCGGCCTCAGCGTGACTGAAGTCCTTGTTTTGCCTCGAATTCTTGCGCTGATGATCGCGCTGCCGATCTTGACGTTCATCTCGGATCTCTCGGCGCTGCTTGGGTCAGGCATCGTGACCTGGGCCTATCTGGACATACCACCGGCCGCCTTCTTGACCCAGTTGCAGGCGGCCATCACGATCAATACGCTGGTCGTGGGTCTGGTGAAGGCGCCCTTCATGGCGCTGATCGTCGGCCTGATTGCCTGTGTGGAAGGGCTGAAAGTCGAAGGCTCCTCCGAATCTCTTGGCCGTCACACCACCATGTCGGTGGTGAAAGCGATTTTTCTAGTCATCGTGGTGGATGGTTTCTTCGCCATATTCTTTGCCGCGATTGGAGTTTGACCGACCGATGACGCCAAGCCAAAGCGTGACGCCTGCAAAAGAGACCGCCGCGACGGGCGAGAAGTCGGACAATGTCCTGTCCGTGCGCGACATCACCGTTGGATTCGGTTCCAAGATCATCCTGCAGGATCTCGACCTGGATGTGCGCCGGGGCGAGGTGCTTGGTTTCGTCGGTGGATCGGGAACCGGCAAGTCGGTGCTTATGCGCACCATCCTGGGCCTGACTCCCAAGCGAACCGGGCAGATTTCGGTTTTCGGACACGACCTGTCGACCGCGAGCCCGAAGGAACGCACGGCAATCGAGCGCCGCTGGGGGGTGCTTTTTCAGCAGGGCGCGCTGTTTTCCTCGCTTTCGGTCAAGCAGAACATCCAGGTGCCGATGCGGGAGCACCTGAAGCTTTCGCCGCAATTGATGGACGAACTGGCGACCCTGAAACTGGAACTGGTCGGGCTGCCGCAAGATGCCGCCGACAAGCTGCCGTCGGAACTTTCAGGGGGCATGATCAAAAGGGCCAGCCTGGCTCGCGCCCTTGCACTCGACCCGGATTTGGTGTTTCTGGACGAACCGACGTCCGGACTCGATCCGATCGGGGCGGCGGCCTTTGATTCGCTTATTGCAAATCTCAGTTCGACCCTCGGACTGACCGTTTATATGGTCACCCATGATCTTGATAGTTTGCATTCTATCTGTGATCGGATTGCTGTTCTTGGGAAAAAGCGGGTTCTGGCCATCGGCACGATGGACGATATGATGAAAAATGATGATCCCTGGATTAAATCTTACTTCAGGGGTGAACGGGCCCTGCGCCGAGTATAGGTTGGACTGAATGGAAACCCGCGCGAACTATATTCTGATCGGCGCCTTCATGGTCGCAATCCTGATCGGTGCGTTCGGCTTTGTGTATTGGCTCGCCGTTACCGCGGAATCCAGGCAGAACGTTGAACTGAAAATCGTCTATCCGGGCCCTGTGACAGGGCTTCCGGTCGGGGGGCAGGTGCTTTTCAACGGCATCAAGGTCGGCGATGTGAAATCGCTGGACTTTGCACCGGGGGATCCGACCAAGGTTGTGGCCACCGTTGGCATCAAGCCCTCGACTCCCTTGCGCGAAGATACCAAGGCAACGCTGAATTTTACCGGTCTGACAGGTGTCGCGTATGTCGACCTCAGTGGCGGAACATCTGAATCGCCGCTTCTGCTGAGCATGGCCGACGACCAGGACGAGGACAAAGTTCCGGTCATCTACGCCGAACGGTCCTTCTTCGATGACATCGTGGATGGTGCCCGCGATGTTCTCAAGCGTGCGGATTCGACCATGAAGACGGTCGACGACCTGCTGAAGGACAACGGTCCAGCAATCACCGAGATCGTCAACAACGCAGAGACCTTTTCGGCCGCGCTGGCCGCCAATTCCGATGGCGTGAAGGATTTCATGGCCAGCATCGGCAAGGCTTCCGATGCGTTTTCCAGCCTGTCCGGCCGGCTTGAGACGCTGGTGCAGGAAGGTGAACGCCTGCTGGCTGCCGTGCCTTCCGACAAGGTCACCGCCATTGTCGATGACCTTTCCAAGTTTTCTGCAAGTCTCGGCAAGGCCAGCAGCGACATCGATCTCCTGATGGCCGATGCCCAGAGCGCGGCCAAGGAACTGCAGACCTTCACGGTGAACCTGAATGAAGGGCTCGATCGCGTTCACAAGATTGTTGGCGCGGTTGATCCCGAAGATGTCCAGAAGGTGGTGCAAGGGGCCGCAGCCCTTGGCGAGGTGCTGCAGAAGCGCACCGGGGACATCGACAAGCTGATCAGTTCCACCAGCGAAACCATGCAGAACGTCAATGCGGTGGTGGAAAACATCCGGAACCAGGAAGGCGCGATCAAGGATATCGTGCAAGGCGGGCGTGATGTCGTGGTCAAGGTGGATGCCATCATGACGCGCGGCGTGGAAATTGCCGCTGCCATTGATCCGCTGAAGGTCGAAGAAGTGGTTGCCAATGTCAGCACCTTCACCGACAGCCTCAATGCATCGCTGGGTAAGGTCGACGAGCTTGTGGCGAGTGTCGATCCGGAGAAGGTCAGCAAGGCCGTCGACAATGTTTCCAGCATCATCGACAACTTCAACAATCAGCAGACGCAGATCAACGAGATCATCGCTTCGACCAAGTCCACCGTTCAGAACTTCGAGGCGGTTTCAGCGACGGTTCGTGGCCAGGATGACCGGATCGCGGCGCTGATAACGGATGTTCAGGCGGCGGCCGAACGTTTTGCGACGACGCTTCAGACCGCGAACGACCTGATGAAGGCCGTGGATCCGGAAAAGGTTGCGAATATCGTCGGTTCCGTCGAAACGGCGACAGCAGGACTGGCAAACCCGGAAGACGGCATTCCGGCCATCCTGGAAAGTGCCCGCAAGGCTGCGGACAACGTTCAGCAGATGACGGACGATCTTTCGAAGCGCACACCTGACGTCGACCAGATCATCACCGATGCCAAGCAGATGACCGCGACGCTGAATTCCACCTCGGTGCGCGTCGAAAGCCTGGTCGAGAAGGTTTCCACAATGGTGGACGGCGATGGTGAAGGCTTGATCAAGGAAGCGACCTTGGCCGCGCAGGCAATCCGCAAGGTTGCGGTTGCGTTTGAAAGCCGGGCAGATTCGATTGCCGGCGGGCTTTCCAAGTTTGCGACCCAGGGCTCTGCGGATTTCGCTGCGGCGCTGGCGCAGGTTAACCGGACACTGATCTCGATCCAGCGGGCGGCGGAAAGCTTTGAACGCAGTCCGAACCGGGTGATCTTCGGCGGTGAAGATGTGCCGACATATTCCGGCGGGCGGCGCCGGTGAGACTGAATGTGCAGAGGCAGGGGCGTATGACGAAGGCAACCACTGACATGACCCGCCGGGGCGTCTTGACCGCTCTCGGGCTCGGCGTGCTTGTGTCCGGATGCGCCAGTTCCGCGCCGTCGGCCTACTACAGCATCGGTGCGGCCGACGTCGGTGGCCTTCAGGGCCGGTCCAGCCGCGTTCAGGTTCTCGTTTCCGCGCCCCGGGCACTGAAAGCGCTCGACACCAGTTACATCGCGGTTGTCGACAAGGGGCCGGTCTACAGCTACTACCCGGATTCTGCCTGGGCCGACACGCTGCCCAACGTGGTGCAGCTGAAACTTGTCGAAACCCTGCAAAACACCAACCGCCTGCGCGGGGTTGGTCTGCCGGGCGACGGCCTGCTGATCGACTATCAGCTCCAGACGGAAATCCGTGCCTTTGAACTGCAAGTGGCCGGAGCCAATCGTGGTGTCGTCGAAATTTCGGCCCGCATCGTCAATGACCGCAACGGCCGCACGGTTGCCAACAAGGTCTTCAGGGCGGAAACCTCTTCCGGCAGCACGACCGTCGACAAGGCGGTCGAGGCCATGAACGCTTCAGCCGACCGGGTGTTTGCAGAAATGGCTGCCTGGACGCTGCAGAACGTCTGAGGCCGAAAACGGGCTCCTGACGCAGTCGGGCCACAATAGCCTGAATTTTCCTGCTGGCCCCGGGCTCTGAGAGGTTCAGGGTATTTTTTATTTTGCCTGCCAGCAACCGCCTTCTGTCATCAAGCCTAAATTGGGGAGCTTTTCAGTTCCTGATGATTGCTTGCCGGGTAATTCCCAGTTGCGAAATGGTCAACGGTCGTCGCTGCATCAGCTTGTAGCACCTGCCTTGCCGTATCTGACGGGCGGGCAGCCAACGTGCCGGGTAAAGGCTGTGCTGAAGGCGCTGGTGGAGCCATAGCCGGTCCGGCTGGAAATCTCGCCGATGCTGTGGAGGCCTGAGCGCAGCATGTGCTTGGCTAGCGTCATGCGCCAGTTGAGCAGGTAGCTCATTGGCGGCAGGCCGACAATGCGGTTGAAACGGGTAATGAACGCGGAGCGGGAGAGGCCTGCCTCGCCGGCCAGCGCCCGGATCGACCAGGCCTGTTGCGGTGCGCCGTGCATGGCACGCAGGGCAGGGGCCACCCGAGCATCCGCAAGGCCGCTGAGGAGCCCGGTGGAAGCGGTGGACTGGACGCTTGAACGGAAGGCCTCGATCAGGAGGACCTGCAGAAGGTTTTCCAGCACCACATCCCTTGCAGGGCGATCGGCTCGTGCCTCGTCGCGTACCAGGGCTGCCAGCGACGCCAGACGATCTTCGCCGCGCACAACCACCATCTCCGGCAGAAGAGAGACCAGCAGTTCGGCATCCGGGCTGCCGAAGCTGCAATGGCCAACCAGCTGCTGAACCTGGGGCGGGGTTTCACGCGGGTCCAGCATGCCGACGCGCACAACACCATCTTCCCCGTAAACAGGCTGGCTGAAATAGCCTGGCGGTGGTGGCGGATCGAGACTGGTGACAGTCAGTCCGCCAACGGCGGGCAGCAGGGCGAAATCGCCCGCTGACAATATCACCGGTGCTTTTCCGTCCACTTCCAGGTTGAGCCGCCCCATCAGCACCAGGCAATAGAACGCTTCGTTGACATCGTCCCGTCGCACCCGGAAGGGGCCGGAGGCTTCCCCAATTTTCGAGAAGGGGGCTCTGGGCCGCAGAAGTGTGATCACTTCGGACAGGGGATCTGCCATTTCGGACTTTCGATAAAAAGACTGAGACTTCTCATGATAGAAAGTTTTGTCAGTCGTGTCGATATGGGGAGCATCCAACAACAGGAGACTTTGTCATGAAGACGATCATGATTACTGGATGTTCCTCCGGCTTCGGGCTGGAAACGGCGCGGCATTTTCTGAACGAGGGCTGGCGGGTGGTTGCGACCATGCGCAACCCCGACGCCACCTTGCTGCCGGCCTCCGAACATTTGCGCATTCTGCCGCTGGACGTGACAGATCACACCAGCATTGCCGAGGCCGTCGCCGCCGCCGGTCCGGTCGAAGTGCTGGTCAACAATGCTGGTGTTGGCTGGTTGTCGCCCTTCGAGGCAACGTCGGAAGAGGTGGTGCGCAGGATATTCGACACCAACACCTTCGGGACGTTCGAGATGATCCGCGCAGTGCTACCGCAGATGCGGGAGAAGGGCGAGGGCGTTATCGTCAATGTGTCGTCCAGTGTGACGTTGAAGTCCTTGCCTTTACTGCCGATCTATACCGCCAGCAAGGCGGCGGTGAATGCCTATACCGATTGCCTGGCTCTGGAGCTTGCGCCGCTTGGCATTCGCGTCCAGCTGGTTTTGCCGGGCCGCGCACCTTCGACCAGCTTTGGCACGAATGCACGAGCGTTGATGGCGGATGCATTGGAAGCACCTGTGGCCTACAAGCCCTTTGTCGACGAAGTGATGGGAGCCTTCATGGCAGATGCCGACAAGGAACCGACCCGGTCGGAGGATGTGGTCAAAGCCATCTGGCGGGCGGTAACCGATCCGTCATGTCCCGCCCACCTTCCTGCCGGCAGCGACGCAGAGGCGCTGGCGGCCTGATGAAAGGTATGCCGGGCGGTGTGGCCACCGTCCGGCAATTCTTTGGAGTTCGGTTTTCCTGGCCATGCACCGGCCGGTAAAGCCTCAGATGAGCGCCAGTGACAGCAGCGGAACAGCAATCAACAGCGCCAGTCGCAGGATGTCGGCCAGCCAGAACGGCAGAATGCCGGCAAACATCGTTCTCAACGGCACGTCCGTCAGCACGGAGCGAAGCACGAAGACGTTGAGGCCGATCGGCGGCGAGATGAGGCTGATTTCGGTGACCACCACCACGATGATGCCGAACCAGATCAGCACCATCTCCGGATCTGCCAGCAAACCGCCGCCGAAATCGAGCGAGCTGACCAGCGGGAAGAAGACCGGGACCGTCAGCAGGATCATCGACAGGCTTTCCAGCACTGCCCCCAGCACCACGTAGATCAGCACCAGAACCAGAATGACGACATAGGCGTTCACGTCGAGCGACTGAACGAAGGTCAACAGCGCGTCAGGCACACCGGCATAGCTGATGAAGTTGGAAAAGACTTCCGCGCCGATGATGATCGCAAAGATCATCGCCGTGGTGCGCGCGCAGTTGAGCGCGGCGGTGTAGAGCTTTTCAAACGTCAGACCACCGGACACGAGCGCGATCACGAAGGCGGCGGCAGCACCGATGCCGGCTGCTTCTGTCGGCGTGAAGAAGCCGCCGTAGATGCCGATCATGATCACGGCAAATAGCCCGACAACCGCCAGAACACCCCAGACGTCACGCTTTTCGAGCTTCATGTCTTCGGAAGCTGTTGGCGCAAGCTCGGGTTTCAGCAGAACCGTGACGTAAATGGCGCCGAGATAGAACAATACGCCCAGCAGGCCCGGGATGATGCCGGCAATGAACAACTTGCCGATGTCGGCCTCGGTCAGCAGGCCGTAGATGATCAGGATGACGGAAGGCGGGATCAGGATGCCAAGCGTGCCACCGGCAGCGATGGAGCCGGTTGCCAGACTGTCGGCATAGCCTGCCTTGCGCATGGAAGGCATGGCCACCTTGGACATGGTGGCGGCCGTTGCCAGAGACGAGCCGCAAACTGCCGAAAAGCCGCCACAGGCGACAATGGCCGCCATGGCAAGGCCACCACGCATGCGGTGAAGCATGTGGTGAGCGGTCGAGAACAGCGACTGGCTGACACCGGAAATGGTCAGGAGGTTGCCCATCAGAATGAACAACGGGATCACCGAAAGGGTGAACGAAAGGCCGGTTTCGAAGGCCGCATTTCCGAGAAGGTTCAGCGCGGCATTCCAGTTTCGCAGGGCCGCGAACCCGGCAGTGCCGACGATGATCATCGCAATTGCAATGGGCACGCGCAGCAGCACGAGCGCGAAAAGCGCAACGAAACCGATCAGAGCTTCAAGCATATTCAATACTCACTGGTATCAAGCTTTTTCGCGGAACCGCCTGGCCGCGAAGACTATGGCGGCGATGGCGGAGAGCGCGAAGGAGGCAGCTCCCAGCCAACCGATCAGCGAGAGCGGGATCTGAAGGGAATCCGTCACCTGTCCGCGGCGGTCCATCTTCTCGGCATGCTCGAACAGCTTGAACGCGATCAGGGCCAGGACACCGACCGTGCAAACAGCGGCAACCAATGTGCCGAGCCGTTTGAGAAGGGCGCTCTTGAGCCCGTCGAGAAGTTCCACCTCGATATGTTCGCCGGCAGCGGTCGTCAGTGGCAGGGCCAGGAAGATCAGCGTGGCCAGCAGCAGCTCCGTCAGCTCATAAGCACCGTTCACGGGGCTGTTGAAGGCATAGCGTGCGACGACGTCGACACAGGTTAGCCCGATCAGGCCGGCCAGCACACATAAACAGGCCAGCCCGAGCAGGAAACCGACCCCTCGCCGGATCGTATCGATCCGGCGAGGGGCCTGGCCGTTGGATTCGGCAGACATGCTTAGTGCTTGATGCCGGTTTTGTCGCGGAACTCGGCCAGAGCGGCGGTGCCGTCAAAGCCGGTTTCGGCAACGGCAGCCGCCCAGGTAGCTTCATGCTTGGCTGCAAGTTCCTTGACCGCCTCCAGAACCGGGGCCGGTGCGTCGTAGACCTCAATGTCCTTGTCGGCAATGTAGGAAGCCGCACGGGCATCCGCGCCATCCCAGACGCCGCCGGCCATTTCGGCAAGGGCTTCACCGGAAATCTTGTCGATGGCCGCCTGGTCTTCTTCCGACAGGCCGTCCCAGACATCTTCATTCATGACCATGAACCAAGAGGTGTTGTAGAAGCCGCCCGGCAGGCTCATGGAGTATTTGGTGTAGTCGGTCAGATTGAAGGCCTGCAACGCTTCCATGGGGAAGGTAACACCATCGATAACACCGCGGGACAGCTTCTCGTAAACTTCGCCCGGGCCCATGAACTGGGTGATGATGTCAAGTTCCTGAGACAGGTCCGCAACATAGCCGCCCGGAGTGCGGATCTTCAGACCGGCAAAATCTTCAGGCTTTTCGATCTTGCGCTGGTTGTTGTGGAACATGCCGGGGCCGTGAACCCAAAGGCCGAGCAGCTTGGTGCCCTTGTGTTCGCCTTGCGCGTCGAGGGTGCCGCCATAGACGTCCCAATAGGCCTTGGAGCCTTCTGTCGCAGTGTTTGCGATGAAGGAGAACTGGCCAATGCGCGAACGCAGGAAACGGTCGTCGCGCGTGAAGGAGTGCAGGCCGTAGGTGATGTCGACGATGCCTTCGGCGGCAAGGTCGAAATGCTCAGGCGGCGAGCCGACCGGCTTGGGCAGAATGCGCACGGTTACGCGGCCATCGGTAGCCATGGCGACTTCCGCTGCCCAGGGCTCCATCACGTCGGTAACGAGCGGGTGTTTCGGCGGCAGCCAGGACGACAGAACCAGTTCGTCGGCGGATGCGCTGGCGATGAAACCGGTCAATGCGGACGCTGCCACACCTGCGAGAATGGAAAGACACTTCAACTGTTTCACGATTTTCTCCTCCCCTTCATTTCATGAAGGCCGTTCTTGCCGGTATGATCCCGGACTTGAAACGTGATGCCAAACATAGTTACATATGCAACAAAATAGTTACACATGAAACCAAGTCAATCGTAAAATCGTGCAGACGACCTAACCAATACTGTTGAGCGCCGATGACCAAGCTGACCAATCCGGAGACCGAGACCCAAGAAGCCATTGGGATTGCGAGCGAAACGCCGGAGACGCCATTGCCCGACTTCGAGCTGGAAACATTTTTTCCCTATCGGGTGCGTGTCTTTTATTCCGACGTCACACGGGCTCTTTCAGCGGTTTACCAGCGCGATTACGGCATGATGCCTGCCGAATGGCGCACCATGGCCATTCTCGGCTCGGCCTCTGGCGGACTGCAGGCAAGCGAGATCGTTTCCCGCTCCAGCATGGACAAGGTGGTTGTCAGCCGGGCCGTGAAACGCATGGAAGAGCGTGGCTTTCTGACACGCGAAAGCAACGAGGCTGACGGCCGCAGTTTTCTTTTGCAGCTTTCAGAGGAAGGACGCGCGGCTTTCGAGGATCTTGCCCCCAAGCTGAAAGCCGTCGAACAGAAAATGCTCAGCGGCCTCTCAGCCGAGGAAATCGAGGGGTTTCTCGCGGTTACCCGGCGGATCCGGGAGAACCTCTCGGACGAGTTGGATGGGGTGAGTGATTGAGAGGCGGTGGTCATTCGACTTCCAGTGGCCGGGCGATGCCCTAAGACGGCATTGCGTGCCGGATCTTGAGTCCGACTTGAAAGAGGCATCGCCTCATCCAGCTCTCATACGCTCTGCAAACGAGTAGGCCCCGGGTCTCGCGCTGCTCGCCCGGGGTGACACTGGGGTTAGGGTGCCATTAAATCATGCCACTCGGGATTGGACTTCTCGATTAGTTGAACTTTCCAGGATCTGCGCCATTTCTTGAGGCGTTTCTCCATGGCGATGGCTTCGCTCACATCATCGAACGCTTCTGCAAATACCAAATTGCCGATGCCGTGCTTGCGGGTGAAATCGCCGCCTGCCCCACCGCGATGCTCCTCAACGCGCCGGGCAAGACCGTTTGTCACCCCGATGTAGAGCGGGCCGTTCATCCGGCTTGCCAGGATGTAAAAGTAATAGGTCAAACTTCACCTCTGAAGTGAATTGCATTTGACGGTACAACCGTTTTGCATATTCAAGTCAAGCGGCGTCGGTCGCTTTGCGTCCCTGGATCAATCCAGGCAGGGCGTCACCCCGGGCGAACCAAGTGAGACCCGGGGCCTACTCGTTTGCAGAGCGTTGGTGGGTCGGTGCGGGCGTTACTTTGGAATGCCCGCAGTCCCATCCAAGCGGAAATGCGGGTGTCCCCCGACGCTCCGCTTCGCTTGGGAGGATTTTGATGCCGTTTTGAGCTCATGCAGGTAATTGGCCTTGAAAGGGATGCTTGCGTACAGCGATGAAGTCGGCGGCCGTTTTTTGTCCCTGCAAACAAAAAAGGCGGCCAGTGGCCGCCTTTTCGTGTCTGATTGTCCGTCTCTTAGTCGAGCCGGCCGCTGGCGTGGGCCAGCATGGTGTAGACCTTGCCGGTGTCCGACGTCAGGTACGTCTGGCCGAGCATGTTGTCGCGGTCGTTGCGCGATACCTGGGCCAGGAGCTGCTCGAAGTCTGCCACATACCGTTCAACGGCGGTGCGGAACTCCGGATCGCGAGAGTACTTCTGACGGATTTCGTCGAAGGTCTGCTGACCCTGCAGCGTGTAGAGGCGGCGGGTGAACACGTGGCGTTCGCCATTGCGGTAGCGGTTCCACAGATCAACGAAGGTTTCGTGATCGATGGCGCGGGCAATGTCGACCGACAGCGAGTTGAGGCTTTCAACCGTGTGCAGCGGCGTGCGGCTCATGTCCGTGTCCGAACCGGCATCGTCGTCGCGCGAGGCGCGGCGCAGCAGGTCGGCAACCCAGCCCTTGCCACCGGAACTGGTGGTTTCGGCAGGGGCCGGCTGCTGCCGGCGAGTGGTGACCGGTGCCGGACGCGGTTCGCTTGCCGGGGCGCTCTGCTGACGGGCAGGGGCTGCCGGAGCATAGTTCACCGGAGCTTGCTGCTGCGGGGCAGGAGCAGGAGCGGCGCTTGCCACTGCTGCCTGGGCCTGCGGCCGGGAGATGTCGAGCGCGTTGGACTGCTTGGCGACAATCTCGGAGAGTTCCGTCAGAGCGCGGATCTGCTCGTTGACCACCTTGCGCAGCGCGGCGGAAGATTCTTCCGCTTCTTCCGGCAGGTTCAGGACACCCTGTTTCAGTTCGCTGCGGGTTGCTTCCAGCTCGCGGTGAACGTCGCGGGCAACATCGCGCATCCGGGCGGCCGCATCGTTGAAGCGATCGGACGCTTCGGTAACGGTGCGGGTCATCTCGGCAATGATGTCGTCCTGTGCGGAGCGGATCGCTTCGCGGGCCTTCTGGCCCTCCATGCCTGCCGTGAGGCGCATGGATTCGAACTGCTCGGACACCTGCTTGGACGCTGCTTCAGCCGCCGCGGACAGCATGTTGGCTGCATCGCGTGCCTTGTCGTCTGCCGATTCCAGCGTTTCGGACAGGGTCTTGGTGAAGGAGCGCATGAGCGTGTCGACGGCTTCGGTCTTCGCCAGAAGCGTGTCCGCAACGTCCTCGATTGCGGTCCGGCGCTCGGAAACACGGCTCTCGACGGAGCGGTTGGTGTCTTCCAGGTGACGGGCTGCCTTGGTCAATTCCTCCGACTGGTCGCCGAAGCGGCCGGTGAGGTTCTTGATGTCCGCCAGCGTGGTGTCCGTCACATCGCGCAGGTTTGCAACCTGTTCGGTGATGAGGGCCGTGGTGGAGTTGGTTTCCGAAACCGCCCGGTCGACGGCAGAGCGGAACTCGCCGGCGCGGCGGGCCAGGTTGCCCTCCACCTCGTTGAGGTTCTCGCCCGCAGTCGCGACGATGCCCTGCAGGTTGCTGTTGGACGTCTCGATCTTGTTGAGGATCTCGGTAACGTCCGCTTCCAGCCGACGCTTGGTGTCGGTGAGCAGGGTGGTTGCCTGTTCGCTGCGCTCGTTGATGCTGGCGACGATACGGTCGCCGGCTTCCACCAGCGAGCGGGTCGCGTCGAGGCCGGTATGGGCGAATGTGTCGGTGACATCGCGGCCCTTGACCGTGATGGCTTCCAGGATCGCCGTGTGGACCTCCGACAGGCGTCCGGTAAGGTCGTTGGCACGCAGTTCGATGGCGCTGATGAGTTCGTTGCCATCGGTGCCGACGATCTTCGCCAGCTCGCCGGAACGGGCGCCGAAGGCTTCGTTGAGCGCGGTTGCCTTGTCCAGCAGTTCGTTGGCGACCTCGTTGCCGCGGCCGACCAGAAGGTCTGCTGCTTCGGTAACTGCGCTGTTGACGCGAGCACGAACCATGCCGGCTTCGCTCGACATCTGGCCGCGGATTTCCTCCAGCGTTTTCGCCAGTGTCATGCGGGCCTGTTCGCTTTCGGCGGACAGGTTGCCGGAGATTTCGGCAATCAGGCCGGACAGTTCGTTGCGGACCTTGTCGCTTTCGCCGGTCAGAGAACCGGAGAACTCGGCCAGGGTGCCAGCGTAGAGTGTACGGGCCTTTTCGCTTTCGGCAGCCATGGCACGGGCGGCATCGCCAACCGCGCTGAGCACCAGCTCGCGGATCTTGCCGCTTTCACCGGACATTGCGCCGGTAGCCTGGCTCATTGCAGAGGTAACCGCATCGGCTGCCTTCTGGCTTTCGCCAACCAGGACGCCGCGAGCTTCGCCGACGGAGCCCAGGACGATCTGGCGCATGCGATCGCCTTCACCGGAGAGCTTCTCCGTCGCCTGGCTGAGAGCACTGTCGACGATTTCGACCGTACGATTGCGTTCGTCGGAGAGGGTCTGGACAGCGGCAGTGACCGCTTCCTGAACCACATCACGCAGACGCGTGCTTTCGGTGGAGAGCGTTGCTCCGGCTTCGGAGATAACGGCCGTGAGAATGTCACGGGCACGCTCGCTCTCGCCGGTGAGGGTGCCGGAAATGCTTTCCAGACGCTCGTTCAGCAGCGTTTCCAGCTGGGTGGCGCGGCTGTCGAGGGTTTCGGCAACCTCGAACACCTTGGCACCCAGGGAGACGTTGATCTCGGCGATCCGCTCGGACAGGGATTCCGTCAGCTGCTCGCTCTGCTTGCCCAGCACGCTGCCGGCTTCCGCCAGACGGTTGTCGAGGGCAGAGGTCATCTCGTCCTGACCGTCGACAAAGGCCTTGGCGATTTCCTTTGTGCGGGAAATCAGGGTTTCGGAGATCTGGCGGGCACGCGCATCGAGGGTCTCGTCGATCCGGTCGGTACCGCTGGTCATGGAGGCGGAGATCAGCTCGGCCTTGTCAGCCATTGCAGACGTTGCTGTATCAACGCGCTGCGACAGGGACTGGCCGATTTCCTCGGCGCGTTCGGCAAGGGTGTTGCCGGCCGCCTCGATGCGCTGACCAAGCTGCAGCGTGATGGCGTCGGACCGGTCCGCAAGAACATCGGTGATGTTGCGGGTCTTTTCCTCCAGCGCATCGCTGATGCCGGTGGTGCGGTTCTCGATGGCATCGGACAGGATCTGCGTACGGGCTTCCAGGGTTGCCTCGAAGGCCGCGGTCCGCTGATCGAGCGTCAGGTCCAGGGTGTTGATGTGGCTGCCCAGAGAGGAGTCCATCGTGGAGATCCGCTCGCTGAGCGAGCTGTCCATCGACGACAGGCGATGCTCAAGCGAATTGTCCAGCGTGCTGATGCGATCGGTGAGTGTGGCGTCCATCAGGGCGTAGCGCTGTTCCAGCGACGCGTCCATGGTGCCGATCCGCTCGCCAAGGCCCGCATCCATGGTGGTGAAGCGATGCTCCAGAGAGCTGTCCATGGTGGCGATACGGTCGGTCAAGGTCGTGTCGATGGCGGTGTAACGCTGTTCGAGGGTCGCATCCATGGTGGCGATACGATCGGTCAGGGTCGTGTCGATGGCGGTGTAACGCTGCTCGAGGGTCGCATCCATGGCCGCGATACGGTCGGTCAGGGTTGCATCGATTGCCGAATAGCGCTGGTCGAGCGATGCATCCATTGTCGCGATGCGATCGCCCAGAGAGGCGTCCATGGAGTCGATACGGGTGGCGAACGTCGTGTCCAGCGTGGACAGGCGTGAATCCAGCGCTTCGGACAAGAGCAGGGTCTTGGTGTCGAAAGCGTCGATCAGCTGGCCGCCGCGATCGGTGACGATGGTTTCCAGCTCGGTGAGGCGGCTCGACAGGCCGTCCTGCAGCGCCTGGCCGCGCACTTCCAGAGTTTCGGCGATCTTGCCGCTGATCTGGTTGATGTCGCCGGCGACGCGGTCGCCGCGGCTGCCGATGAGTTCGGCAAGCTGGGTTCCGGTTTCCGCCAGTTTCTGGGTAAGCGCACCGGTCTGGTCGCCAAGGCTCGCGGAGAATTCGCCGGAGACGCTTTCCAGGGTCTCACGGAAGCCAATGGTCTGCTGTTCCAGGATGGTGGCCATCTCGTTGCTGCGGGCAGCCAGACGTTCGTCCAGTTCGCTGCCGTTGATGGAGATGGCGGTGTAGATACGCTCGGAGATGTTGTCGAGTTTCTCGGCCAGCTCACCACCGCGAACGGAGATGGTCTGGGTGAGGGACCCTGCGGTTTCGTCGAGCTTGGAGGCGATTTCACCGCCGCGCAGCGACAGATCGACCACGATGCTCTCGCCGGTGCCACGCAGGATTTCCGCAACTTCCGTAGACCGGCTGGACAGGGTCTCGACGATTTCCGCACCCCGGATGGAGATGGTGTCGGTAACCGCCTGGCCTTTTTCGGAAATGCTCTCGACGACACGGTTGCCGGTTTCGGCAAGGGACTCGTCCAGCGTGGTGACGCGGTTGTCGACGGTTGCCACCAGTTCCTCGGTACGCGAGGTGATGGTGTCGATGAGACGGCCGGAGGTGAGCGACAGGTTGGCGTTGATTTCCTCGCCGCGCGCCGTGATCACTTCGCCGACGTTGTTGCCGGTCGTTTCCAGGGTGAGCCGGAACTCGTCCGCCTTTTCGCTCAGGGTGTTGATCACCGAGTTGCTGGAGGTTGCCAGGGTCTCGTTGATCGTCGTGCTGCGAGCGGACAGGGTTTCCACGAAGGTGTTCGCGGTGTCCGCGAAGCGTTCGTTTACCTCGTTGCCACGTGCCGTGAGCGTTTCCCACATGGTGGAACCGGTCTCTGCCAGGCTGTCGACCAGATCGTTGCCGGTAGACGAGAGGCGGGCGACATAGTCTTCCGCGCGGACCGTGAGGCTGTCGACGAGTTCGTTGCCGGAGGCGTTCAGCGTTGCACCGAGAGACTCGATGCGGCTGTCGACGGTGGATGTGAGTTCTTCAACACGGCTGTTGACCGCATCAATCATGCGCTGGGTTGCATGGTCCACAGTGCTGCCGAGTTCACCGGAGGTGCTGGAGAGCTGTGAGGCGAAGCTCTCATGGGCACCGGCGATGGTTTCGCGCACGCGCTCGGCGTTCATGACGATGGACTCGCGCTGGCTGATCAGTTCGTCGATCAGGGCGCGGATCTTCAGTTCGTTGTCATTATAGGAGCGTTCCAGCGAAGACACTTCATTATGGACAAGGACTTCCAGCTCGCTGGCGCGCGCGATCGCCCGTTCGATGCCGTCGCCCATGGCGGCGACTTCGCGGCGGATGGCCTGGCCAACGCTGAGGATGCTTTCCTTGGCCATGTCTTCAGGTTCGGCAAGACGCAGGGCCACTTCGGTCATGCCACGGGCGACAATGCGCATCTCCTGCGCGCGCCAGATCATCATGGCCATGACGAAGAAGAAGATGATCGGAACGACGATGCCGACGACAGCCAGGATCATCTCCGGTGAGCTGAGCAGCGTCTGGGGATCGGTCAGCGATCCGACCTTGTCGGGGAACGCTGTCATGAAGAGGCTGCTGCCAAGCGCTGCCCAAAGGGCGCTGAGGGCGAGGGCGCCCCAGAACGGCGCTGAAGAGGGACGGCGCTGCAAGGAGTAGATCAGGTTGCCGATGTTCCGGCGATCGTCGTTGGCTGCCGGCGGGCGTCCGCCGCGGCCACGGCGTCTAGACTGACGCTGCTCTTCGCGCTGGGACTGGCCTCGCGTTTCCCCCTGGGACCGGCGTGCCGGTTCTGCCTGGGCAGGGCTGGCCTCTGCCGCGGAGGTTGTTTCTGTGGTATCCGGGCCGCCGAAATCAAGTTTCAGGGCTTCTTCAACTGCTGAGAGAGCCGCTTCTGCCGGATCTTTCGCCTTTGTCGGATTTGCCATTTAGGGTCGCCTCACATCCGTACTCATTACACACCGGTAATCGTGCAGAGCCGCTGGCGCAGCTCTTTACAGTTATCTACCGGATGCGTCCTCGTTGCGAGCGTTGCCCAGCTGTGGCAACGCCGCAAAACCTGTTCGTGCGAGAGGGCCGCCGCTGACCGACCGTGAACTTTCCGTTCGACGGTACACTCCCCACCTTGCCGCATCAGTAACTGTAATGGCACAATCTCTCCTAACGAACAAGAAACGGCAATAGCGTGAGTCACTTAGGGGGCGGATTGGATGCCGGATTCAAAGCAGGTTGACGCATCGGCAGATGCTGAAAATACGGTTCTGGAAGTTACTCTCAAAGCGGGAAAGTTGACAGCCGCGCAAAAGCGCTGGTTGCAAAAAGGGCTCGGGCAGGCGGGGGGCAAGCTGCCTCTGTTCGATGACAACGGCCGGGAAATTCCGGCACGCACAATCCGCGCCTGCATCGATGCAGGTTGGGCAGAGCCTTGGTTTTCCAACCCAATCAAGCCCGACTGGCTGGTCTGCAAGCTCACGCCCGCCGCCATCGAAGCACTTTCTGCAAGTCAAAAAGTCAAAAAAAGTTAACGGCGAATCAGATCATTAAAATTTTAGCGATTCAGGAAATCGGCGGAAACGCAAGGACTTTTTTAATCCTGTTTCGTAACCTGCGTTAAAACGCATTAACCATGAAATCAATTTTTTGGGGACATGGGCCGAAAGGGACGGTTTGAGCAACCGGTTTAACCGGGTGTTTGGGCTTGGGGCGCATTGTTATGGCTCTACAGCTTGCGGCGGGGTGCCGTCAGGCAGGTATCGAGTAATGTGGAGCACCCTTATGGCCCCTTCTTCCATGGCCCGCGTCGCCGGACGCGCCGGTCCGGAGGCACCGATCGATCTGGTGCAACTGGCAACCAATACGCTGGGTAACCGGGATCTAGAAGTGCAGGTCCTGCATCTGTTCAAGTCACAGTCCATCTCGACGCTTGAGCGATTGAAACAGGAAACCGACAATTCCGTTCGCCTGGATCTCGTGCATACGCTGAAAGGGTCTGCCCGGGCCATCGGCGCGGAGCGGGTCGCGATCGTTTGCGAAAATCTGGAAGGCAAGATGCGCTCGAGCACCGATACGGCCACCGAAGGCCTGATTGCGGCGGTCGATGAGGCAAACCGTTACATCCGGGACCTTCTGGAAGGTTGAAGGACAGACCCCGCCCAGGACGGGGGGAGGCAGATTGCCGCGTGGAAATGGCACGGTCCTTGACCTTTTGCCGTAAATCTTTATGTCGTGCTTCGAAGACCCGCAAATTCAGGCTTGGACGCGACATATGCCGAAAATCACATTTGTAACCGCCGATGGAACCCGGACCGACGTTGACGCCACTGAAGGCTCTACGGTGATGGAAAACGCCATCAAGAACATGGTCCAGGGCATCGAAGCGGAATGCGGCGGTGCTTGCGCCTGCGCTACCTGCCACGTTTATGTAGATGATGCCTGGAGCGGCAAGACCGGATCTCCGGAGCCGATGGAAGAGGACATGCTCGACTTTGCCTACGACGTGAAGCCGACCTCGCGCCTGTCCTGCCAGATCAAGGTGACTTCCGATCTCGACGGCCTTGTGGTGCATGTACCTGAGCGGCAGGCCTGATCAGGTCAGTTCAGACAAGATTTCAAACAAAACGCCCGCCGGATCACTCCGGCGGGCGTTTTGGTTTGTCCAGGTACAGAGTTTACTCTGCAGGTTGGGCAGAAGGCTTGCGGTACCAGAAGTCAACTTCATGGCCTTCTTCCGGATTGCTCGGGATCAGGGTTGCCAGAACAAGGCTGACCAGGGCCATGGCAGCGCCGGCCAGGAAGACCGCAGCCGGGGACACCAGCCAGATGAAGCCGAATATCACCGGAATGAACACCGCGGCGATGTGGTTGATCGTAAAGGCGACGCCGGCGGTGGGGGCGATGTCGGCAGGATCGGCGATCTTCTGGAAGTAGGTCTTGATGGCGATGGCGATCGCGAAGAAAGCGTGATCGATCACATAAAGGCTGGCCGCCAGTGTCGCGTTGGTGACGAAGGCATAGCAGATGAACACCAGGACCAGGCCGACATACTCCAGAACCAGCGCCTTTCGCTCGCCGAAGCGAACAATCAGTTTTCCGATCTTGGGTGCCAGCACCATGTTGAAGGCGCCGTTCAGGAGGAACAGGCCTGCAACTTCGTGAACGTCATAGCCGAAGCGTTCAACCATCAGGAAGCCGGCGAAAACCGTGAAGATCTGCCGCCGCGCACCAGCCATGAAGGTGAGGGCGTAATAGAGCCAGTAGCGTTTTCTCAGGATCAGCTTCTTGTGCTGCGGCACGCCTTCACGGAAATGCGGATAGGCGAAGATCAGGAAAACAAGAACGACCAGTGTCAGCCCACCGGCAATGGCGAAAACCACCGTGAAGGACAGTTCGAACATCTTCCACGCCAGGAAGATGACACCATAGGCGATCAACTGGGCGAAGGCGCCAACGGCCAGGATCTTGCCCATGCTTGCAGCGGCCGTTGCCTTGGGCAGCCATTGCAGCGACAGCGACTGCGCCATCGTCTCGTAGTAATGGAAGCCGATCGACATGATCAGCGTCGTTACATAAAAGCCGATCGCGGTCGGAAAATAGCCCGTGACGGCAACGCCGACGCCCAGGAGCAGCAGCGACACATAGGCGAGCGTCTGCTCGCGCATCATCAACAAGAGATAGACCGCAAGGAAGCTCAGGAAGCCCGGGATTTCCCGGATCGATTGCTGAATGCCGATCTCCCGGCCGGTGAAATCCAGCTCCTGGACGGCGAAGTTGTTCATCAGGTTCCACCAGGCAGCAAAGGAGAGCTGCATGGCACCTGCCATGATCATCAGGAGAACCACAGGAGACCGCCAGCCGGTCGCCTCGTTCGGGTGCGCATTCTGGGTGAAGTAAGACATTGTGTGGCCGTGGAAAAAGAAAACGTTCGGCAGTGTTGCGAGCCGTTTCTAACGCCAATTGCGGTTTGCGTGTTAGCGCTGTTTTGTCATGAGATGTTTCCGACACGCCAAATTCTGGCTGGTGCAGAGCTACGCATCCGGCAATAAGGCGAAATTATCCTTGTGGATCATGGCTTGGTGCGAGGAAAGCCTTTCACCTTGCCGGCAGGACCTGGGCATAGTTGCCGCGATTGTGCTGCGTTGCCGGGGCCTCCGGTGCTATTGGCCCTCTGTGCAATATCGGGGTGAAGGTATACGATCCGGCGCATGAGCATTCATCCTGAACTTGCCGAGTTTCCGAAAGAGGCGGTCGCCGCGCCGATTATCGGATATGCGCGGACCCAGTTGCAGGGCCGGAACAATGGCTGGCATTCGCATGATGCGGCGCAGCTCTTCCATGTGATCAGGGGATCGATTGCCATCGACACGGAGATGGGCACCTATTTCGTGCCACCCGAGCGGGCGGTCTGGTTGCCGCCCAGGGTCAGCCACCAGACCCGGTATCTGACCGACACGGAGCTGCGTTATATCTATGTCCAGTATGATTACACGAGGGATCTGCCGCAAACACCGCAGGTGATGCAGGTGACGACCCTGCTCAGGGCACTCATTCTCGAGTTCATGTCCTATCCGCGCTCCGAGACGGACAAGGGGCCGGCGGCACGGATCGCCGCGGTAATCCTGGATCAGTTGAAGATGCTGCCGGTTGCCCCCCTGCAGCTACCGATGCCGCAGGATGCCCGGCTGCGCGACCTGTGCGAAGGCGTCGTCCGCTGTCCGGCACATATTCCCTCGCTCAGCGAGGCCGCGGACCGGTGTGCGACTTCCGTGCGTTCTTTCGAGCGGCGCATAAAAGCGGAGACGGGGCTCAGCTACCGTACCTGGTGCCGCCAGGTGAAACTGTTCCGGGCTCTGGAGTTGCTGGCGTCCGGGCGAAGCGTTTCCGACGTCTCCCACAAGCTCGGTTACGAGGGACCGAGTGCCTTCGTGTCGACCTTCAAGAAGGCCTTCGGCGTGACACCCGGCCGATACTTTGACGGTGTCGAAGCCGATTGATCCTTGTCATGGCGGTGCATGTTTTCCGGGCGCACAAAAAGTCGACCTGATTTTTTGGGGAGACAAGACATGTTCAAGAAAATCCTCGTTCCCGTTGACCCGGCCGAAAGCGGCTTTGCCACGGAGGCGCTTGCCAAAGCCTCGCAGATTGCTCGCGACTATGGCTCCAAGATCCACCTGATGGCGGTTTGCCCGGAAGTTCAAAGCTTCGTGGCGAGCCAGCTTCCGGAAGGCTGGCAAAAGCGGGAATTCGAGGAAACCGCGAAAATCCTCGACAAGATCGCATCTGATCTGGATGTTCCCGAAGGCACTGTCGATGTGACCGTGCGTATGGGGTCGGTGTATCATGAAGTGATCGAGGAAGCCGAAAAGGCGAATTGTGACCTAGTGCTGATGACATCGCACAAGCCGGGCCTGTCGACCTACTTCATCGGCTCGAATGCCGCCCACATTGTCCGCCATGCACCGTGCTCGGTCATGGTGTTGCGCAGCTAGAGCGACAAGCAGCGATCTGGCCGTTCGATGCTGCCGGGCCTTGAAAGGCCGATCGGCTCGTGAACCTCAGCCGTCAGCCATTGCGCGTCAGCAACATGGCGACGGCTGCATAACGGAAGGGGTAGAGGCTGGTGTCAGCCTTCAGGCGGTCTTCGGCCCTTGCAAAGATCCGGTTGATCAGATCCTTCCGTGATGGGCTTTCAGGCAGGGCGGCGCGCAACACCGCTTCGGTGAAGGCGCGGAAGAAATTGACATAGTCGCGGGCATAGCGGTCAAGATCGCCGTCCTGCTTGAAGCGGTCGACGAACGGGACCGCAATTTCGTACTCCATTGACCGGTCGAGTGAATAAAGTCCGGCAGCTCCATACGTATCGTTGGTGACCGGGTCTGCAAGTTCTTGCAGGTCTCGCATGTATACCGGCTGGTAATAGCGGTCGTAGACGTCCCTGCTGATGTCTCCGGTCTCGACGAAGTCCAGAACCGCGTCGTTCAGAAGATCATAAAGGCCGTCACAGGTTCGAGCCGGTCCCTTGGAGCCAAACACCTGAACCAGCAGCTTGCCACCCGGAACCAGTTCCCTTGCGCGGACGGTGAGGAAACGGGCGATGTCGTTCTTAGCTTGTTCGGCAAAGGCGTGCCGGTCTTTTTCGGAAACATAACCATTTGCCCGTGCCACACTTGGGCCGTTGGGCAGGATATAGCCGGGCAACCTGTAGACGGGGCGGCAGGAGAGAAAGCCGATGGCGTTGAAGGTGGTGGCAAGGTGCAAGCTCCGCGGCGGGCAGAGCTGATCGTACATCGAGCCACCGATTGCGGCCGAGTAAATCCTGTCAGACCCAAAGACCGAGCCGCCATCCGGTCTGAGGCTGCGGAAAAGTTCAGAAAAGTCGTTTGTGGGAAGATCTGAATGGATGGTCTGGATCGGCCGTTCGGTGCGTGTAAGCAATGCCGGGAGGGCGTGTTTCATGACCGCAACAGAATTGCGGCCCTCCGAGCAGCCGTAGTCGGCAATGCCGACGGAGCCGGTACCCTCAACCGGCAGGTTCGCAATCGCCTCTTCAACGAGTGGCAATATCTGTTCGATGGCAGACCATTGGGCAGCCGAGTTGGCGTTGTAAAATCCCCCACCGGACATGCCGGTGGTGGTTGCACGGGAAACAGGTTGCGAGAAAGAGTGCTCGGGTTTCGCGGTCGGTTCCATTTCATCCCCTTCTGCGCCTTGTGTGCGGAAGATCTACCTGGCCAGTTCCTTCATGGCATCCGTCAGGCCCTCGACCGTCATGGGAAACATGCGGCCTTCCATCAGTTCGTTCAACATCTGGATGGAATGTGTGTAGTGCCAGTGTTCCTGCCGAACCGGGTTCAGCCAGACCGCACTCTTGTAAAGCCCGGTGATCCGCTGCATCCAGTCGGCTCCGGCTTCCTCGTTCCAGTGCTCTACCGAGCCGCCGGGATAGGCAATCTCGTAGGGGCTCATGGACGCATCGCCGACAAAGATGATCTTGTAGTCGGCAGGGTACTTGTGCAGCACGTCCATCGTCGGCATGCGCTCGGTATGGCGGCGGCGGTTTTCCTTCCAGACATATTCGTAAAGGCAGTTGTGGAAGTAGAAGTGTTCCATCACCTTGAATTCGGAACGTGCGGCCGAAAACAGCTCCTCACAGACCCGGATATGATCGTCCATCGACCCGCCGATATCGAAGAACAACAGCACCTTGACCGCGTTGTGACGTTCCGGCCGCATCTTGATGTCCAGAAGGCCCTTGTGGGCTGTTGCACGAATGGTGTCGTCGAGGTCCAGTTCTTCAGCAGCACCCGTTCGAGCGAAGTTGCGCAGTCGCTTCAGGGCGACCTGGATGTTGCGGGTGCCTAGCAACTGGGTGTCGTCGAGGTCCTTGAATTCGCGCTTGTCCCAGACCTTGACCGCACGACGGTGCCGGCTTTCGTGCTGGCCTATGCGCACACCTTCCGGATTGTAACCATAGGCACCGAACGGCGACGTGCCGGCTGTCCCGATCCATTTGTTGCCGCCCTGGTGGCGCTTTTGCTGCTCCTTGAGGCGTTCGCGCAGGGTCTCCATCAGCTTTTCAAAGCCGCCGAGTGCCTCGATCTGGGCCTTTTCCTCTTCACTGAGGTGCTTTTCCGCCAGGCGGCGCAGCCATTCCTCCGGTATCTCGGTGGTGGCAACCTCGCTCATGAGGTCGAGCCCCTTGAAGACGTGGCCGAAGACGCGGTCGAACTTGTCCAGGTTGCTCTCGTCCTTCACCAGCGTGAGCCGGGCGAGATAGTAGAAATCCTCGACGCTCTTTTCCGCCAGATCCTTATCCAACGCTTCCATCAGCGTCAGATATTCGCGGAGCGAGACCGGGATGCCGGCCGATTTCAGTTCGGTGAAGAAGGTAATGAACATGTGCGAAAGGTAAGTTCCAGGCAGTTGCCTGTCGAGGGGTCAAAAAGGACGCTTCGACAGGAGTTTGCGAAGCACCCTGCCACTTTTGCGAAAGGGCGCCGTCATCTTCCAGGACGACGAGGCGAGGATTGCTTCGTAACGGCGCTTCTGCAGGTCGAGTTCGGCCTGCAATTCGCGGATTTTCCCCTGCTGGGCGGAAACCGTTTGCGTCTGCCGGGCCGCGTTGTCCGCATGGTGCCGGCTTTCGGACCTGAGGTGGTTGATCAGCATTTCATTGCAGCTGGTCTGGAAATCCTGCCTTTCCGCCGGATCGGCAAACCTTTGCATCAGCGCCATCATTTCACCCTGCCTCTCGGCAAGCGACATGTCCTGACGGTGCACGGCGGAAGGCTTGATGCATTGAACCGTGGGCCGTGTTGCAAAGGTGAAGTCCGGCCGTGCCAGGAACTTTCGCCACATGAAGAGATCGGTCCAGAAGTCAGGTGGTGCTGGGCTCCAGCCAACATCCAGAGACCGATAGGCCTCAAGGGAATAGCCGACCGTCGACGGGCCGAAGAAGTTCCAACGCGTCTCCAGCATCTTGCGGCGCGTGTCCGCGTCCGACAGGTCTCCGATATGAACCGTGAACGTCCCGTCAGGCAG
This sequence comes from Labrenzia sp. THAF191a, assembly GCF_009363335.1. Taxonomy (GTDB): domain Bacteria; phylum Pseudomonadota; class Alphaproteobacteria; order Rhizobiales; family Stappiaceae; genus Roseibium; species Roseibium algicola. The sequence continues at coordinate 3,491,682 of NZ_CP045333.1, forward strand.
AATTTCAGCCTGAAGCAGATTACCGAAGTCGCAGGTTTGCAGCAGGCGGGCCAGTTCCGACAGATGTTCGGGAAACCAGATGTCGTCATCGCCGATCTGGGCAACAAATTTGCCGTTTGCCTGCTTGAGAGCCGAGTCCCGATGAGCTTCGCCGTGCCTTTCTCCCTTGGGGAAGGAAAAAACGCGGATCCTCTCGTCACGCCCTGCCAGCTTCTCCGCTTCCTGCACGGTCTCTTGGGGGGCGCCGTCACAAACGATGAACAGTTCGAAATCTTGCAGGGACTGTCCCAGAACACTCTCGACGGCGAAAGGCAGAAGCGCGGGCGGTCTGTTGACAGGCAGCAGGACGGTGAAGCGCGGATGGGTCACGGCAATCCTGCGAGCGCTCTGAGTTCGGCAATCCGCCTGACGATCAATGCGCCTTCTGCAGCCGAGGACTTTGGAGCAGGCCCCCCTTCCAGATGCGCGACGAATGCTTCCAGTTCGGCCAGAAGAGGCATTTTCGTGCCAACCTCGATTTGCTGAGGCCTCTGGCCGTGATCTCTCGGGGCAAGGAGAACGCGATCGTCATAGGATGAGGCAAGTTGGGCCACCGCCTTGCTGCCGATTACGACGGCGGAGCGTTTTGGGGCCGGATGGAGGGATGAGATCTCCATGGTGACGGTGAGCGGTTTCCCGTCGTTTTGAAGACGGGCAGTCAGGTCCTCACCACCCAGGCCCGGGATCTGGGCGATCGCCGAATGTGCCTTGGGCAATGTTCCCAGGATTTCGAGCGCGATCGAAAGATCATGCGGCATCAGGATCCAGAGGCTGTCGACATCCTTGTGAGGATTGCCCCAGCCGAGCCGATAGGTGCGTACCGCTTCGATCTGACCCAGGGCGCCGGATTTTGCCAGTTCCGCAAGTTTCAAAATGCCGGGATGATAGCGCCACTTGTCCATGACGAAGAGACGTTCCTGCAGCGTATCGGCAAGTCTTTGCGCCGCGTGTGCGTCGTTGGTGACCGGTTTCTCGCAGAAGATCGGCCGGTTCCGCGGTGCAAGTGCGTCGATGCAGGCCGCGTGAAGCACGGTTGGGGGCGCAACGACATATCCCGCGCAGTCAGGAAGCTTGGCGGCGCTATCGCACACCGAAGCGGCTCCGGCCTCCCGGGCTGCGTGCTGGCTGTCCGAACCGGGCACCGCCACGTGCACGTTTAGACCCAAGCTGCGCAGATCGCGAAAGATGAGCTTTCCCCACCGGCCAAAGCCAACCAGACCGATATCAGTCATGGCTGTGTCCAACAGCCGGCGATGTGAAATTGCAGGTCACTGCGTAATCAGGCATTGGCGTCCGCATAGAATTTATCAAGCATCTGCGCATAGTTGTCGGCTGTTCTGTCTCTATCGGAAAGGATGGGGTCCTTCGTTGGCCAAGACAGGTTCAGTTCAGGACAATCGAACTTGCAGCCTAAATCGTCCGCCGGGTCGAAGTAGGTGGAAACGGAATAAAGATGCGTCGCGGCTTGCGGAAAATAAAATCCGTGGCAAACCCCCGGCGGAATTGAAACAGCTCGTCTGTTTTCCGCTGAAAGATCGAGAAACTTAGAGGTTCCAAAGGTCGGGCTGTCGCGGCGTATGTCATGCAGACCAAGCAGCATCTTTCCGGACAGGACCATCAGATAATCGTAGTGATCCTTGTGCACGTGAACACCGCGCAATGTGTCTTCTTTCGAGGTGACGATGTTCCACTGGATCGACTTGAACCCGGTGAGCCAGGTCTCCCGGTAGATTTCGGTGAAACTGCCGCGGTCATCGATGTGCGAAACCAGGTCATGGACAATCACGCCTTCAATTGACGTTTCTTCGGTTTTCATCGAATTGCCTGACCCCAACGACCGTTTTTCTCGCGCAAGCTTCGCGGCCCATCCGGACCCAGGGACAGACTAACAGGTTTCACGACGATGTGGAGGCCAGCATCGGAACGGCGTTTGAGGGAAGGGGGCTTTCCCAAGTCCTCAGAAACTGATCTTGGCGCCCAGGCGAACCGATGCGGAAAGTGTATCGGCGCTGTCGTAACCGCCTTCTATTCCGGCGAGAAATTTCGTGCCGTCATTGACCTGCCACACGGCATCGGCTGCCGCAAAACCGCGGAGCACCGCGTCATCGTCGTCGACGGACAGGTTCAAGGCGGCTCCCTGGAGGGTGGCGTCGACACTGTCGTTTAGCGTGAAGATGCCGTCGATACCCGCATTTGCACTGAGATAGAGCGTGCCGCCATTCTGGACGATGGGGGCATGATCGTAGGTCGCCTGCGCGCGCAGTTCCAGAACGTGCAGCGACCGGCCGGAAACCGAAAGGCCGGTGGCGCTTTCATCGGCGTCACCCGTTTGCCAGAGACCTGAGTAGCGCACTCGAGCGCTGGGTGTCAGCGTACCCTCACTCAGGGCGAAGGCATGGCCGAGGCGCGCGGAGGGCGTTACGTAGACATAGTCGTAGTCGATGGAAAGGTCCTGCAGGCCACCGACAACCATGTTGTTGAGGACGGTGACGTCTTCATCGCTCTTCAGGTAGCCGCCGAGAAGGCCGAATTGAGCAAAGGTCGCCTGCCAGGAGCGGCTGAGATAGCCACCGGCGTGGATGCTGTAGCTGGAGGCCGAGTGAATGTCGCCGTCGCTGGTCGTCCTGCCGATGGTAAAGCCACCGGCAACACCGGCGGCAAGCCCTTCGGCGAATGTCTTCTCAGCCCCGGCGGTGATGCCGCCGAATGTATGGTCGAACCCGTCGCTGCCTTGCCTGGAAAGAACACCGCCAAGAGGCGTGACCCAAAGCGCGGTGGCGTTTTGCTCTTCCGGAGCTGGACCGTTGGTTGCGACGAAGGACGTGCCGCCCAGTCGATTGAGGTCCATCTGCTGTTCAAGGCTGCCGGTGACAGCGCGCGTCATGGTGTTGAAGGTCTGGGCAACCGTGTCCAGCCGGAAATCGTCCGGATTGAGGATGGTGATCGTGTTGCCGTTGGTCGCTGAAGTGAGACCTGCCGTCGTCAGCGTTCCCGGGATGCCGCTGAAGGTCAGGATCGCCGTTCGCCCGGCCGCGTAGTTCAGGGTTGCGGTGGTCGGATCGGTAAAGGTCAGAACACCCTGAAGTATGGTGCCATTGTTCAGGGTAACGGTTGCATCAGAACCATCGACATAGATCGAGGACCCGTTGCTGCTGTAGATCTCGCCGGAGTTGGTGATCGTGACATTGTCGCCGTCAACGGCAATGCCATGCCCGACATCGTCGTCGCTTCCGGAAACCGTACCGGTGTTGCGAAGCGTGCCGCTGTTGGAGATGGTGACGTCATCGCCATTGGATTCGATCGGGTTGGCGTCTTCCCCAGAAACAGTAATCGTGCCCGAGTTGGTGATCGCGGCGCGGTCGCCGTCGTTGTCGATGCCGTCTGCCAGCGAACCGGACATGGTCATCACACCGGTATTGATCAGGATGACATCGTCGCCGTCGCTGTCAAAGCCGTCCGCGTCCTTGCCAGACGTGGTAATCGTTCCGGTGTTGGTTACCTTCGCGTCGTCTTCATCGGTGTCGATCGCATAGGCGTCGTCACCTGTCGTTGTGATCGTACCCGAGTTGAAAACTGTCGGTCGGATTCCCACGGCATTGATGCCATAGGCGCCTTCACCGGTTGTGGAAATCGTGCCGGAGTTGGTGATTTCCGCGTCCGTACCCCCTGACCGAATTCCGTCCGAGTCCTTACCAGAGGTCGTAATGGTACCCGAATTGGAAACCGTTGGGTTGTTGGAAGTAGCATTGATGCCATCGGCATCTTCCCCGGTGGTGAGAATCGTTCCGAAGTTGGTGATTTTTGTGTTCGCGCCAAGGGACAAAATGGCGTCGGATACCTCTCCCGAAGTGGTGATGGTGCCCGAGTTGGTGACCGTGAAGTCATCCCCGTCACCGGCAATGCCGAATGCACGGCTGCCCGTGGTAGTAACGGTTCCGTTGTTGTGAACGGTGGCATTGTCCTCATCGGACCCAATACCGGCAAAATTAGGTGTGCCAATGGTTGTCTTGTTGACTGTGATGGTGCCGTTGTTGGTTGCTGTCTGGTCGTCGTTGCCGAGAACCAGGCCATCCTGATCGGTAACGTCGATGGTGCCGCCGCTCTCGACTGTTCCGGTGTCGCCAACGTCCGTCAGTGTCTGTGTTGTGGTGACCGTGGTGCCCGAGCCGATGGTAATGTCACCGGCAAGGCTTTTTTCCGGACCAAGCAAAACCAGGGCGCAACTGCAAAGCAGAAAAGCCTTGAGTTGGCGGCGATGCTGAAGGGCGGATTTCGTCTGGGTTGGCAACGGCCTGTCGCTACACAAGTTAACGTCTCACCTGGCAATTATTGTTGTATTCCGAGGAAGACGCCACTGCTCGTCCGCAGAAACCTTAACGAATAAGACGTTTATGGGTCATTGGTAGAAATAGCAATCGGTTTGGTTGCTTTATGCGCAGAACCATGCCGTGTATTATTTGAAATCTAAACTTTAAGACTTGTCGGCCGGGTCTTCTTTTTTTGCAAACGAGACAAGCTCACCCATGAAGTCCGAGATGGTCGGTCCGGTGCCGGCCACGAACGGTGCCGGCCTGCAGACTGCAATTGCCGCAATGCCGATGCGGGCCGTGAGCAGTCCATTGACCACACCTTCGCCCAGGCGGGCGGAAAGTCGAGCCGCCAGACCGTGACCCAGCACCTGCGAGGCAAGGCTGTCGCCTGCCGCCATGCCGCCGGTCACTGCCAGATGTGCCATGACGTGTTTTGCGAGGCGCAGGAAGCCAAGTGTACCGGGTCTCCCGCCGTAAAGGGCGGATAGGCGCCGGATCGTGCGCAGGTTCTCGAACAGGACCGCCAGCAGATCGACCAGTGCCCGTGGGCTGACGGCCGTGACGATGGAAACGCGTTTTGCACTGTTCATCACGATGCGGCGGGCTTCCAGGTCGAGCGGGCTTAGCAGATCGCGTTCGGCCAGTTTCACCAGATCCCGGCCGTCGATGACTTCCCGCATATGCCCCGCCAGCGCCTTGCGGCCCTGGGCCGTTTCGGGACGGTCCTTGTAGAGTGTGAGCAGTTCCTTCAGGCCGGCTGATGCCGCCTTCGCGTCATCTGCTTCGGCGGCGCTCTGCAGCCGGTCCCGCAGGTGGTCTATTCGGCCAAGGCGCATGAGGCCCGCGATCTCGCGAATGACCAGGCCGAGTAGGCCAAGCGCCGCAAGAACGGCAAGAGCCACACCCAGCCATCCCAGCCAGTCGGTCCGGGCAAAGAGATCCCGTATCAGGCTGTCGACCGCAAGGCCGACAGCCAGCGACACGAGGCCGGACAGACCTATCATCAGCCACTTTCCGAACCGAAATCCGGATCTGGGAGTGCTGGCGGCGCGAGGAAGGCGAGGTTCCTCGTCATCAATGAAGGCCTGGGTGACCAGGGCTTCGCCGGCCGAGGGCATCCTTGTTTCGTCATCGGTCATCCGCACCTTGGAATCATCGAGACGGAAGGCGGTCGGTTTGCGATTGGACGGGGGCTGGGAACCGGTCATGCCAGGCGATCTCCGATCAGGAATTCCAGGGCGCGGTCAAGCCGGATATGCGGCAGAGACAAAGTCAGGCCTTCTGCGGTCTTGTCGAGTTCCGGTGGCCGGAACCTCAGGAACTGAAGGTCTGCCTGAGCGGTTTGAAAGCTTGCTCGAAGTGCTTCAGAAACTGAGTCAGCTTGTCCAAAAAGTGATTCAGGGTCGTCCGGCAAGTCACCGGGAAACATGGCGATTTCGGTTTTTCCGTCGTAGGTGTCACCGTTCAGCCGTTCGCCCGGCAATGGCGTTCCAAGGATCGCAGGCAAAGCTTCGCCGCGATGCTTGACCGTTGCTTCACGCGTCGCACGGACCGCAGCCATGGCCAGCACTTCGACCTCCGCTCCCTTGAATGTTGCCTTCTCTTCTGCTCGGGCAACCAGTCTCTTCAGGATCAGCTCCAGTCGGTCGTGATCCGATCTGTGCAGGTGGTCTGCCTTGGTCGCCGCGAACAGGATGCGGTCGATCCGTCGCGACAGGATGGAGGACAGCCAGCTGCGTTTGCCCGGACGGAAAGCTCCGAGAACTTCGGTGAGGGCGGTTTCCAGATCGGCAATCGCGTGCGGCCCTGCGTTCAGGGCATGAAGGACATCGACCAGCACGATCTGGCGGTCGAGGCGCGCGAAGTGATTGCGGAAGAACGGACGCACGACGTGGGTCTTGTAGGCCTCGTATCGCCGCTCCATCATCGCCCGCAACGTGCCTGTCCTTGCCGGGGCGGCGTCTGCCGGAATGTCCAGCGGCGCGAAGGTCAGGGCCGGAGAGCCGTCGAGATCCCCGGGCATCAGGAAGCGTCCCGGGGGAAGCATGGACAGGGCGTGGGCGTCGGCTCTGCAGGCAGCCAGATAGGTTTTGAAATTTGCCGCCAGCTCTTGTGCTGCCGGTTCGCTTTCTTCTGCGTTTGCTTCCGTGGCGGCCAGGATCTTCAGAAACGGCGCGGCGATCTCCGCCCGGTTTTCCGCCCGGGCGCGCTGCATTGCCTCGGCGGAGAAGGTGGCATAGTCCTTGCCGAGAAGCGGCAGATCCAGCAACCACTCGCCGGGATAATCGATCAGGTCGAGATGAAGGCGGCCGGGACCAAGCTTGCGGTGGAAGTAGGAGGCGCTCTCATAGTCGATGGTCAGGCGCAGTTCGGAGACCTGACGGGTCGATTCCGGCCAGATACGCTCACTCACCAGGGCACGCACGTGCGCTTCATAGTCGAAGCGCGGCACGGCGTCGTCAGGTTGCGGCTGAAGCCTTGCTCCGGTCATTCGGTGCCCGGAAGCGGCGCTGAAGAGCGGCAGGCGGCCACCATGAACGAGGTTGTGCACAAGCGCGGTCAGAAAGACGGTCTTGCCTGCGCGCGCAAGTCCGGTCACGCCCAGCCGGACGCTCGGCACAGCCAGATCGGTTGCCGCATCGGCAAGATTGGCCAGTGTCAGCCGGGTTTCTTCTGCAAGTGTCGTCAATGGGTTCACAAGGGCCTCCAGCGCGTTCATGTAGGCGCAGGCGGGAACAAGTACAATCCGGGACTCGGCTGATGCTCTAGTCGAGATCTTCCTTCAGGTCCCGTGGTTTGACGAAACGTTCCAGATGGCCGGTCTTCGGCTGCAACTCCGACCAGTCGGCAATGTCGAAATCGATCACGGCAAGAGCACCAGTCGGAAACTTTTCCTGAATATCGGCAATCGCGTCGCTGGATGCCGTGCCGCTGAGGCTCAACGCCGTGTCCTCGGTAGCCGGGTTATGGCCAATGACCATGAGGTTCTGGGCTCGGCCACCATAGCGGCGGATCAGCCCGACATAGTCGTCTTCGCTTTGCTGGTAGAGATCGGACACCAGGTGGATCTGTGTTTCCTGCGTGAGGGTAGGCAGAAGGCGGGCCAGAGTTTCCCGGGTCCGCTGCGCGGTAGAGCACAGGATCTGGTTGGGCTGCAGGCCCTGTTCCTTCATGTAACGGGCCATCTTGACGGAGGCGGCCTTGCCGCGGCTGTTCAGAGGCCGGTCGATGTCGGCCAGGTTCGCGTCGCCCCAGTCTGATTTAGCGTGTCTGAACAAAAGGAGCCGCATTGTCTTTCCTGGTTCCTTGAAAGTGGAAAGTGTGCCGGCGGGTCAAAGGCCGGACTGCCGGTCAGTTCTGGTTGGCAAGCGCCATGGTGAAGGCGGTTACTGCCGGTCCGATCTCCACTTCCTGAGTCGGCAGCGTGTAGGACAGCCACAATGTATAGTCCGATGTGGCACCGGAAAAGTACCACATCGTTTCGCACAGGCTTGTCGGTGTCCAGTTGCGGGTCCGGAAGGAGATGCCGGAGGCGGCAGCGCCCGTCAGCTTGATCGGTTCGAAACCGGCTGCCTTGTAATTGCGGGAAAATGTCAGCGCTTCGCGGCGGCCGGTGCCCTGCAGGTGTTTGCGCAGGACAGCGGTAATGCCGTCGCGGCCGGTGTAGATGCATCCCGCCTGGCTGACGGCATCACCTTCCATCACCTTGATGCGGTAATAATCGCCGATCATGTCGGGGCAGCGCAGGCCGGTGAAATGGCGCAATCCGCCGACATCGCTTTGCCAGCCCGCGTCCTTTTCAGGGGGCACTTGTGCAAGAACAGGCCCGTTCGCCGCCATCGGCAGCGTGAGCATCGCCAGCACCAGAAGAGCGGTGGCCTGTTTCACCAAGTCAGTCTCCTTGTCACCCCGACCCGAAGATCGCGTTTTGCCCGGCCAGCCGCCCGGGCGCTCAGCCTCGACCAGCTTTCACCTCGAGGCTTGCCCGGGACTTCAGGACCGTTCCCGCCGCGCCATGAATGCCAGGCGTTCGAACAGGTGCACGTCCTGTTCGTTTTTCAACAGCGCGCCATGCAGAGGCGGTATCAGTTTGGAGCTATCTTGTTGACGAAGGGTTTCAGGATCGATGTCTTCGTTCAGCAGCAGCTTGATCCAGTCGATCAGCTCCGAAGTCGAGGGCTTCTTCTTCAGTCCGGGGACGTCGCGTACGTCATAGAAGAGGCGCAGCGCCTCCGACAGGAGCCGTTGCTTGATGCCGGGAAAATGCACTTCAACGATTTCCGCCATGGTGTCGGCATCGGGGAACTTGATGAAATGGAAGAAGCACCGGCGCAGGAAGGCGTCAGGCAGGTCCTTCTCGTTGTTTGATGTGATGATAACCACCGGGCGCTGCTTTGCGCGGACGGTCTCACCGGTCTCGTAGACGTGGAACTCCATGCGGTCGAGTTCCAGGAGAAGATCGTTCGGAAACTCGATATCGGCCTTGTCGACTTCGTCAATCAGCAGAACCGGCCGCTCTGAAGCGTCGAATGCTTCCCAGAGCTTGCCCTTGCGGATGTAGTTGTTGATGTCCTTGACGCGCTCGTCACCGAGTTGGCTGTCGCGCAAGCGCGAAACGGCGTCATATTCATAGAGGCCCTGCTGAGCCTTGGTGGTGGATTTGACATGCCATTCGATCAGCGGGGCTTTCAGGGCGACCGCAACCTGTTCGGCGAGCACGGTCTTGCCGGTGCCGGGTTCACCCTTGATCAGCAACGGCCTCTCCAGGGCGACTGCGGCGTTGACCGCGACCCTCAGGTCTTCCGTGGCAATATAGCTTTCAGTTCCTTCAAAGCGCATTTGGCCGTCCGTTTTTCCTAGGTTGGCCGCAAGGTGGCAGGCCGCGCGCGGCTGTGCAAGCCCGTAAAAGGCAGGAGTGCCGGCGCACGGCAATTTTGAACATCTGCCACCGGCCAGAGCGGAAGTTTTTGCCTGTCGGGTCGTGACCTGCCGGGTTCTTTTTTCCGCTTCTGGAAAAGGAAAATTTCCTAAGCTTATGAAACAAAACGATAAATTATGTCCTCATCAAACTGGCACGGCCTTTGCGGAGGAAGGCCGATTATGGGCGTAAGCCCGCGTCGCAGTGCCCGATCTATAAAGAGGACCGCAAATGGGTATTTATGGGGCTATCAACTCGGCTGTCTCCGGACTGGCTGCGCAGGCTACGGCTCTGGAGAATATTTCCGGTAACGTCGCAAACTCGCAGACGACCGGTTACAAACGGCTCGACACGACCTTTTCGGATCTGGTTTCCGGGGGTGGGTCCAAGCAGGCCCAGCAGGTTTCCGGAACCACCTTCGCCACATCCCGTGCCACCAACACCGTGCAGGGTGATATCACGTCGGTCGACGTCGATACCTACATGGCCATCAACGGCGCAGGCTATTTCGTCGTGACCAAGGCGTCCGACGTGGTCGATGGCTCGACCACCTTCGCAGATGAGACCTACTACACCCGCGCCGGTGACTTCGAGCGCGACAAGGAAGGTTATCTGATCAACAGCTCCGGCTATTATCTGCAGGGCTTCCCGCTGGACCCGAACACCGGAAATGCGATCGGTGACAACCCGGCCGTAATCCAGATCGAGAACCAGCCGCTGGCGGCATCCGCAACCACGACTGTGGACTACCAGGCCAACCTGCCACGAGTTCCCGCGACTGCCGACTATGATGGCACGGATGAAACCACTGCCCTCCTGAACGCTTCGGTCGGTGCCGGTAACGTTGCCGTTGCAGATGAAACCGACTTCCTGAACAGCTCCATTTCCGGTGGATCCACTACGATCTATAATCAGAACGGTACGGCGATGAACGTCGAAGTCCGTTACGCCAAGACGGCTAACGACGACGGTGGTGCGGTGAGTGATACCTGGAGCATGTACATCAGCACCGGTGGTGATGCTACCACTGCATGGTACGATGTAGGTCAAATTCAGTTCGATGACACGGGCGAAATGACCACCCTGACCGCCGGTGCCATGGGCGGTTCCGCAGTGAACGGTACGGGCGACGGCTTTACAATCTCCTCGCTGACCATCGGCGGCACGACGGCAACGGACGTCGAGTTCTCCTTTGCCGATGGCTCCCTGACCCAGTATTCCGACAAGGACGGCAGGGCCAGCTCCGTGTCGCTGGAGCCGGATGGATATCCTGCAGGTGAGCTGATCGGGGTGGCTGTAGACGCTTCCGGCCGCGTCATTGCCAGCTATTCCAACAACCAGCAGCGCCCGGTTTACCAGATCCCGCTTGCGACGTTCGAGGCCGAGCAGGACCTGCAGCGCGTTGACGGTGCCGCGTTTGCGGCAACGGCCGGATCGGGAGACGCGGACCTTTCCGGAGGCGGGCAGATCCTTGCCAAGAAGCTGGAACTCTCCAACGCCGATATCGCGGACGAGTTTTCCAAACTGATCATCACCCAGCAGGCCTATTCGGCAAACTCGAGGATCGTCACCTCAGCAGACGAAATGCTCGACGATGCCCTGAATATGGTCCGGTAACACCGCCTAGGCCGGCGGGGCACTGACCCGCCGGCCACCTGGCCTGGTCGCGTATAAGGAAGGAGAAGCCGCCATGGGTCTTACAAGTGCCCTGAATACCGCGGTTTTCGGAATCACCTACAATCAGCGTCAGCTGGACGTCACCGCGTCCAACATTGCGAACGCGGATACGGCCGGCTATTCGAAAAAAATAATTTCGGCGAATGTCTACTTCGACGGCAACGGCAACGTCGCCGGAATGAATGCGACGGAAGTGCGCCGGATTGTCAACGAGCAGATCCAGTCCGACTATTTCAACTCTCTCGCCGACACCAGCTACTCCCGGCAGATTGCGGATTTTACCGACCGTCTGGACGATATCTTCGGCACGATCGACGACAAGAGTTCGTTGTCGTCCCTCGCAGGCAATCTTTCTGCTGCACTGGCCGGCCTGGTGAATGATCCGGGCAACTATGCCGTTCAAAAGGATGTGGTTTCGGCTGCGGAAGCTTTTGCGCGGGAAATCAACTCATCCTATGAGCAGATCGCGGACCTGCGCCAGGAAGCGGACAACGCACTGGCTTCCCAGACAGATAGCGTGAACGGCCTGCTCTCAAGTATCGAAGACATCGACGAGGCGATCCAGAACGCGACCCAGTCCGGTGTTTCAACCGCCGACATGGAAGACGAGCGCGACCGGCTGATTGAGCAGTTATCCGGTTATATCGATATCGACGTCACCAAGAACGACAACAATTCGATTTCCATCCGTACCGCCAACGGCGACCAGCTCTACGCCGACGGTCAGGCATCTACGCTGACCTTCGATGCCACGCATCTGTTGCAGCCGGGCCAGGAAGGCAACTCGGTGATGGTGAGGACGCCAGGCGGCACCCAGTTTGATCTCATCGGGTCGTCGAAATCAGGTTCGATGCAGGCAACTGCTGAACTGCGCGATGATATCCTGGTCGAGGCGCAGACGCAGCTCGACACGATTGCCGCCGAACTGTCACTTGCCTTTTCCAATGTGAATGTTGAAAGCACGGCAGCGACCGTCGGTCTGGACAGCGGTTTCGATCTCGATGTGTCCGCGCTTCAGCCGGGCAACACCATCACGCTGGATTACACCGACAGCAGCGGCAATCCGCAGACAGTCACCCTCGTGGCCGTGGACGATCCCGCACTGCTGCCGTTGGACAACTCCGCTACGGCAAATCCGGGCGACACGGTCTTCGGTATCGACATTTCGAGCGGTGTTCCGGCAACCTATATCACCAACATCACCGCAGCACTTGCCGGTACAGGTCTTCTGGTCAGCAATGACGGGTCGGACAACCTTCGGGTTCTGGGCGACAACACGGCGCCGACCAGCGTTGAAAGCCTGAGTGCGAATGTCACCGTGACGGCGAATTCCGATCAGGGGCTGGGACTTGCGATCTTCGTTGACCAGCGGGCTGGAACGGACCTCTTCACCGATGCGCTTGAAGGCGGTGGCCAGCGGCTCGGTTATGCCTCCGGAATCAGCGTCAATCCGGATCTTCTGGCCGATAGCGCGCTTCTGGTGAACTATCAGACCACGCCGACACCGAACACGACCAACGATCCTGCGCGTGCGCAGTTCCTGTCGGATGCGCTTAGCGTCGGCACGAAACACTATGACCCGGGCTCGGGTATCGGCAGCGCGTCGACACCGTTCCAGGGAACACTTCTGGGCTTTGTCAACCAGACCGTCGCGTTTCAGGGCAACCAGGCGGAAGACGCAGCCACATATGCGGATTCCAAGGAAGCGCTGACCATGAACCTCGCCATCCGTTACGAGCAGAGCTACTCGGTCGATCTCGACGCCGAACTGGCCTTCATGGTTCAGCTGGAAAACGCCTATGCGGCCAATGCCCGCGTCATGCAGACCATCAAGGAACTCTTCGAAGAGCTCCTGAACATCGTTTAAGGTTGGGTGCGTTATGGCAGTTTCGAATATCACCACCTCCCGGACTTACCTGACCCGCCAACTCGGCGAGCTCAACGATCTGCTGGCAAGCAAGACAACCCAGCTCGCCAGAGGCAAGGTCGGTACCACATACGGCGAAGTAGGCGACCGCCGGCTTCTGGACATTCAGCTGACCCAGAAAGTCAGCATGATCGAGAGCTACCAGGACACCATCACCATCGCCAATTTGCACCTGCAGACCTCGACCATGTCGCTGGAGCGTCTGGAGGACATCCGGCAGGATGCTAAATCCGCGCTTGATACCAACGATTTCGTGCTGCAGGACGACGGGCAGACGCAGACCCAGTCTCGCGCCAAGCTGCTGTTGAATGAAGCGCTCAACATCCTGAACACGGAAGTCGCCGGATTTTACGTCTTTGGCGGCACGGATGCCGTTCAGGACCCGGTTGCCAAGATCGATGCCATTCTGGAAGGGGCGAACGGCCGAGACGGGCTGAAAACCGTCATGAGCGAGTATTCCCAGGCAAATCTGGGTGCCGGCAACAATGGCCGCACATCGACCTCCGCGCTGACAACCAACTACGCCGGCCCCGTGCCGACGGATTCCACCTTCACCATTGCGGAAGATGGAGCACATGATTTCGGTTTCGACATCGCATCTGTTGCCTCGACCCTGACCAACGTCGCGATCACCGGGCCTTCGGGCACCGATCCGGACAGCTTCGACGTTCAGTTCACCGGGCAGCCGGAACTTGGCGAGACCATTACGGTGGAATTCTCCTTGCCGCCTGATCACAGCGAGACGATCTCCATCGAGCTGACGGCAGCAAACAGCACGGCTGAAGACGGAACCTTCGCGATCGGCGCCGATCTTGAGGAAACGGCGCAGAACCTGCGCGATGCCCTGGAAGCGGAGATCGAGCACCAGGCTCAGACAACCCTTCGCGCCGTGTCGGACGAATGGGCTGCAGAAGAGTTCTTCAGGACGTTCGGTGGGGAAGAGCCACAGCGGGTAGACGGACCTCCCTTCGACAGCGCAACCGCGCTGATCGGTGGCGGCTCGACGACTGTCGCCTGGTATACGGGCCGCAACACGGCCACGGACGATCCGCGCACGGACAAGAACGCGGTGATCGACAGCAATCTCACGGTGAGCTACGGCGTTCGGGCCAATGAAACACCGCTGCAGGAACTGGTCCAGTCGCTTGCGGCTTTCATCGCTGCGGATTTTTCGGGCGGCTCGACGATCGACGAAGAGTATTACAATACCCTGTCGACCAACCTGCGCACGACCTTGCAGCCGCCAGGTGTCGATCAGTCCGGGATCACCGATATTGCCACGGACATTGCCATCACGCATCGGACAGTGTCGCTGACCGATGACCGGCATGTGCAAATGAAGAGCAGCTACGAAGGCACGATCGCGGATATCGAGGGAATCGACCAGGATCAGGTCGCGGCCGAGATCCTGCAATTGCAGACCAATATCGAGGTTTCCTACAGGGCCTCGTCGATCGTCTTCAATCTGACCCTGTCCGATTACCTCTAGGATCGCCCGGAACTTCCGGCTTTTCCCCGGGCGGTCTTCGCTCACCGTTGCCTGGACTGCCGGTCCGGGCCGGGAAAGGCCTTGAAATATTCCCCCTTTGGGGAAACACTCTCCTAGTTGCCTTTCTTCCCGACGGATATCCTCTGGTGTCCAGTTCCAACCGGTTTGCCGCCGGGGCCTTTGGCAACGGCGCGTTCTTTTCATTATCCCTTTTCAAAAAAATAGATCGCGGCATACCGCGAAAAGATCGACACCATGGGAGGGAGAGCCGATGTGTCACGTATTTGCCGGACAGGATCCGGAACGCTACGCCAGCCAGACCCGGCGGTTGCGGCTCAACGGACAGAGCACGAGCATCAGACTGGAAAATTCCTTCTGGGCGATTCTGGATCAGATTGCCGCGTCGGAAGGGGTGACGACACCGCATTTCATCTCGACGCTGCATTCAGAAGTGATCGAACTGCGCGGTGAACCGAAGAATTTCACATCGCTGTTGCGTTGCGCCTGTCTGAAGTTCCTCGAGATTTCGTCGAACCAGCACGCGGCTTCGATTGCCGCTGAATGACATTTTGCGCTGCAGCGCAAGTTTTACCGCTCGCAGTATAAGCATACTACCCGGGCGATAGTTGCCACGCGCTACGCTTCCGTCATGCAAATACAAGCAGAGCGGAGTAACGCGTGGCGAAAGCAATACATTCTATGATCCGTGTTCTGGAAGAGCACAGGTCTCTTTCCTTTTATGAAAAAGCATTCGGGCTGACCGTAGCGGATCGTCTGGATTTTCCCGATTTTACCCTGATCTACCTGCGTAACAGCGACTCCGGCTTCGAGCTGGAACTGACCGTCAACAAGGGGCGCACAGAGCCCTATGACCTGGGTGACGGCTATGGGCATCTGGCGTTCAGTGTCGATGACCTCGACAGCGAACACGCACGCTTCGAAGCAGCAGGTCTCAATCCAAGAAAACTGGTCGATTTCGCACCGGCGGGAGACGTCATAGCGCGCTTCTTCTTCGTTGCGGATCCCGATGGCTATCAGATCGAGGTGCTTCAGCGCGGCGGTCGATACGAATGAATTGAATTGAACGGGAGGAGAGCATGAAAACCGAAAACAGTCCGAGAGGTCTGACCAGACGACAGCTTCTGGCCCGGGCGACGGCGGCAGGCGCTGTCTTCGTCACCGGGACCGGATTTCTGGCAGCAAGGGACGGCGCCTGGGCGACGGAGCTGACGGCACTCAAGCCGGACAGTTTCGCGACGCTGGTGCAGATGGCGCGGGACATCTACCCGCACGACCATGTCGGCGACGAATACTATGTCATTGCCGTCAAGGGATATGACACGCCCGACCACGCCGAGGATATCGAGGCCGGTATCGAGGCCCTGAACGGAGCAGCCCAGGGGAGAGGGCATGCTTCCTATCTTGCGATCGGCTGGGAACGTGACAGGGCAGACCTGCTGCGGTCCATGGAGGACAGCCCGTTCTTTCAAAGGGTCAGGGGCGGACTGGTAACGGGGCTCTACAATCAGAAAGCAGTCTGGCCGCTGTTCGGCTACGAGGGAGCTTCCTATGAACTGGGCGGCTACATCGACCGGGGCTTCAACGACATCAACTGGCTTTGAGCCTTAGGGAGGAAACCATGGCTGCACCATTTGACCTGAATGACGACACGGTTGTCGTCGTGATCGGAACGGGCGCCGGTGGCGGTGTGCTTGCCAACGAGCTGGCGCAGAAGGGCGTGAGTGTCGTGGCTCTGGAGGCGGGCGGACGCTATCTTCCGGATGATTATGTCAACGACGAGTGGGAAAGCTTCGGGCAGCTTGCCTGGGTCGACCCCAGAACCACGTCGGGCGACTGGCGGGTTGCAAAGGACTTTTCCGGCCTGCCGGCCTGGATCGTCAAGGCCGTCGGGGGAACCACCGTTCACTGGGCCGGGGCGTCGATCCGCTTCCAGCCACATGAGTGGAAGGCAAAAACGTCCTACGGCAACGTCCAGGGAGCCAATCTGCTCGATTGGCCGCTGGATGCGGAGGAAATGGACCCCTGGTACACGCTTGCCGAAACAAAGCTGGGCGTGACGCGCACAGGGGGGCGGGCCGGACTGCCGGGCAACAACAACTACCTGGTGTTCGAAAAGGGCGCCAAGGCGCTCGGCTACAAGGAAGTCCATACAGGCCGGATGGCCATCAACTCGGACGACTACGACGAGCGTATTGCCTGCCAGCAGACCGGTTTCTGTTTTCAGGGCTGCAAATGGGGAGCGAAGTGGTCCGCCGCCTACACGGATATTCCGCGGGGCGAGGCAACCGGAAATCTGGAAGTTCGCGACCAGGCCCATGTCGCACGAATCCTGCACGACGATGCAGGCAAGGTGACCGGGGTCGAATACTTCGACAAGGACGGCAATCTGCAGCTTCAGAAAGCCCGTGTCGTCTGCGTTGCCGGCAATTCCTTCGAAAGCCCGAGGCTGTTGCTGAATTCAGCGTCTTCCATGTTCCCGGACGGTCTTGCCAACAGCTCCGGCCAGGTCGGTCGCAATTACATGCGCCATACTACAGGCTCGGTCTATGCCATTTTCGACCAGCCGGTGAAGATGTGGCGTGGAACAACGATGGCGGGGATCATTCAGGACGAAGCTCGTCACGACCCGTCCCGCGGCTTTGTCGGCGGATATGAACTTGAAACCCTGGCTCTTGGACTGCCGTTCATGGCGGCGTTTCTTGATCCGGGGGCGTGGGGCCGGGAATTCACAAGTGCGCTCGACGGTTACGAGAACATGGCAGGCATGTGGATCGTCGGTGAGGACATGCCCCAGGAAACCAACCGAGTCACGCTCAATCACGACGTGAAGGATGGTTTTGGCCTGCCGGTGGCGAATGTCCATTTCGACGATCATCCCAACGACGTCGCAATGCGAAATCATGCCTACAGGCAGGGAATGGCCATCTACGATGCCGTCGGGGCGACCCGGACCTTCCCGACGCCGCCTTACCCGTCTACCCACAATCTGGGCACCAACCGGATGTCGGAAAATCCGCGCGACGGGGTGGTCAACCGCTGGGGGCAAACCCACGACATTGCCAATCTGTTCGTGTCGGACGGGTCCCAGTTCACCACGGGCGCTGCCGAAAACCCGACCCTGACGATCGTGGCACTCGCCATCCGTCAGGCCGATCATATCGCGCGGGAAATGAGTGCCGGCAATCTGTAGTCCCGTGAGGGCCGGCTTCCGGAAGGCTGGGCTTTCGAAGCCTGGCCAACGCGGAGGCTTTGAATGGATTGCCGGGCTCGCACAGGGCTGGTGCTGAATATCTCATGGCTGCAAATCCTGCCCGCAGCTTGAGGACCCGCTGATCTCCGGTGGAGGCTTCCTCCGTTTCCGCTGGAGGAGGGCAGGTGAACGTTGCAGTCAAGAGAAAGGCCGCCGAGGTTACCCTGGCGGCCTTTCTTGATCTTCTATCTTGTTTTCCGAGGCTGTTCTTGAACCGGCCGCGCCGGGATCAGGACCTCAGACCCTCGGCAATCGAACGATTGATGCTGATGAGGGTATCGAGCTTGTTTTCATCGTCAGTCGTCATGACTGTCATGGTCTGCTTGAACACGAACACGCCCAGCGAGGCGATGTTGTTCTTGATGTCCTGAGGCAGTTCGCTTTCAGGACTGGTCGCGGACGTCACGAGAATTGTCCAGAGCTTGCGGTTGTACACCAGGGCGTCATCTTTTTCCGCAAGCGAGGAATTTGCCCATTCATCCTTGATCAACTGAAGCCGGGCTGCGGCCTTCATCAGCAGATTCGCTTCCAGCTCCCTCGGTGACATCGCCACCTGGCTTGTTTTCTGGTAAGCCTGCGCTGCCTGTTTGTACATGACTGATCAGCGTCCCTTCGTACTCGATGAGCTTACGTGCTTCTTTCAGTGCTTTATAGAAGGCGCCGGTTAGTATGGCGTTACTAATCCTGGTGACAAAAGGGATCGTACTCGGCGCGGCTTTCACTATGTCATTGACGAGGCTGAAGTAACTCTCCTGTATCTTCTCCAAGTCAGTTGACAGATACATCAGCTGAACGGCCAGGTAGACCCGTTTGGCTGGTGTATCTGCAGTGGCCGGCGTGAGAATATCCTTTTCTCGCAGAATGGGAGCCTGGCCTTCGATAAAGAGGCGAGTGCGTTGATTGTCATTGGTGATAACGCTTTCCCCAATGATAATTCGCTCGCCCGGTTTCAGCTCGACCTTGAGCGCCATTCCGTGACCTCCACGCAGAAGTATCGCTGTGAAACGTTAACGAAATCGTTAACGATTTGCCCCCGATACCTTAATGATAAATGCCGCCGGTGTTAACCGAACAGGCTCAAGACGCTCTGATCTGCCTGGTTGGCCAGAGACAGAGCAGTCGAAGAAAGCTGCTGACGGGTTTGCAGCGCCAGCATGTTAGCACCTTCTTCGTTCATGTCCGCAATAGTTAGGTGGCCAGCGCCAACCTCCAGCGTGTTGATCAGATTTTGGGTGAAATCGGTCCGGATTTCCACAGTCGAAAGAGCCGTACCCATCGAACGGGCCGCACTACGAAGCTCGTCGAGCGCCGCGTTGATGGCCTGAAGCGTTCGATCGATATCCGTATCCGACTTGAACTCGGACGGAGCCGCCGTCAGTGACACGATTCCTGTCGTCGATCCGAGCGTCGTTCGGTTGAAGTCACTGTTGCTGCTGGAAATGTCGAAAGAGACTTCGCCGATAAGGCTGATGCTGCCGCCCGAGAAGGTGGCATCCAGGCCCTTTACGTTGTTGATGAAGGTCACGAGATCGCTGACCGTGGTTTCTTCGTCGATCTCCAGAGAGGCAGGTTCGAAGCCGTTGCCGTCAGTGATCGTGATCGTGTCGCCGGCCTGGAAGCCGCCGGAGGAAACCAGCGTTGCCGTGGAACTGAGAGGAGACACCGTCATCGTGGTCGTTGTGCCGCCGGTGTCGCCACCGTCCGTTGCTGCGCCGCCGCCGGTGTTGTCCTTGGAGATATAGAGGGCGTTGTCGAGACCGGACGTGATGGTGATGGAGTCCGTGGCTTCGTCAAAAGTGGCGTGAACGCCGTTCAGATCGTTCAATGCGTCCACGTAGTCCTGCACCGTGGTGATGTCGGTACCGACCGTCAGGTTGGTGGTGCCGGAGGAATCCGTGATGCTGACAACGTTGCCGGTTGCCCAGTCGGCGAGGTCCGTCAGATTCGAGGACGCCTGCAGGCCTGACAGGGAAATGGAGGTGGTGCCGCTGAAGAGATTGAAGGACGACGTACCGGTGCCTCCGGCATCCAGGTCATCCAGATTGAGACCGTCATCTAGTGAAGTGTCTGTAAAGTCTACCGGATTAACGGTCAGATTCGAGGTGCTGTCCTCGTTGAAGATAACTTCCAGCTCGTTGCCGGCTCCGGCAAGAAGGTTCTTGCCCTTGTAGCTGGAGTCCCGTGCCATGTCCTCGATCTGCTCAAGCAGGTCGTTGTACTGGCTGGTGAACAGCTTGCGTTCGTATTCACTGGAGGTCTGCAAGGCCTGGTTCGCGATGGCCTTGGCCGATTCCACAAGTTTGGTGATCGACGTGATGCCCTTGTCTGCTGCGCGGATCGTCTGAACCGCCTGGCCCATGTTGTCCAAGAGGTTCGAGAGATCGCTCGCGCGGTCGTTCAGGGATTGTGCCGTGAAATAGGAGTTCGGATTGTCGAGCGCCGTGTTGACCTTCAGACCCGTTGCCAGGCGCGTTTGCGTGATCGACTGCAAATCCGCCGTCTGTTTCAGCGACAGGAGATTGTCCCGGACAGCACTGGAGAGAACAATATCAGGCATCAGACTTCACCGCTTTCCCTATTCAGGTCTCGCCAAAGGCAACATGCGGGTAATCCAAGTCGAGCATGCACCTTTGCCGTAAATCTAAATGGAAAGTTAATCACTGATGCACGTATTAACGTCCCGTAAATAAAAGTTACCAAAAGGTTTCTTTTAAGATATTGATTCTCAATGATAAAAAATTTCGGGTTCAGACAGTAATTCACGGCGTAAACGAAAACGGCGGACCAGTGGCCCGCCGTTTCTGATGCTTGTCTGTGAGTCGTGCGTCCGACTGATTCTCTTTGAATTAGAAGAGGGATAGCACGGTCTGGTCCGCCTGAGAGGCGAAGGACAGAGAGGTGGAAGCAAGCTGCTGACGGGTCTGAAGGGCCAGCAGGTTTGCACCTTCCTCGTTGGTGTCGGCCAGGGTCAAAAGACCTGCACCTTCCTGCAGTGTATTGATCAAGGTCTTCGTGAAGTCTTGCCGGATCTCTACTGTGGAGAGGTTCGTACCGAATTCGGAAGCCTGGGACCGCAGGTTTGACAGACTGGTGTTCAACCGGTCTATGACGCGGTTGATGTTCGTGTCCGTAGCGAACCCACTGTCGGAGATAGCTTCGATCACGATGCCATCCGCGTCGGCGGTGAAGCCGGAGCTGTTGAAGTCCGTGTTGTCACTGGTCAGAGACAGGTCGGTTTCCGAAGTGATGGTGATACGACCGGAGCCGTCATCGAACTTGGCCGAGACGCCGTTGAAGTCGTTGATGAAGTTTTCCAGATCGTCAACGGTGCTGTCTTCTTCAACTTCGAAAGTGCCGAGCTCGTAGCCGTTACCGTCCGTCAGCGTCAGAGTATCGCCAACTGCAAAGGAACCGGAGTCGATCAGGGCATCCGTGGTCGAGGAGAATGCGGTTGCGTCGACGAGGGTGCCTGTAAAGCTCGTGGTCGCAGAACCGTTACCACCGATGTAGAAGTCTTCATCGGAGTAGATGGTCAGTTCGCCCGTGCCGTTGTCGAATTCTGCACGAACACCGGCAATGGCGTTGAGGCCATCAACCAGATCCTGAACGGAAGCCGTCGAGGAAACACCACCGGAGAGCACGGCCGGGTTGGTGGCAGTGTCGTTGACGAAGGACAGGCTCTGGGTCGTGGAGATCAGAGTGGAGTCCGACAGGGTGGAGGAAGTGTTCAGAGCAGAACCGCCTGCATCCTGCAGGGTGATGACGGTCTTGCCGCCCTGCAGCTGCAGGGAAGAGGTTGCACCTTCGCCTTCTGCCAGGTCGGAAAGGTTCAGACCGGTGGACAGTGCGGTGTCGGTGTAGTCGACCGCTTCAATTGTCAGCTTGGAGGTCGCATCTTCGTTGAAGATGGTGGTCAGGTCGTTGCCGTCACCTGCAAGCAGGTTCTTGCCTTTGTACGAGCTGTCCTTGGCGACATCTTCGATCTGTTCCAGCAGGGCGTTGTACTGTGCTGCGTAGGTTTTACGCTCGTACTGGCTTTGGGTCTGCAGGGCCTGGTTGGCTTTCGCCTTCGCGGTTTCGACCAGATCCGTGATGGTCTGAATGCCTTTGTCCGCGGCTTTGATGGTCTGCAGGGACTGGCCCATATCGTCCAGCAGGGTGCTGAGATCGCCTGCGCGGGAGTTCAGTCCGGATGCCGTGAAGAAGCTGTTCGGATTGTCCAGCGCGGAGTTCACCTTCATGCCGGTTGCCAGCTTGTTCTGGACGCCCGACATCAGGTCTGCAGTGGATTGAAGTGTGAGGAGGTTTTGCCGCACGGCGGCTGACAGCGTAATGTCACGCATCGAATTATCCCTTTCCTGGGTCAAATTTCAACTGCTCTTCCTGAGCAGGTTGGGACCGATCATCGAGCGTTAACCTTAATCAATGGTTAAGCGCCTGAAAAATAGGGTTATCAGGAGGTTAACGCCGTTTTGCCCCCTGTCTGAACTGTCAGGCGCAATGCTTTCAGGTGCCGATGCAGGGTTCCAAAAAGTGCCAGTGTCTTTACAGCGAGGGCAGGGTGCCTGGTTACGGCGACAGGCATGCAAAGCCCGGAGTCCCGCGGGTTTTGTCCTCGTCGGGTTCAGGAGAGACAAGTGTTCTCAAAAAAAATCATTGCGTGGCTTCACGGGAGGTGGCGCCGGCCTTGCATGTTTGCGCTGGCGTCGAGAAGGGCCTGAGTAGCCGCTGCAATTCGAAGGAATGGGTGCAGGCTGCGAGCCGCGTTTATATCCACCGGAGCCAGAATCTTAACGATTGGGATCAGGCAAGGCTTTGAAACCGATGTTCGGGAAGAGGGGAGGTTTCGGGTTGAGGGCGTGTCTTGGGCGTGGGCTTGGGGAGTGGGTTTGGGGAGTGAGGCCAGGTACAGATGCGCTTAAAGTTTTCCGCGGGCGCGAACGGCTGGATCGGGAAACGCGCTTGAGGATCCGGAAACAAGAAAAGCGGGCCGTGGCCCGCTTTCCAATGTCGTTCTAACCGAAATGTCTGGCTTAGAAGAGACGCAGAACGTTCTGGTCTGCCTGTGCTGCGAAGGACAGCGAGGTAGAAGCCAGGCTCTGGCGAGTCTGCAGGGCCAGCAGGTTTGCACCTTCTTCGTTGGTGTCGGCCAGCGTCAGCTTGCCTGCACCTTCTTCCAGCGTGTTGATCAGGTTCTTGGTGAAGTCCTGACGGTTTTCAACGATGGAGAGGTTGGTACCGAAGGAGGAAGCCTGCGTTCTCAGGTTCGACAGTGCAGTGTTCAACCGGTCAACTGTACGGTTGATGTCCGTATCCGTCGCAAAGCCACTGTCGGAGATCGCCGAGATGCCGATACCGGTGGTATTTGCGGTGAAGCCGGAGCTTGCAAAGTCGTCGTTGTCACTGGTCAGCGACAAGTCGGTTTCCGAAGTGATGGTGATGCGGCCAGAGCCAGTGTCGAAGTCAGCGGAGACGCCGTTGAAGTCGTTGATGAAGTTTTCCAGATCATCAACCGTGCTGTCTTCTTCAACTTCGAAGGAGCCGAGCTCGTAGCCGTTGCCGTCCGTCAGCGTCAGAGTGTCGCCAACAGAGAAGGAACCGGAGTTGATCAGGGCATCCGTGGTCGAAGAGAACGCAGTCGCGTCGACGAGGGTGCCTGCAAAGCTCGTGGTCGCAGAACCGTTACCGCCGATGTAGAAGTCTTCATCGGAGTAGATGGTCAGTTCGCCCGTGCCGTTGTCGAATTCTGCACGAACACCGGCAATGGCGTTGAGGCCATCAACCAGATCCTGAACGGAAGCCGTCGAGGAAACACCACCGGAGAGCACGGCCGGGTTGGTGGCAGTGTCGTTGACGAAGGACAGGCTCTGGGTCGTGGAGATCAGAGTGGAGTCCGACAGGGTGGAGGAAGTGTTCAGAGCAGAACCGCCAGAATCCTGCAGGGTGATGACGGTCTTGCCGCCCTGCAGCTGCAGGGATGCGGAAGCGCCTTCGCCTTCTGCCAGGTCGGAAAGGTTCAGACCGGTGGACAGTGCGGTGTCGGTGTAGTCAACAGCTTCAATGTCGAGCTTCGAAGTGGAGTCTTCGTTGAAGATGGTTCTCAGGTCGTTGCCTTCACCTGCGAGCAGGTTCTTGCCTTTATAACCGGAGTCCTTCGCCAGGTCTTCGATCTGCGTCAGCAGGTCGTTGTACTGAGCAGCAAACTGCTTGCGCTCGTACTGGCTCTGGGTCTGCAGGGCCTGGTTGGCCTTTGCTTTTGCAGATTCAACGAGCTTGGTGATGCTCGAAATACCCTGGTCGGCTGCCTTCAGGGTCTGCGTGGACTGGCCCATGTCGTCCAGAAGAGTGGACAGGTCGTTTGCACGGGAGGTCAGGCCGGAAGCCGTGAAGAAGCTGTTCGGATTGTCCAGAGCGGAGTTCACCTTTTTACCGGTCGCCAGTTTGTTCTGGACGTCCGACATGAACTGTGCGGTGGACTGAAGGGTGTTGAGGTTCGCGCGAACCGCGCTCGACAGAGTAATGTCGGCCATTTTGTGTCCTTTCTAGGAGTACAAGATACGAGGACCCTTCCTGGGTCCGAGGGACATCTATCGGCGCTTTCTTGTAAGAAGTTCTAAACAAAGATGGTTAGCGTAAATTAACCTTAACAGCCCCCTAAGCCGAGCAACTAAAATCATTGCCAGAAAAAGTTGAGTATATTGTTTTGAAAGACAAATTTTATCTGAGTAAAGATCTTAACAAGGGGCAGCGAAAGCTTGAAGAATGCCTCTTGTCAGGTGCTCGGGCAGCGCAAGTTTCCCCTAAAGGCGGTCGACTTGTCTGAAACCTGACGGATCTGTTAACTCGTGTGCGGAACGAGACCGGTGAAGGTACCGAAATCGAGGACGATAGACAGATGCGCCGGCAAGACGCGACGGGCCGAATGCACGTTGGGTTTGCCGGCATGCTTCATAGAGCAAGCGTCAGGCAACGCGCTTGAGGAGGCTGCAAGCGATCAGTTCAAAGACCGTGTGGGGGCGAAGCTGAAGGCGTCGCTGGAGGAGGCCGCAACCCTGCAGGAGAGGATTGAGGAAAGTCGAGCAGACAGGGGATTGCCAAGGTCACAGTAAAGCCGGGCGCCGTTGGGAAACGGGCAGGGTATGTGGATGGCTGCGCCTGATCAGATAACTCGTTGAACCGGTTCTGCCTGGGGCTGGGTCTGCCGGGTTTCTATCGACTCGTTGTACGCCCTCAGACGAAGCAATGTCTCTGCAGGTATCTGCCGGACGACCTGACCGGTTTCGGTGTTGGTCGCGACATAGACCAGGGCATCATATTCCGGGTCGATGATGTTCTGGCGTTCGACCGTGGAAGAAAACCGTTCGCCAAACGAGCGCTGGTCGCGCTCGTTGTTCGCACTGCGCTGTGGGTTTTGCGTCTCGGTGGATGGTCTTACGGTCTCTTCGACCGGAAGGTCCGTTTCAACTGATGGAGCATTGCGCTCCGGAGCCCGCGCTACCGGCGTAATCGCCGTATATGTCGGCGATGGCGGCCGGGCCAATCCCGTGTCCAACATCTTTTCCTCCGGGTGACTAACAACTTTTACCCGATCAATCTGGAAAGATAACGTAAGGGAATGAATCGTCTGTTAACGGAATGATTAGACTTTTAAGGATCGCGATCTATCCGGTTGCGCCTGTTCCTGATTCGCTCTCGCAGTCCCGTCCTGCCGTTCGGGGAAACCTCTGGGCAGGTTTCGCGAGGGGGATAAATACACGAAAAGCTCCCGGCGGGGAGCTTTTCATCATTTCAGGATACCCGGCGTGGTTCTTGCTAGCTGTCAGCAATCATCACAGCGACTGATTGACAGCAATGCCCCGAGCGGATTGCGGTCCGGTTGGCGCAGAACCGTTTCGTCCGTAAGTGGTCGGTGCATTGGCATTCTTGGCACCGGCGACCTTGGCGACGGTTGCGACGATGTTATTGGCAACGTCTCTTGCCGTTGAAAGAACTGCCAGGTTGATGCGCAAAACCGGCTGGAATTCGCTGTGCTGGCGACGCAGCGACTGGGTGGAAGCCGGGGAAAGATTGCCCAGGGCGACCGCGTGTTCCTTCGCTGTCATCATGCCGCGGGTGTATTCGTGGATCAGCCGGGCCTTGTCGGGCTGCAGTTCACCAGCTTCCCGGAGTTTACCGGCCCTGACCAGATCGGTTTCCATTTCGATCACCGACAGGAGGGCTTCCATGGTGCCGGACAAGGCAGAGCAGAACTGCTCGGCTTCCTGCTGGCTGGTAGGCCGCTCAAGGGAAAACGGAAAGGTGGATGCGTTGGGTTGTGCGGTCATCTTGACCCCTCCTGCAATGCGAGCAGTTCACGTTCCACGCTGTCGGCAAGGCCGATGCCGCCTGTTTGGGCGATGTTGCGTGCATATTCGTCGACCAGAAGGCTCTGCCAGGCATCCGCCCCGTGGCCTTTGCCCCAGGTGCCGCCGTTTTCAAGGCCGGTGAACATGTTCTGGAGCATGGTGTTCAGGAAAACGGCCTCAAACTCTTCGGCGGCCTCGCGAACGCGCGTCTTGTTGGTCCGGTCGACGCCGCGCAGCGTGTCCAGCGGGCTTTGTTGAAAGGATGTCGGTGAAACAAGCTCGGCCATCACAGCACCTCGATATCGGCCTGGAGGGCACCTGCGGCCTTGATGGCCTGCAGGATCGAAATCATGTCGCGCGGACCGATCCCGAGAGCGTTCAGACCATCAACAAGCTGCTTCAGCGTGACGGTTTGCGGAACGATGGCGAGTTTGGAACCTTCCTCATCCACGGTGACGTCAGAGCGCGGCACCACCGCGGTCTGGCCGTTTGCGAAGGGCAGCGGCTGCGAGACCTGCGGTGATTCAGCAATCGTCACGGTCAGGTTGCCCTGGGCAACGGCGACCATGGAAACCTTCACGTCCTGTCCCATGACGATGATGCCGGAGTTCTCGTCGATGACGATGCGGGCTGCCAGATCCGGTTCGACGATCAGCTGCTCGATGTCCGTGAGAAGATCGACGATGTTGCCGTCATACTGCTGCGGCAGATCGATGCGTACGGTTGCCGGATCAAGCGGTTCGGCTGTCGGCATGCCGATCAGTTCGTTGACAGAGAGCGCGATGCGCCGCGCGGTGGTCAGATCCGGATTGCGCAGGGCGAGACGAAGCGTGGTCAGCGAAGCCAGCTTGAATTCCAGTTCGCGTTCAACAAGGCCGCCGTTGGCGATCCGTCCGGCGGTGGGAACACCGCGAACAACCGACGCGGCATCCGCCTGTGCGGAAAAGCCGCCGATCGCGATCGAACCTTGGGCGATTGCGTAGACTTCACCATCGGCACCGACCAGCGGTGTGACCAGAAGCGTGCCACCCTGAAGCGATTCTGAATCGCCGAGGGCGCTGACGTTGACGTCGATCCGGGTACCCTGTGTGGAGAAGGGCGGCAGGTTGGCAGTCACCATGACGGCCGCGACGGTGTTGGTGTTCAGGTCGATGTTGCGGGTGTTGACCCCGAGACGTTCCAGCATAGCCTGCAGGCTCTGCTGCGTGAAAGGCGAATTGTTGAGCGAGTCGCCGGTACCATTCAGGCCGACCACAAGGCCGTAACCGATCAACTGGTTCTCGCGAATGCCTTCGAAATCGGCAATATCCTTGATACGGGAGGCGGCGTGTACCGGTGCCAGCAAAGTTGTTGCAGCAACGGCTGCGGCAGCACCCAGAAGTGCCAGCCGCTTGAACCCTCCGCAGATCATTTCACCAATTTTTCGCATTACCGATCTGGCCCGCCATCGTGTTTCCGGCTTTGCTGCCGGGATACATATATTCGAAATGCGCAATGCGAGAGCCGTGCCACTTTTTACAAAGGCGTTGGTTCTTTCCATAAAAGTGGCGGAAATCCGGGCTCTTTGCTGGTATGATCACGAGCATATCCACGCAAAACTGTCGCTTGAGGTTAAAGAAATGCACCTGTTGGTCGGCAAATATTGCCTCACCCCCAAGGACTCATTTACCCTTCTCGGCAGAATCTGACGGGCAGAGCCACTCCATGCGCCAGAATTGCCGTCAGTCTGACTGGAAGATCGATCATGCGTATTACAGGCAATAAACCCATTTCCGGCGTTCAGGGACGAGGCGCCAAGAAGAGCGTTTCTTCAAACGGCGACCAGTTCGCACCGGACCTCGGGGGTGAGGTTTCACAGTCTTCCCAGACCGCGGGCGGTGCGTCCATTCAGGGCATGGATGCCTTGCTGGCCCTGCAGGAGGTTGACGACCGCGCCGAGCGCCGATCTCGCGCTACCAAGCACGGGCACAATCTGCTGGACACACTGGAGTCGGTGCGGGCGGATCTGCTTGCCGGACACGTGTCGGAGGACCGGCTGGAGCTGCTCGCCAGGCAGGTTTCCAAACGCCAGTCGAGTGGTGATCCTGAGGTTGATTCGGTGCTCGAGGAGATCGAATTGCGGGTCAAAGTCGAGCTTGCAAAGCTCGGCCGATTCCAGGATTGAGCGTGCACACAAATCGATAAAATTTGTCGGCTTAGTGTCCAAAATTTACGCAACGTCTTGAAAGGTATAAACTTTCCTTGACGCCATTTTTAGCAAATGAACCGTTGTCCGCTGGCGGAACCGCCTATATATTGCGCCCGGCATAACGGTAATCCGGAGCTATCGATGACGGTTGAAATTGAGTCTGAATATCGACCCTCGGAAGACGAGCCGTTCATGAATGACAGGCAGCGCGAGTACTTTCGGAACAAGCTGCTTGTGTGGAAAGAAGAGATCCTGAAGGAAAGCAAGGAAACCCTCGCCAATCTTCAGGAGGAAAGCCAGAACCATCCTGACTTTGCCGACCGTGCGTCGTCCGAAACGGATCGGTCCATCGAACTTCGCGCCAGGGACCGTCAGCGGAAACTGATCTCGAAGATCGATGATGCCTTGGAACGCATTACAGACGGAAGCTATGGCTATTGCGAAGAGACCGGCGAGCCGATCTCTCTTCGGCGCCTCGAGGCGCGCCCGATCGCGACTTTGTCGATCGAGGCTCAGGAAGCCCACGAGCGTCGGGAAAAAGTGTATCGCGACGACTGATTTCCAGAAAACGGCCGGTTTGCCGCACAGACGGCAGATCCGTAACGACTTTCAAGACCTTCCCCTCGTGGGAAGGTTTTTTTATGTCTGTGGGCAGCTTTCCCATGCCGACCGCAGGCACGCCTCTCCCTGAGGGGGACCTTCAGGTCCGCCTCGAAGGATGGGCAGCACACTCTCAAGCAAGCGGCCCATCCTTCGAGACAGCGCTATGCGCTTCCTCAGGATAAGTTTTTTGGGGGACCTGCTCGTTCAAGCAGGCTTACGAATGTCGAGACCGTTCAAAGTGTGATCCGGTAACGGGCGAAACCATCTGCACCGTCGCCTGCCGGTTCGATCCGGACACCTTCCACGGAGGCGGCGTGTTCCGTGCCACCCGGGCCGGTTTCGAACAGGACGCTGGTATCCGGCATCGGTTTGAACGACCAGTTGGCATCTGCCGAAGGGTTGATCGTACCCTGTTCGACAATGTAGCGCACCAGGACGTCGCGATTGGTGTCCGGGCCGACGAAAACGACAACGTCGTCGCTGATGCCGGGGAAATTGCCGCCGCCACCTGCACGGTAATTGTTGGTCGCGACCACGAAGGTTGCTTCGGGGTCAAGCGGTGCGCCGTTGAACTCCAGGTTCACGATACGGCTGGCGTCCGGATTGAGGACTTCGCCTTTCGCGGCGTATTTCGATGGCTGGCTCAGGTCTATCTGGTAGGTGACACCGTCGATCACATCGAAATTATAGCTTGGAAACTCCGGGTTGATCAGTGTCTGGTCGGCCTTGCCCGGCTCGATTTGCTGGAAAATTCCGGCTGAACGTTCCAGCCATTCCTTCACCGTGCTGCCCTTGATGGCGACCGCGCGAATGGTATTCGGATACAGGTAGAGATCGGCCACGTTCTTGATGGCGACATCGCCGACCGGAACATCGGTGTAGTAGTCCGGGCCGCCACGACCGCCAGCCTTGAAAGGCGCTGCTGCGGAAAGAACCGGCAGGCCTTCCCATTCCGTACCCTTCAGCATCTGTTCGATGTACCAGATCTGCGCCTTTGAAACGATCTGGACGCTCGGGTCGTCGGCCACGAGGGCGAAATAGGAATGCAAGGGAGCCGACGTCTTGCCGACGGGGCGGCGGACATAGGCAAGGGTTGCCTCGTGATCTTCCTTCACCGCATCGAGTACATCCTGCTGGCTCTCCACCAGCGGTGTTACGGTTCGACCTTCTTTTTCGTAGATCGGGCGTGCTTCGGTCATGAAATTGGCGACACGCCAGCCGTTGCCGTCGCGCTCGATCATCAGGTCGATGACGCCCAGATGCGATCCCCAGAAGCCGCCCATCGCGGCAGGCTTGCCGAACAACGTGCCTTTCTCGCTGTCGATACCCGGCAGTCCCTCATACTGGGGACCGGGGAAGACCAGATGCTGGTGACCGGTAAAGACGGCGTCGATCCCGTCCACGCCGGCAAGGTGCAGTGAGGCGTTTTCCATGCCTTCGGAATAATCGTTGGCGTCAATCCCCGAGTGGGAGAGGGCGATTACCAGGTCGCAGCCCTGTTCGCGCATCTCCGGAACGAAGGCCTTGGCGGTTTCGATGATGTCACGCGCATTGGCGTTGCCTTCCAGGTGGCGGCGGTCCCAGTTCATGATCTGCGGTGGCACGAAGCCGATGAAGCCGATCTTGATCGGATAGGACTTGCCGGCACCGTCGGTGACCTGTTTTTCAACGATCACATAGGGCTTCAGGAAAAGGGCGTCGTCTCGCGGGTTGCCGGCCAGCGTGCTTCCCTTGACAAGATTGGCGCAGACGACGGGGAAATTGGCACCGGCCAGCACCTTCATCATGAAGTCCAGGCCGTAGTTGAATTCGTGGTTGCCGAGTGTTGCCGCGTCGAATTCGAGAACGTTCATGCCTTTGATGACTGGGTGCAGGTCACCTTCGTTCATGCCGCGTTCATAGGCGACATAGTCCCCCATCGGGTTGCCTTGCAGAAAGTCGCCATTGTCGACCAGAACCGAGTTTGTGGCCTCGTTCCGGATATCGCGGATCAGTGTGGCTGTCCGGGCGAGACCGGCGGTGTCGACAGGTTTGTCGCTGTAATAGTCGTACGGGAAAACATGGACATGGAGGTCCGTCGTCTCCATCAGGCGAAGGTGAGCCGTACCTTCCTTGGCCAGAACGGAATAGGGGTGCAGAGCTGCCGTGAAGCCAGTTGCCGCCGCGCCCATCAAAAGGGTGCGCCGTGAAATCGATAAGTCTTTGATGCTGGACATGGAATGGCTCCTGTTCGGTCGCTCGGCGATTGGTGTCGTTCAGCCTTGCGGAACAGCGCAAGCCGGACCGACAGCTGCCGGTGCCAGCCGGGCGGCATGTTTCCGCGGAACACGGTTTTGATCCGCAAGGATTACAACCGTATGACGCAAATTGCTGCCCGGATCGTCAGTTTTGTCAAGCAGGTTTATGGGGCGTCAAGCGGGCTCTACTCGCTGATCTGGCCAGCCATGACCGAGATCGTTTCCACGTAGACACTGGCCTTGTTCCATTGTTTCAGAACGTTGTAATTGGCGGTGCCGGGGCCCCAGCCCTGGCCGCGGCGCCAGCCTTTCTGGGCCAGGTAGTTTGCGGTGGAAGCCAGCACATCCGGGATCGAGCGGATCAGGTCCTTGCGGCCGTCGCGGTCATAATCGACCGCGTAACGGACATAGCTGGTGGCGAGAAACTGGGTTTGGCCGAGTTCGCCGGCCCAGGCACCTTTCATTTCGGCCGGCTGCATGTCACGGCTCTGCACGATCTTGAGCGCGGCGACCAGTTCGGCGGTGAAGAAATCGGACCGGCGGCAATCATAGGCCAGCGTGGCAAGGGATTGCAGGACCGGCATGTTGCCGGAGAAGCTGCCGTAGTTGGTTTCAAGCCCCCAGATCGCCAGAAGTACAGGTGCGGGAACGCCATATTTCTTTTCGATGCCACGGAAGATGCGGGCGTAGGTCTTGCCGAGCTGCTTGCCCCGCCGGATCATCGCGTTGTTGACCCGCTTGGCATAGAACTGGTTGAAGCTGAGCTTGAAGGATTTCTGGTTCCGGTCGAGCGAGACCACCTTCTTGTTGTACTTCACGTTTTTCAACGACGGTTCAACGACCCTTTTCTTGAGGCCGTAGCTTTGGGAATTAGCAATGAACGACTGTTTCCAGGCTTCAAATCCGCCAGGGCCGTTGCCGCAGCTTGCACTCCAGGCAGAAGGTGCGGACAGAAGAACAAAACCAAAGACGAATGCAGAAAGGAGGCGCATCGAATCCCCGCTGGGCCAATATAAGATTACCTACATTCTATCCGAAAAAACGGTAGCGTCATCCGGCAGATACAGGAAAAAGAGGTGTGGAAGCGGACAAATCCGGTCTCGTCTTTGCCGGTTGCCGCAAAATCAGGGGTCGTGCCGGATGAAGTGGCTGTAAGATGGCGCGCCCGGGCTAAGGGTGCCGGCGCGGTCGAATTCGCTGTCGGCGTTGAAGCTGATCTTCGGCAGCGTTTCGAACCTTGCGATCGTCTCCCGGTGGCCTTCGATCTCGTTTTGAAGTCGCGTTTCCAGGTCTTCCTTTGCCTCACCCTTGTGATAACCGTGAACACCGTGGACGATCCTGGGAACCAGAACATCGAAACCCAGATAGCGCAGTGTGTAGGCGAGTGGCCAAAGCAGCATCTGAATGTCGCCTTCCTTGCCGTTGTGGGCACTTTCGCTCGCCTTGGATCCGGTCGTGACGCAGAAAAGAACCGGCTTGTTCCTGAAATGGCCGGTATCGAAACGGTTGGAGGTGTCGTGCAGGCCGCCGTTGGCCAGCACGCGCTCGCACCAGCCCTTCAGGATGGCGGGTGGGGCGAACCACCAGACCGGAAAATGAAACACGATCCGGTCCGCCTGGCGCAGCTTCTCGACTTCTTCCGAAACAGCCGCGGGAAGGTTCCCGGTTTTTGAGGCAGCTTCCTGTGTTTTCAGAACGTCGTAAGGTTCAGTGACAATCTCCTCCACGTAATGCGCTGCGCGCTCCGCCGGATCGAAGCCAAGCTGGTAGAGGTCTGACCAAAGCACCTCATCGCCTTCAGATCGGCACGCGGCTTCGGTTGCGCGCGCCCAGGTAGCGTTGAAGGAAGTCTGAGCAGGGTGGGCGAGAACGATGAGGGTGGTGGTCACGCGGTGGGGTCTTCCGGAATGAGCGACAAATCAGGCAACGGGTCACACCCTAAACGGTCTTTTCCGGCCTGGAAATGAGAACGGGCACGATGCTCGGGGAGCGAGACATCGTGCCCGTCATCAGCCGGGCCGGCGACGCTTCTAGAACGCGTCGCCGGATTCGGCCGGGGGACTGAGAAAGGTTTGGGATCAGAAGGGGAGCAGGATATCCAGCACCTGGTTGCCGACCCGTGGCTGCTGGACATCGGTAATCTGGCCGCGGCCACCATATCCGATCCGCGCTTCGGCGATCTGCTCGCTGGCGATGCGGTTATCCGACGTGATGTCCTCAGGTCTGACGATACCGGCGACGATCAGCTCGCGGACTTCGAAGTTCACACGAACTTCCTGACGGCCTTCGATCACCATGTTGCCGTTCGGCAGAACCTGGGTCACCACGGCGGCGACGGTGGTCTGCAGGACTTCGTTGCGGTCGACGCTGCCGTCGCCCGAGAAGCTGGAGTTGCTGTTGACGTTGGCAAGGTCGCTGGCGGCAGAACTTGCCGGCAGGAAGATGGTGTCGATTGCCGTTCCGAGTGCGCCACCAACATCGGCGCCGCTGGACTCAGACCGGCTCCGCTCGGTCTTGTTGTCGATCTCGGCCTGGTCGTCGATGGTGACGACGACAGTCAGGATGTCACCGACCTGGCTGGCGCGCTGGTCCTTGAAGAAGGCGCGGCTGCCGGACTGCCACAGCGAATTCGGATTGTAATGAGCCTGCTGCGGTTCCGGCATGGGCATCTGCACCGGCCGGTAGCCCGGAGTGGTGGTCGGATCCTGAATGGCGTTCAGGGCTGGCTGCTGGCCGACATTTGCGAGTTTGTCCGCAGTGCCGCAACCCGCGGCGAGGGCGGAAAGGGCGATGCTTGCCAGCAGGTGTCTGGGAAAGGTGCTCAGCATTTAGTTTTTCTCGCTGTTCAAGCTTGCAACAATTGGATTGGCGGCGTGAACGCGTACTTGGCCGCGGGAGGTAATCGTCGCCGGCACGATGCGCCGCGACTGCAGGTTCATGACATCGATCACGTCGCCCTTGGCACCGGTATCCATGGCCTGGGCCCGTGAAGTCAGTTTCATGCCCGGCATGACATAGGTGACGGTGATCTTCTCACCGCGTTCGATCAGGATCGGGCGCTGGACGTCATTGCGGGACAGGGGCGAATTCGCACGCAAGGTGGTGCGGGCCTGCTTGCCGACAATGTCTTCCATTTCGGTGAGGGCACCTGCCGGTACCTTGGTGCGGGCTTCGCGAATGATGTTCAGGTCTTCTTCACGAACAATGTCGCCGCGGCGCACGGGCTGCACCAGAACCAGCACATCGACCATCTCCGTCGCAACGCCGGTCAGGGTCAGAGGCTCGGTTCCGAACTCGACCGCGACGGCTGCGTGGATGGTGAAGCGGCCGTTCGACTGGGACCATTCTACCCGGTCGATGCGGATCGGATCGTGTACCTTGGGATCGGCGAGAACCTGATCCGGTGCCTGCAGCAAGCGGATATCCAGGCGCTCGGGATCGATGCCGGCATTGCGGTCTGCCAGAGCCTTGCGGGCAAGGCCGGCAAGCTGGTCACGGTTCAGCCTTGTTGCCCCGCGAAAGACGACGACGGTTCGCAGGCCGTCGGTGCCGGCCGTTTCGAGGCCGGCCGCGCGAGCGCGTTCGGCGACGACATCCGCAGGCACATTGCCGGAGGTCCCCATATCCGGAGAACGGAACAGCGGCTTGGATGCCAGCAGACCGGCATTGGAATAGAAGTCGCCAACCGTCACGATGTCCGACAGGGTCATGACCTGCGACCGGAGTACGGGTTTTTCGTCCGCCAGGGCGGGCAGGGACAGCAAGCCCGCCAGCAGCAACCCGACTTTCAGCAGATGTCTCATCATCGTCTCAAGCCTCGGTCCTAGCGGAGGTTCGTGGTGGTGGAATACATCTCGTCGGCTGCCTGGATGATCTGTGAGTTCATCTCATAGGCGCGCTGTGCGGAAATCAGGTCGGCGATTTCCGTGACTGCATCCACGTTGGCCATTTCAAGAAAATACTGCTGCACCGTGCCGTAGCTCTCATCGCCCGGATTGCTGGTATCCGGTGCGCCGCTGGCGTCTGTTTCCAGGTAGAGGTTGTCGCCAATGGCTTCGAGACCTGCCTTGTTGACGAAACGGGCAAGCTGGATCTGGCCGAGCTGAACAGTATTGCCGCCCTGGTCGACACCCTGAACGACACCGGTGTTGGAAATGGTGACGTCCTTGACCGTTTGCGGAATGGTGATGCCCGGATTGACGGAATAGCCGTCGATGGTCACCAGTTGCCCGTTGGCATCGCGCTCGAAGGAACCGTCACGGGTATAGGCCGTCGTTCCGTCCGGCATGTCGATCTGGAAGAAGCCTTCACCGCGGATGGCCAGATCCAGTTCCTTGCCGGTCTGCTCGAGAGAACCCTGGGACATGATGCGGCCGGTGGCTGCGATCTTCACACCGGAACCGATCTGGATACCGGTCGGGACGATGGTGCCGGAATCCGATGTTTCCGTGCCCATGCGACGCAGGTTCTGGTAGAGCAGGTCCTGAAAGTCGGCCCGCTGCTTCTTGAAGCCTGTCGTGCGCATGTTGGCGACGTTGTTCGAAATGACTTCGACGTTCAGTTCCTGGGCCTTCATGCCAGTTGCGGCGATATGAAGTGCTTTCATGGTAGTGATCCCTTAAAGGCGCTTAGGCCTGAATCTTGCCGAGAGTGGAGATCGCCTGCCGGCGCAACTCATCCAGGTCTTTCACGATCTTGGAAGTGGAGTCGTAAGCGCGCGTCACTTCGATGAGGCGCGTGACTTCCGTGATGCCGTAGACGTTGGAGCCTTCAACGGCGCCCTGCACCATGCGGACTTCCTGGGCCGGTATCGGGTCTTCAGCCTTGAACATCGTGTTGCCGATCTTCTCCATCGTCCGAACGTCTTCGAAGTCAACGACCTTGATGCGGCCGCGAATGCCAAGACGGGTGGAGATCGTGCCGTCCTGGGCAATCTCGACGCGGCCATCCTGTTCGTTGAAGGAGATCGGACCCTGTTCGGTCATCACAGGGCTGCCGTCTGCCGAGATCAACTGGCCGGTCGAGTCGAGCGTGAACGCGCCGCTGCGCGTATAGGCTTCGGTACCGTCCGGCATCTGGACCGCGAAAAAACCATCACTGTTGAGGGACAGGTCGAATTCGTTACCCGTCATCTTGATCGGGCCATGCGTGAAGTCGGTCCGTGTCGTAAACATATCGACATAGGAAATGGCGCGGTCCTGCGGCTCAAAAGCCGTGCCGTCTGCCACCGGCATGACGTATTCCGAAAAATGCAGATTCTGCGACTTGAACCCGGACGTATTGATGTTCGCCATGTTGTTGGCGATCACATCCAGATGGTTCCGCAGGATCGATTGCCTTGATAAGGCAACTAGTTGAGCGTTCTCCATAGTGAACGGTTCCCTTCGTGCTCCCCGAGTAAGCCGGCCGATCTCCCCAGATCCGCTGGCTCGTTAAGGTTAATGCACGAGGCGTGCCAGTTTTTAAATCCTTGGGAAATCTGGGTAAAAAACAAAAGGGGCGGGTGCACGCGGCAAGAGATTCCGGCAGAAGTTAACCACTTGGCAATTTTTGCCCGGTGACTCGCGTTAATGGCTCGGTAACCATTCGTTAACCATTAACTCTTTAGTAATAAATAAGCGCGCGCGAGCGCCTGCAGATCGGAGTGCGGAATGACAGACGAAAACGCCGCAGCCGGAGAAGACGGCGAGGATGGAGCTGAAGCTGGTGGCGGTGGCCGCAAGAAGAAGCTTATCCTGTTCGGCGGCATCGGTCTGGTGGTTCTGCTCGCCGCGGGTGCGGCGGCCTATTATTTCCTGATGGGATCGAGTGCACCGGCACCGGCACCGGTTCCCGGAGAAACGGAAGCGCCGCAGGAAGTGCAAAAGCCGGTGGTCTTCTATGACCTTCCGGAAATGACGGTGAATTTGGCGACGGAAGGGCGCACGACCTATCTGAAGGTCAGGATTGCCCTGGAAGTCGAGAACCGTGCGATGATCGACCAGATCCAGCCGTATCTGCCGCGCATCCTGGATGCGTTTCAGATCTATCTGCGCGAGCTTCGCCCTGCGGACCTGGAAGGGTCTGCCGGTTTGTTCCGCCTGAAGGAAGAATTGCTCAGACGGATCAATCTGTCGGTTTATCCGGCGAAAGTTGAAGGGGTACTGTTCAAGGAAATCCTTGTCCAGTGACTTTGTGAATGGCTGATATCGACGACGATGACGACCTGTCCGAAGAGGATATGGCCGATGCCTGGGGCGCCGCTCTTGCAGAGCAGGGTGCCGGCAGCGACGACGACGAAGATCTCGCCGCGGCGTGGGGTGCTGCTCTAGAGGAGCAGGGCGCCGGCAGTTCCGACGACATGGCGGCCCAATGGGCAGCCATGATCGACGACAGCGAACCGGACCTTGAAAACGCCACGCGCGGTGCCGACCGTGTCCTGAACCAGGAAGAAATCGACAACCTCCTCGGCTTCAACATCGAGGATACGATTGCTGGCGACCAGAGCGGCATCCGCGCGCTGATCAACTCGGCAATGGTTTCCTACGAGCGTCTGCCGATGCTCGAAATCGTGTTCGACCGTCTTGTGCGTCTGACGACCACATCCTTGCGCAACTTCACGTCCGACAACGTGGAAGTGTCGCTCGATTCCATCAGCTCGGTTCGTTTCGGCGACTACCTGAATTCCATTCCGCTGCCGGCCATTCTCGGTGTCTTCAAGGCCGAGGAATGGGACGGGTTTGGTCTGATCACCGTTGAATCCAGCCTGATCTATTCGATTATCGACGTGCTGCTTGGCGGGGGACGGGGAACCTCGGCCGTGCGCGTCGAGGGGCGGCCCTACACCACGATCGAGACCGGTCTGGTCCAGCAGATGGTGGCGCTGATCCTTCAGGATGCCGAACACGCCTTCGCGCCGCTTTCTCCGGTCCATTTCAACCTGGAGCGTCTTGAGACGAACCCGCGCTTTGCCGCGATTTCCCGGCCCGCAAACGCCGCCATTCTTGTCGAGCTCAGAATCGACATGGAAGACCGGGGCGGGTCCGTCGAAATCATGATGCCCTATGCAACGCTGGAGCCGATCCGCGATCTGCTTCTGCAGATGTTCATGGGGGAAAAATTCGGCCGGGATCCGATCTGGGAAGGCCATTTGGCGACCGAAATTCATGCCGCGGAAGTCGAGGTCGATGCGGTTCTTTACGAGACCTATCTGCCTCTCGGGCGGGTGCTCAGTCTCGACGTCGGCCAGACGCTCGTCTTCGACAAGGAGCCGACCGACCCGGTGACGATCAAATGCGGCAACATTCCACTGACCGAGGGAACGCTCGGCAAGGTGGAGGATTCCATTGCCATCCGTGTCGCAAAGAATTTGCGCAAGCCAAAAATGACGCTGGCCGCCTTCGAGCGCGCCATGCAAAGCGAAATGGGGGACCAATGAGCACTTTGCCACTCGGAATGATCATTGAAGGACTGGTCGCGGTTCTTCTGGTGATTACCATCGGCTACTGCTTCACGCTGAACCGCCGTCTGCAGCGCTTGCGGGCCGACGAAGAGGTACTGCGTGCGACCATTTCGGAGCTCATGACGGCCACGGAAATTGCCGAGCGTGCCATCCTCGGACTGAAGACGACCGCGGCGGAGGCCGACAAGACACTTGGCAGCCGTCTTAAGCAAGCGGAAACCATGTCTCACACTCTTGCCGAACAAGTTGGCGAAGGTGAGATAGTATTCACACGGATATCGCAGATTGCGGAGGCGGCCCGTTCGGCTGCGCCGCAGCGCGAGGCGGTGACGAGGAGCGATCCTTATGCGGCTCAGCCGCAACCGGAGCCGCAACAATACGCGCAACAGGCTGCAGGCTATGGCCAGGCAGCTCCGGCCGTGGAGCCGGAGCGCCGCAGAAGCAGCCGGGCTTCCGACATTCGCAGTGCTGCGGCGGAAGCAACTGCGCGACTGGAACAATTCCGTAAACGGAACGGTGCTGCTGCATGAACTTGAGACTGCTGCCTTTGTTGGGTGTTTCGGCAAGCGCTCTGCTGGCCCTGAAGCTACTTGGCTTCGCGCTGGGCCCGCAAAGCGGCAACCTGCCCATCAATGGCGCAGTCGCACAGGAAACGCCGGGGGGCGACGGCGGTGACATGGCTGACCCAACGGCTGAAATGGCCGCGGATGGTCCGCCGCCGCCACCGCCTCCGGGAGGCGGGCTGCCCGACCAGCCGGCCCTGCCGGACAGTCTTGAAATCGGTGGTTCGGCCGCCGAGCGCGCCGTTCTGGAAAGTCTTGGCAGACGGCGCGAGTCGCTGCAGGAGCATGAAGGCCAGCTGGACCTTCGTGAAAAGCTTCTGCAGGCCACAGAAGAACGCATTCAAAAGCGCGTTGACGAACTGAAGAAGCTCGAAGAGCGCATCGAGGCTGCTGTCGGACAGAAGCAGGAGCAGGAAGAAAGCGAAATTGCCGGCCTCGTGACCATGTACGAAAGCATGAAGCCGAAAGATGCCGCCCGGATCTTCGACCGCCTGAGCCTGCCGGTCCTGCTGAAAGTCGTGCGCCAGATGAAACCTCGCAAGATGGCAGATATCCTCGGGAAAATGGATCCCGAAGCGGCCGAGCGCATGACTGTGGCAATCGCGAACGCCTCTCCGTTACCCGCAGCGGACACAAAACCGGTGCAGGCACAGGCGCAAGCGCCGGAGGCCTTGCCGAAAATTCCGTCAAACTGACCGGAAAGACCGGATTTCGGCGTATCGCGTAAGGGCACGTTAACAAGACCTGACTAACAATAGTGTGTTGGCGTCATCCGAGGACAGAACATCTTGCCAGGACCGTTCCTGACATCCCAGACCGGCGGAACTCCCGCGTTTTCGGACAGGGTGCGAGCTTTCGCGCGCCTGCTGGTTTCGTTCTGGCTTGTTCTGGCCTGCTTCACGGGTGCTTCCCTGGCTCAATCCGACAATATGGAACCGGTTGATCTGACCGTTTCTCCGGGGGAAGGCTATGGCCGTATCGTCCTGACGTTCAAGGATCGCACGCTGCTTCCGATCTATGATGCGGTCATCACAGGCGGGGTCCTGCGGATTTCCTTTGAAGATCCGATCGACATCAACGTTGACGATGTTCCGCTGGACCTGGGCGACTACGTGACCATCGCCCGCCGAGATCCGGACGGAAGTGCCATCCGCTTTGCACTGAAGAACCAGTTCCAGATCAATACTCTGGAGGCCGGCGAAAAGCTGTTTGTCGATATCCTGCCGATGGACTGGCAAGGCTTGCCGCCAGGACTTCCCGACGATGTCGTACGTGATCTTGCAAAGCGTGCCGAAGAGGCGATGCGCAAGGTTCGCGCCCTCGAACAGGCGCGGCTGAAGGCTCAGGAAGGGCCGGAGGTGACGCTGCATGTGGGTGAGCACCCGACATTCACCCGTCTGGTGTTCGACTGGTCGATCAAGTTCGACACCGCTTTTGTGCGCGAAAACGACATCATCAAGGTGACGTTCAACCATCCGGCACAGCTGGACATTGCCCACCTGCGCGCGCATCTGCCCCAAGGGGTGATCGACGCGACCTCCTTCCTGGATCAGGGCAAGCTGAAATTCCTTATGCGCGTCGAGCCGTCGGTCGACATTCGGGCGTTCCGGGAGGAACAGACCTACGTTATCGACGTGACGCCGGAAAACATGGAAGTGAATGATCCGGCAAATGCGCTGATCAACAAGGAACTGTCCGTCGAAGACAACGAAAACCGCAAGGACATGATTACCGCTCCAGGCCTGCGCGACACGCGTGAGGTCAAGAACCCGCGCGGAAATCCGACGTCCGGCGCGAGCACGGCGAGCGGAGGCGGGGTCCTGAAGGAATCCAAGGCCGATGAATCGCCGGCCTATACGATTGTTCCACTGGGAGGTGGCAAGACGGATGAGGGAGCCGAGGCACCTCAAGCACCGCAGCCGTCAGCTGTTGAAAATTCTGATCAGTCCGCCGCACTGTCGGCCGAGCCCGATCCGGAAGCCGGTCGTGCGAACGCTCCGGCCGAAACTCAGCTTGCCATGGTCCCGCGCATCAAACCGTTGGTCGGGGAAGAGGCGTTGTCAGGGCCAGGTAGCGGGACCGAGATCGCTGCCGCTGGTGTTGACGTCACTCCGACCGCCTTGGCGGTCGAAACGCTTCCTGCGCCTGAGCTTGCAGCGGCTGTCCTGCCGATTTCGGCTGATGGCGCAGCTGAATTGCTGACGACAGCGGCCATTCCCGCGGCCGAAGCAACAAGCGGGAACGACGCCGTTGCTCCGTCCAACGATGGTCTTGTAACCGTTGCCCAGGCTGAGCCCGGTGCTTTGCCGTTGAACGAAGTGCTGCCGGAGGATGAGGAAATCGTCCGGGAAGCGCCGATGCTGGACTTGTCCACGCAGCAGATCGGCGACCAGCAGCAGGAAGCCGCGCCCGAGAACAACGGTATTCCGACACTGCAGCAGGTCGAGACAATCAACCGGGGTAGCCAGCCGAATGCGCCGTATGGCGCAACGCCAGTGCAGATCCTGAACACGCCGACGCTTGGAAGCGGCGACGTTCCTGCTGGAATCCAGCTTCCCGGCACGCAACAATCAGCACCGGAAACCTGGCGCGCGAACGGCGGTCAGGATTTGAACCAGGGGCGTCCCTCACCGGAGCAGCCGCCGGAAAACTTCGCTGAGGAAGTGCGCAATTTCGTTTCTGCCGAGGCCCGGCGCATCGGGAACACGGTCCGCGTTGTGTTTCCGTTCTCCGAGCCGGTTTCCAGCGCGGTGTTCCGGCGCAATGACAGCATCTGGCTGATCTTCGATACCGATGCAACGATCGACACCCGGGGGATGGTCTCGGCGCTGGCCGAAACGGCGGAAACAATCGAGGTTCAGCAGTTCGACGATTACCAGATCCTGCGGATGGACATGACCGATCCTGTGCTGGCGACGGTGGGTGTTGACGGCAATGCCTGGTCGCTCGTTATCGGCGACCTGATTCTGGAACCCTCCATTCCGCTGCAGCTGGAACGGACTGTGCGAGGCGATGGCGGCTCCGTGCTGCGTGTGCTCTATCAGGATCCACAGAACATCCGTCAGATTACCGACCCGTTCGTTGGCGACACGATATCTCTCGTCACCGGCTTTGGTCCGCCACGCGGTCTGTTGAAGCCTCAGACGTTTGTCGACCTGGACGCCCTGAGTTCCGCTCAGGGCATTGCCGTCGTGCCGAAATCTGACGGCTTGAAGATGAAGATCCTTGGAGATGACGTGATCATCGAAAAGGAAGGCGGTCTTGCGCTTTCCAGCCAGCATCTGCGTGGCGGATCCGGATCGGGTCAGACAATCGTCGATCCCGAAGACAGCAATTTCATCGAGTTCGTTTCCCTGAGTACCGAAGGTCCGGGGGCTTACCGCACCCGCTTGCTGGAGCTGCAGGACAAGCTGGCAAAATCACCGGCAGGCAAGCGCCGCAAGCCCTTGATGGCTCTGTCGCGGTTCTATCTGGCGCATCAGTTTGCGCAGGAAGCGCTGGGGCTGATGAAGCTTGCGCTGGAAGAAGAGCCGGCACTTGCCGAAGACAGTTCCTTCAACCTGATGATGGGGGCGGCCCAGACCCTGGCCAACCGGCCCGACGCGGCCTATGCGCATCTGAACCGGCCAGACCTGAAGAACAGCCCCGATGCTGCTGTCTGGCAGACGATTGTCGATGTGAAACTGGGTAACTGGACGTCCGCCCGCATTGCCATGCCGCGCGGACGTGCCGTGGTCGGCAACTACCCGGAAGCCATCCAGACAGAATTCAAGCTCGCCGCCGCACAGGCCATGGTCGAGGTCAATGATTTCGGTGTTGCCAACAGCGTGCTGGCCGAGATCGAGCCCGCCGAAGTGACCCGGACGCAGGCTGCCCGTTACGATATCCTGCGTGGCCGTGTTGCCGATGCCTCCGGGCGATCACAGGAAGCCTTGACCGTGTTCGATCTCGTGACCAGGTCCGACGATCGGCCGCGGGCGGCCGAAGCGGAATACCGCGCGCTCCGGATTCGTTACCGGGATGGCGAACTCAACATGGAGCAGGCCATCGATCAGCTTGCCGGGCTTGCAACGTCCTGGCGTGGTGATGAAATCGAATTGAAGACATTGAGGTTCCTGGCACAGCTCTATGCCGAGCAGGGCCAGTACCGCGAAGCGTTCGAAGCCATGAAA
Organism: Labrenzia sp. THAF191a; assembly: GCF_009363335.1. GTDB lineage: Bacteria > Pseudomonadota > Alphaproteobacteria > Rhizobiales > Stappiaceae > Roseibium > Roseibium algicola. Next base: position 3,534,862 of record NZ_CP045333.1, read on the forward strand.
TCGGCCGTTCAGGCTGAACCCGATGCGGATACCACGCGGCTGCTGCAGGAAGAGATGAACGGCCTCTTCAACGCTTTGTTCCTGGACGGCAAGGCGGACGAGATGCAGCCGGTGAAGGCGCTGGCACTCTTTTATGATTTCCGCGAACTTGTGCCGATCGGTCGTCAGGGAGACGAGATGGTCCGCCTTCTGGCCAAGAGACTGGTGGAAGTCGACTTGCTGGACCAGGCAACCGAGTTGCTGCGCCATCAGGTTGACAACCGCTTGAAAGGTGCCGCGCGGGCGCAGATTGCAGCGGATCTTGCCGCGATCTACCTGATGGATCGCAAGGCCGAGGAAGCACTGCGGGTGCTCAACCGGACACGGCAGGCGAGCCTTCCGTCGACCCTGGAGCGTCAGCGCAACATCGTTGAAGCCCGTGCCCTGACCGAAAGCGGGCGCCCGGATCTTGCCCTGGAACTGGTTCGCAACATGCGCGGTTCGGATGTCGATCGGTTGCGGGCAGATACATTCTGGGCAGCCGAAAGCTGGCGGGATGCGGGTGAGCAGCTGGAAGCGATGCATGGCTCACGCTGGTCCGACAACATTCCGCTCGACGATCTTGAACGTCGCGACATCCTGCGGGCCGCGATCGCCTATTCGCTGGCAGGTGACCAGCTCAGCCTGGAACGCCTGCAGACAAAGTACATGTCCAAGATGTCCGACAGCCCCGAGGCAATGTCCTTTGAGGTCGTGACCCGGCCGATCGAGGCGCAGGGTGTCGAGTTCCTCGAAGTCGCCAACAGGCTTGCCGATGTCGATTCACTGGAAACCTTCCTGAAAGAATACCGGCGTCAGTACATGTCTCCCGATCGCAGCCCGGATCAGTCTGCCGCTGCGCCCGTCACGGAAGAAAATGCCGGCTGAAGCTGACGCTGCATGAAGGTTGTCCGGTTGCAGGGTGTTGCCTCTTGCGCACCGGTGCCAACTCCTGTTCAGTTGCGGTTGTTCACCCTTCCACACGTGTCGCTATCCGCAGCACGTTCTCACAAAGAACCTGATTATCCGGCCTCATGGCCCCACCTTTCCGTTTTGCAGCGGTGGATGTGTCGGTTCGATGGCGTTGGAACACCGGAACAAAGGAACGTCTTCATGTCCTTGAAAATCGTCCGGCGTCTTATCCCGGAATGGGGCACGACCTATGGTCCTGCAGGCGAGGGGCCCTTTCCTGCCGTCATGGTGTTTCATGGCTCAGAGGGGGCATGGTCGGGCTGGAGCCATCGAAATGCGGTTCTCCTGGCAGCACACGGTTACCTGGCCTTTCCTTTCGGCTACTCGAAGGGTGGCAATGCCTGGAATGCCGGCAGCATTGAAAACGTGTCACTGGACAGAAGTCTGGAAGCCTTCCGGGCGCTGCGTGCATTTGAGGCCGTTGGTGAAAAGGCGGCATTCTATGGCGTGTCGCGGGGGGCCGAACATGCCCTTTTGCTGACAGCCCTGATGGCGGAGGAAGGTCTTGACAGCCTGCCTGACGCGGTGGCTGTGCACAGTCCTCCAGACGTTGTGTGCGGGGCGTTCGACAGCAAGGCTTACCGCGACGCTGGAGATCCTGGCTGGCAGCCATGGGACCCCGGTGAGCGGGCATGGTCCTGGCGCGGGTCTTCCGAAAACCTTCTTCCTACGAAACAGATCGAAATAGAGCGCTATGACGGACCGGTTTTCCTGAGCCACGGGTCGGCCGACCGGGTCTGGTCAGTGGCCATGACAAAGCGTCTTGAAGCGCGGCTTCTTGCCCATGGCCGGAAGCCGGAGGTTCATATCTACGAAGGCCAGGACCATATCCCGACCAGTGCTGCAGAAAACCTGCATCACGAGAACCTGCTGACATTTCTGGACAGAAATCTTCTGGCATCGTGACATTGCCGAGGGCGGCGAGCTGACCACTCAGTCGTGTCAGGTGACTGCCTTCAGAAGCGACTGTGACGGCGGCTGACCCGGGTTCTGATGCGGTTTCTTGAGTTCGGACTTGTAGCGCATGACAAGTTCGGGAATGGAGCGGGTGCTTCGGTCCAGCCACTCGCAGCGTGCTTTCAGGAAGTCGCGATAGGTCTTTTCATGGATGCCGGTCTGCAGCATCAGGCGCATGATTGCACCATCCGCATCGGATTTCAGCGTGTCGGAAACAACCTCGTCGGCGAGGTTGATCTTGCGGCTGATCAGCCAGATGGCCGCATCAAGGCGGCCTTCTTCGAACAGCGTCCGCAGGATTGCATCGAAGGACAGCTCGCCGTTGGCAATCTGGATGCTGGCTTCGTGGCGCGAATAGGTGATGCCATCGAGGTCGATGCTGCCGTCGTGTCGCTCTTCGATGGTCTTCGCCAGGCGCTGCAGTTCGCCGGTTTCCAGTGCCTTCTTGAGAGGAGGCGGGATCAGCGGACAGTTGGTCTCCAGAATGTCCATCTGGGTTTGGAGAAACTCCTCGTCTTCCAGTGCACGCCTTGCAATGCCGGCGAGCACGTCTGCTTCCGTGTTTGCAAAGATCAGCAGGGCGAGTGTGCCTCGGACGGAAAAGGGCGCTGCCATGTTATGGAGGAGCTCGTGGACCACATCCCGGCTGGCCCGCGCAATCATCGTGTCGGTCATCTCTTCGGAAAGATCAGGTCTCTTTGCCGTTGACTTGCGCTTGTCGTTGCCGCCGTTTTTGGCGATCTGCATGAGACCGTTCTGGCTGATCATCGGCGAGCATTCGATCACCGGTTCCGACAGCTCGTAATCTTCCTGGGCGAGCCGGTCCGCAAGGTCGGGGATGATGCGGTCGGTTTTTGCAAGGCGTACGACAAGTTCGTAGCGTGCAGCGCGGTCCAGCTGGTCGAAAACCGAGAGAACAATTCGCGAAAACAGTTCCCGCTCCATCTCCGTCGGCTCGTGGTCTTCCGACCGCGCATATTCGCCGACGAGCGTGCGGATGAGTTTTGATCTCGCCTCTGGTTCTTTGATCCGGGCGAGCTGTTCTAATTGTTCTCTTAACACTGTCCTGCCGCTATTAACGAAGGGGCACAGTTCGGGCCCGCACGGCTGTAACTATTACAGTCCTATCTTAATTTTCTTCTACTTTTAACGACTTGGCCGGGTGCTTCAGCCGCCGCCGAAGCTCTTGACCAGGGAGCCTGCCACCAGGTTCCAGCCATCGACAAGCACGAAGAAGATCAGCTTGAACGGAAGAGAGATTACCACCGGCGGCAACATCATCATACCCATGGACATCAAGACGGATGCGATCACGAGGTCGATGATGAGAAACGGCAGGTAGAGCAGGAAGCCGATCTCGAAAGCACGCCGCAGTTCGGAGATCATGAAAGCGGGAATGAGCGTGGCCATGGAAAGGTCTTCCGGGCCTTCCGGTGCTTCTTCTCTGCCGGAGAGTTCCTCGAACAGGGCGAGATCCTTTTCGCGGACCTGGGACAGCATGAACGTCCGGAACGGATCGGAGGCGCGCTCGTAGGCCTGCTCGAATTCTATGTCCCCGTCGATGAGCGGTTGAACGCCTGCATCATAGGAAGCCTGCAAGGTAGGCATCATGATGAAGGCCGACAGGAACAGTGCAAGGCTGACCATCACCATGTTGGGCGGGGCCGTCTGCAGGCCAATAGCAGACCGCAAGAGCGACAGTACCACCACAATACGGGTGAAGCTTGTCACCATGACGAGAATGGAAGGCGCCAGCGACAGGATGGTCAGAAGGACAACCATCTGGACGGCGCGTTCCGTCAAGGTGGTGTCATCGCCAAAACCGACCGAGATTTCCTGCGCCGCAGCCGGTCCGGCCAGAACCGCGAGCAGTGCGGTCAGCAAAAGCATCAGGCGGATCAGACCGCCAGGCCGCAGGAGCGATTGCAAGCGCATCATCCGTTTGACTGTCCACCCAGTTCGTCCAGGATCTTCGCCATTTCTTCCTCGATGGGATTTCTGTCGCCCAAACCGGCGGAAGGCCTGACAGGCGCCTTGACCGGTGGCGCAGAGCTCGTCACCGGACCGCCGGTTACAGGGGCAGGAGCTGCTACCGATGCCGCGGCAGACGGCGCGACCGTCGCGGTAGCGCTTGTGGTTTCTTCCTGCGTCTCTTCAGCCTCGTCGGCAGATGCCTCGTCAGTTGGCATTTCCGCAGCGGAAGACGCTTCGGGTTTGTCCTGAGCCGGGGTGGACGCTTCCGGCACGTCTTCCAGGAGATCGCCGATATCCAGCGAGAGTTCCCTGGAAGGGGCGGCTTCTGCGACCGACTGCGTTTCGGCTGTGGCACCTTCCTCTTCTACGGAAGCCGCTGTCCGGGCTTCATCATCCGCCGTGACGTCGGCAGGTTCGATTGCTTCCGTCACTTCGGGCTCTGAAACATCGCTTGAAGAGAGTTGTGCATCGGCCATCTGCACGCTTTCGTCCACCGTGTCCGCCATCGCCTGGCCGAGGTCGGCGGGCTGGTCCGGTTTCGGCATGCTTTCTTCCGCCGGTGCTTCCTGCGTCGGGGCCTGTTGAGGTGCGGATGCTGCGGTCAAGGTTGCGGCAACGAGCACCGGCTCCACCTTGTGCTCCGGCAGAACCTGCTCAACAGGCTTCAAGAGAGCGGTTTTGGCACGTGCCGCCGGTCCGGAAGCGGGCGGGGAGATCGTTCCGCCATAGGAAGGCCGGTCACGGGCCGTGAAGGGGCGTGCCAGGGACTTCAATGTGGAAGCTGTCTTGCTTTCCTGCGGGGCAGAGGGAGCCGGAACGGCAGGGCGCACTTCCGGCGCCTTTACGGATGCTGTTGCAGGTTCACTCGCCTGTATCTCAGCTTCCAGGGCAGCAGCAATGTCGACCTTGCCTTCGTCGGTGCTTCGCGGAGGCGAAACTTCCGGCGAAGCAGGCGCGGGAGCGGCTGGTTTCGAAGCGGCCCGGTTGAAGCCGTTCTGAGTGGCGGCACGTAGCAGATCACTCGCGCGGCCCAGTCCTCCACCGCTTTCCGGCTTGTCAGGGGTGGTCTTTGGTGGCGTTGCCTGTTGGGCCGGGGGCGTCGGGGCTTGTACGGTTGCCGGAGCACTCTCGGCCGCACGCGTGGCGGTAAGCCGGGAGGGAGCGGGTTCCGAATAATTGCGTTGCGGTGCAGCCGAACTCACACTGGGGGCTGCCGGCGTGGCAACCGGGGTGGCCGGTGCCTGATACGAAGGCGCGGCCGGTGCGGATGGCTGTGCCGCCGGAGCGGCAGGTTGCGGTGCCGGAGCGGCCTGTTGTGGTGCCGGTGAAGACGGCTGCGCTAACGGCGCGGCAGACGGAACTGGCGTACGTGCCTGGACTGCGGGTGCTGCAACTTCCTGTTCTTCGAGGAAGTCGTCGGGCCGGGCCGGGATCTCCGGTCCGGGGGCGACCGCGGCCTTGACCGGCATCGGCAGGTTCGAGGGAGACGGTTGTCCGGGCCGGGCCTGGGCCAGCGGGGTGTTGCGAACGATATTCTGTTCCACCACAACGTCGCTCGGGCCGCCAACCAGGATGAGATGCTCGATATTGTCCCGGCGAATGAGCAGCAGCCGGCGGCGAGCGTCGACAGAAGCACTGTCCATGATGGCAATCCGGGGCTGCCGGTTGCGGCTTTGTGGAGCGCTTGCCCCCATCAGGCGCTTCAGAATGAAAATAAACAGTCCGAACAGCAGCAGCACGACGGCCAAAGCCAGGATGACTGCAATAGCCTGCGTGATGCCCCCGCTCACGTTGAATGTGGTCTCAATCCAGTTATACATCTTACCCTCGTGCCGCCCCGCTTGCGGTTTGATCGCGTGTGCCGGTTACTCCGGTTTTTTGCCTCAATTGGGGAGGTTTGCCTTTATCCCCAGTAATTCCGGCGGTTGAGCCTGTGCAGGCTCCTGTCTCGCAAACCTCTCGGCTTTTTTGTTTTTCCCCGTTGCGGCGGGAGTGTTTTGCCCCGTCGGCACCGGTTCAGCCGCTTGCTGATCTGCTTCGAATCTCTCTAGGACTTAAAGTTAACAGAGGCAGGCAAATTTTGCCTGTTGGCGGCGCCTCTCTTTTTGCGAAATGCAAAGGAAAGTTGCCTCCTCCACTGGTTTTTGAAGGGTTTGGGCCGGAAGAGGTAAATGGCTGTTAACTTTTCATTAACCATTTGAACGGCAATCATTGCCGGGTTGGTTAACGAATGGTGAATCGGAATGGCCATAACGGATCTGCCGCTGTTCCAGGCATTGAAATCCAAGATGCAGTGGCACCAGACGAGACAGAGCGTGCTGGCGCAGAACATCGCCAATGCGGATACGCCCGGATACATGGCGCGGGACGTGAAGGAATATACCTTCAAGGATCACATCGGGCGGCAGTCACTGAACCTGGCGACGACGACGACGGTGGCCGGGCACATCCCCGGGAAGCTGGGAAATACCGGTTCGGCCAAGATCGAGGAAGACGACACCTTCGAAGTCACGCCGAGCGGCAACAGCGTCAATCTGGAAGAGCAGATGATGCACATCACCGAGAACCAGATGGATTACCAGGCTGCGACAACGCTTTACACCAAGGGGCTCGGTCTGATCCGGACCGCGCTTTCCAAGAGTGTATGAGGCAAGGCAGCACAAGCTAGAGGACCGATAACATGGACCTGATCAAATCCCTGTTCATCTCGGCAAGCGGGTTGAGAGCTCAGAACGGGCGCATGCGCATCATCGCGGAAAACATCGCGAATGCGAACTCCACCGCCAAGACGCCTGAAGAACTGCCGTACCGGCGCAAGATTCCCACCTTCAAGAGCCATTTCGACAGGGAAATGGGCGCCGACATGGTCGAGCTGGGCAAGATCGCGGAAGACAATACGGACTTCCGGTCGGTGCACATGCCCGGTCACCCGGCGGCCGATGCCAACGGTTACGTGCTGCAGCCCAACGTCAATACGCTGATCGAAACGACGGACATGCGCGAAGCGCAGCGATCCTATGAAGCCAATCTGAACGTCATCGATTCCACGCGGCGGATGCTGCAGCGGACCATCGACATCCTGCGCGCCTGAGCGGCAGTCCTAATCCGGGAAGGGAGCCTTAGTCATGTCTACTCCGTCGATCGCAAATAATGCCTACCAGATGGCCGCCAAGCTGCAGCAGCAGGCGCGTGCGATCGAGGACAAGGCGGGCGCTCCCGAAGCTGCCGGTCTCGACTTTACCAAGCTGGTGGAAGAGGCTGTCGGCGGTGTCGTCGACAAGGGCCGTGTCGCAGATGACAAGGCAGTCGGCCTTGTCGAGGGCAAGGCTGACGTGGTCGACGTTGTCACCGCGATCGCCGAAACGGAAGTTGCTCTGGAAACGATGGTCGCCGTTCGCGATCGAGTGATTTCCGCCTATGAGGAAATCATGCGGATGCCGATCTGATCCGATGCGGCAAGGGGGCCTTTGATGACCGCTGGTGAAGTTCTCGATCTCGCCCGTGAAGGCGTTTGGACCATGATCCTGGTGGCCGGACCGGTCATGGTCATCGGTCTGTTGGTGGGTGTCGTCATCGCCTTGTTCCAGGCTCTGACGCAGATCCAGGAAATGACGCTGGTATTCGTTCCCAAGATCCTCGCGATCTTCGTGACGATCCTGATTGCGCTGCCCTTCATGAGCCAGGTTCTGGAGGCCTTCATGGGCAGGGTTGCCGAAATGATCCTGACCACCGGTTAGGACGTGGACCTTCATGACCATACAGCTCGATTATCTGCCGAACATCGCAGCCATCTTCATGCTGATGTTCGCACGTATGGGCACGATGGTCATGTTGCTGCCGGCTCTGGGCGAAAGCACGATCCCGACACGGTTTCGGCTGACCATTGCCCTGGCGTTGACGATTGTACTCTACCCCGTCGGCTCGCAGTATTACCCTGTCGACCTGACATCCAATACCTATCGCATGATTGCGCTCCTCTTCGGAGAACTGGCCATCGGATTCGGTATCGGCCTGTGCGCCAAGATGATCACGTCCGTCTTGCAGATCGCCGGCATGATCATGGCCAACCAGTCCGGCCTTGCCTTCGCGCTTGGGACGGATTTCGCCAACCAGGGCCAGCAGGGGGCGCTGTTCGGCAACTTCCTGTCCATTCTCGGTATTACGCTGGTCTTCGTCAGCGACAGCCACTTCCTGGTGATCGCGGCGCTCCACGACAGTTTCACGATCTTTCCGCCTGGCCTTGCTCCGCCGGTCGGGGACTTTTCACAGAACGCAACGGAAACCGTTGCGCATGTGTTTTCCATCGCGGTGCGCATGAGCGCGCCTTTTCTGGTTGTCGGTCTGGTTTTCTATTTCGGCCTCGGCCTGCTCAACAAGCTGATGCCGCAGATGCAGATCTTCTTTATCGCCATGCCCGTGAATATCGCGATCGGGCTGTTTCTGCTCATGGTGCTGATCGCGACACTGATGATGTTCTATCTGGATCATTTTCAGGAATCGCTCGGCAAGTTCATCGTGGGGTAGCGCTGCGCTATGGCTGACGATACCGACGACTCGGAAAAAACAGAGGACCCCACGCACAAGCGCCTGAAAGAGGCGCATGACAAGGGGGACGTACCGAAATCTCAGGAAGTCAGCACCTGGTTCACACTGGCCGGTGCGACGCTGATGATTGCCATTTTCGCGCCCAGCACTGCCGTGTCGCTAGGCGAGTTGATGAAGGGCTACATGGAGCATGCCCACCAGATTGCGGTGGACGGCTACGCGCTGAAAGCCCTGTGGCGGGACACGGGGCAGTCGGTGGCTCTTATCGTCGGCATTCCGCTGCTGGCGCTGGTGATCATGGCTGTGGCGGGCAATCTCGTCCAGCACCAGCCACTGCTGACCGCGGAAACGATCAAGCCGAAATTCTCGAAGGTTTCACCTGCCTCCGGTTTCAAGCGGCTGTTTTCCGCCGACAGTCTTGTCAACTTTGCCAAGGGAATGGTGAAGATCGCCGTTGTCGGCGCCATCATGGTGGCGGTGATGTGGCCGCACCGCGACGAAGCGGAAGTTATGGTGTTCGCCGATACGAACATCATCCTGGAAGAGGCAAGGATCCTGATCCTGCAGCTTCTGGCTGCCGTGCTGGCTGTGATGACGGTGGTTGCCGCGGCCGACTTCATCTACCAGCGCAACAAATGGTTCAACAAGCAGAAGATGTCCCTGCGCGAGGTCAAGGAAGAATACAAACAGACCGAAGGTGATCCGCAGATCAAGGGCAAGATCCGGCAGCTACGCATGGAGCGGTCGCGCAAGCGCATGATGGCGGCGGTGCCTCAGGCCACAGTGGTCGTCACCAACCCGACGCACTATGCTGTGGCGTTGAAATATGAAGAAGGCATGGGAGCACCGCTCTGCCTTGCGAAAGGTACCGATGCGGTCGCGCTCAAAATTCGTGAGCTCGCCAAGGAAAGCGATATTCCGGTCGTCGAAAATCCGCCTCTGGCCCGCGCGCTTTATGCGACGGTCGAGATCGACCAGGAAGTTCCGGAAGAACACTACAAGGCTGTTGCCGAAGTCATCGGCTTCGTCTTCCGCATGCGCAAGCGGGCATCCTGGCGTGCCAACTAAGTTGCTCTCAAGGATAGCGGACTGAAAAAGTCCGCGGCAAACAGGTGAATTTCAACAGGACTTGGTCGCATATCAGTTGAAATCGGCTATTAAGCACAGAATGCTTATGTACGGCCCCTTCAAGAACCGAATCGGGCCCGGGAGACAGGATTGATGAGTGACATGGACGGGACGCCGAGCGGGCCGATGATCAGCCGCCCGGAACGTTCCGGTAATATAGGCCTTCTCATAGGTCTCGCACTGCTGCTCGTCGGCGCTGCTGCTGCCTTTGCGGTCATGGACCGCGAAGTAGCACAGCCGTTTATTCTTGCGCTGCTCGGTATCCTGGCCGTCGTCGGGGTTTTCTGCCTGTTTGCCGGAGCCATAGGCTTTCTGCGCCTGTCAGCCCGCCCTGGCGAAGCCAATCCGCTTGCCTCCGCTTTTGTCGATACCCTTGAGGACGGAGCGCTTATTACAGATCTGGACGGCCGGCTTGTCTATGCCAACAAGGCCTATGCGGATCTGACCGGCGCTGAAACCGCTGCCGACATCCGTGTGGTCGAGCGTGTGTTTTCCTCTGATCCGGATGCCGCCGACGCCATTTTCCGCCTGTCCCAGGCCATGCGCGACAGCCGCAGGGCGCAAGAAGAGATCCGCATGCCGTTCCCGCTCGGCAGGGCCGACGGCGCTGCGCGCTGGTATCGGGTGTCGATCCGCCCGTTGCAGGTGTCGAAGGAACGCGGCGGTGGCAAGCCTATGGCGGTCTGGCAGCTGGCCGATATCACCCGCGACCGGGCCGAACAGGAAAACTCGTTTCAGGAACTGCAGCGCGTCATCAATTTCCTGGATCACGCGCCGGCCGGTTTCTTCTCCTGCGATGCGGAAGGCCGCATCGTCTATCTCAACGCCACCCTGGCCGACTGGCTTGGCTACGATCTTGCCCAGTTCGATGCGGGCGACCTTGATCTTTCGAGCATCGTGCGCGGCGACGGCACCGAGCTGATCCGCTCGATCAAGGGGCAGGCGGGCGAGGTCAAGAGCGAAACCTTTGATCTCGACTTCGTCACCCGCAACGGACGCGGCCTGCCGGTGCGACTGCTCCACCGTGTACCTTTCGGCGAAAACGGCCAGCCGGGTGACAGCCGTACACTGGTTCTCAACAGGTCTCGCGGTGAGGAAGCCTCCGAGGCGCTTCGGGCGGCGGAAGTCCGCTTTGCCCGTTTCTTCAACAACACGCCGATCGCCATTGCCTCGCTCGACAAGGAAGGCCGGGTCCTGAGAACCAACGCGCCGTTCCTGAAGCTGTTCGGTGCGGTCGACACGGATGACGAATCTCCCAAGCTGGAGGCTTATGTGGCCGAGAGCGGACGGCAGGAACTGGCGAAATCTCTCCAGGCTGCTGCCAACGGGATCGGCGAGATTGCGCCGATAGACATTCCGCTGGTCGAGGGCAATGACCCGCGTTCAGCAACCTTCTACGTCTCCGCAGTGCAGGAAGGTGAGGGTGACGGCGAAGCCGCCATCGTCTACGCGCTTGAAACCACCCAGCAGCGAGCCCTGGAAGCCCAGTTCGCCCAGAGCCAGAAGATGCAGGCCATCGGCCAGCTGGCAGGGGGGGTCGCGCATGACTTCAACAACGTCCTGACCGCGATCATCGGCTTCTCGGATCTGCTTCTGGCCAGCCACAGGCCGACCGATCCGTCCTTCCAGGACATCATGAACATCAAGCAGAACGCCAACCGTGCGGCCGGCCTCGTGCGGCAGCTTCTGGCCTTCTCTCGTCGTCAGACGCTGCGTCCGCAGCAACTGGAGCTGAACGACGTTCTGGCAGATCTCTCCATCCTGCTTGACCGCCTGCTGGGCGAGAAGGTGGAACTGAAGGTGATCCACGGCCGGGACCTGTGGCCGGTCATGGCCGACCTGAACCAGCTGGAGCAGGTGATCGTCAACCTGGCGGTAAACGCGGGCGATGCAATGTCCGACGGTGGCCGTCTGACCATCCGCACGCGCAACGTCAACGAAGCCGAAAGCACTCAGTTCGACAACATCCGCGGCATGCCACCGGGCGAGTACACCCTTGTCGAGGTGGACGACACGGGCCACGGCATTCCGCCCGACGTGATGGAGAAGATCTTCGATCCGTTCTTCTCCACCAAGGAAGTCGGCAAGGGAACTGGCCTTGGCCTGTCGACGGTTTACGGCATCGTCAAACAGACCGGCGGTTTCATCTTCTGTACCTCCGAAGTCGATGTCGGCACGACGTTCCGTCTTTTCCTGCCGCGTCACATTCCGAAGGTCGTGGAGAAGAAAAAGCCGGAACCGAAGGAAGTCGAGCCGGAAAAGGTCAAGGATCTGACCGGGTCCGCATCAATCCTGCTGGTGGAAGACGAGGAGGCCGTGCGTGCCTTTGGCGCCCGTGCCCTCGCGTCGCGTGGCTACACCGTCTACGAGGCGGGCTCGGGCAACGAGGCGCTGGAGGTCATGGAAGAGACAGACGGCAAGATCGACCTCGTGGTCTCCGATGTGGTCATGCCGGAAATGGACGGGCCGACGCTTCTGGTCGAGCTGCGCAAGACCCGGCCGGACCTCAAGATCATCTTCGTGTCCGGTTATGCCGAGGACGCCTTCGAGGAAAACCTGCCTCCTGGTGAGCAGTTCTTCTTCCTGCCCAAGCCTTTCACGCTGAAGCAGCTTGCGACGACTGTGAAGGATGTCTTGAACGGATAGGCCGACCTGGTCCAGACTTGCCTCAACACCATCCGTTTGAGGCAAGAGGTCCATGCAGCTTCCAGATTTCATCCGAAAGTTTCCCGCTCTCGATGTTCCCTTTCCCGAGGACGTTGTCAGATCCTACGCAGTGCGCTCTTACGCCGGACTGGTCGTTTTTTTCGATTTCGTGAAGGACATGGTCCTGCCGCCGCATTCGCATCTGGCGCAATGGGGCACTGTCCCGAGCGGCGAGATCGAATTCACCATCGCTGGTGAAACAAGGACGATGGGTCCGGGCGCTATCTACGATATTCCCAGCGGGGCGGAGCACAGTGCGATCATCAAGGCCGGAACCAAGGTGATCGATGTCTTCGAGGAGCCTGACCGCTATCCGGTCAAGGGATAGCGCTTGATACAGGATCTGGGCGTTGCCGCCTGCAAATGCGTTGCGCCGGTTCAGGTCTGACGGCATTCGGGTAAGGATTGCAGTTACCCTTCGATCCCGAATGCGCTAGAGGAAGGTCACGACAGGCTGTCTGCGACGAAAAGGGCTGACACGTTGACCGCACATCATGCATCTGGTGAAGGCGCTCCGGGCAAGGATGGAACAGCTTTCGACCTGGAAGCATCCTGGCGGCGGCTGATATCCGTCTTTGGCAGCATTGGTCTGCTGTCTTTCGGCGGTCCGGCTGCACAGATCGCGCTGATGCACCGCAAGCTGGTTGATGAGACCGGCTGGCTTTCGGAAAAAAGCTACGTCAACGCTCTCGGGTTCTGCATGTTGCTGCCGGGGCCGGAAGCCATGCAACTTGCGACATACTGTGGCTGGAAGCTGCGCGGCGTTACCGGTGGCCTGCTGGCGGGCCTTCTGTTTGTCGTTCCCGGCGCACTCGCAATTTTCGCACTTGCCGCGGTTTACGGAACCTTCGGCAATGTGCCGCTGGTCAGTCAGCTGTTTCTGGGCATCAAGGCGGCCGTCCTGATCGTGGTTCTGGAGGCATTGCTGCGCCTTTCCAGACGTGCACTCACCATCAGGCGGCAATGGGTCATTGCAGCTCTGGCCTTTGTCGGAATTTTCTTTCTGGCTCTGCCGTTCCCGCTGATTGTTCTGGCTGCCGGGCTTTACGGTGCTGCGTTCAGCACTGCGCAGACTGAAAGCCACGGTGAGCCTGGTGTTGCGATTGGCAGGCCGATTGCGAAAACGCTCCGCACGGTGTTTCTCTGGGCCTTCATCTGGCTCGCGCCGCTGGCGCTGCTGGATCTGGCCGGCAACGTGCCCTTGCTGGCGGATATCGGCTGGTTCTTTTCAAAGCTCGCTGTCGTCACCTTTGGCGGCGCCTATGCGGTGCTTGCCTATATGGCCCAGGACGTCGTCGCCATTCACGGCTGGCTGAGCGCAGGTGAAATGATGGACGGGCTGGGCCTGGCGGAAACAACACCGGGGCCGCTCATTCTGGTGACCCAGTTCGTCGGCTTTCTGGCGGCATTTCACGAAGGTGGGCTTCTGCTTGGCCTCGCAGGGGGGCTGGTTGCGCTCTGGGCGACCTTTGCTCCCTGTTTTCTCTGGATATTTGCCGGAGCGCCTTACATCGAATGGATCTCGGCGCAGCCGAGGCTAAAGTCGGCACTTTCGGCCATCGTTGCGGCGGTGGTCGGCGTCGTGCTCAATCTGTCGGTCTGGTTCGCGCTGCATGTCTTCTTCGAAGAGGTCACGGCGACAAAGTGGGGTGTCGTGACACTCTGGATCCCGGACCTTGCCAGCCTCGACTGGCGCGTGCCGGTCCTCGCGGCCCTGTGTGGCCTGTTGCTCCTGCGGTTTCACATGGGGCTGATCTGGGTGCTGCTGACGGCGGCTCTTGGCGGGGTGCTGCTGTCACAAGTGGGATGAGGGGGGGGGCTTGCCCGCTCACCAGCCCGCGGTGAGAAAATAGTTGGCATAGACAAATGGCCAGACCGCAAGGCAAAGGGCGAGCTTTCTCCTGTCGCTGAGACGGGCGCCGACAAGCCGGGACACTGACCAGGAAATCAAGGCGACAAGGACAAACCTTGGTAGCCGCGCCACCGGCGAGACAAGAAAAAGCGATTGTGCGGGGATCGAGGCGTAGCCCGCTTCAGCCGAAAGAACCTTGTAAGGGATGCCGCTGAAGGCTCCCCCGAGCAATCCCTCGAACAGGCCTGCCTGCAGCAGTTGCCTGGCCATTTCAAATGTTGATCCCGAAATCCCGGGCACAAGCAGCAGCACCTGAAGCGTTTCTTCCGGAAAATGCTGTGCGCAGGTCCAGACCAGCAGACCGCCGAACGCGGCCGCGAAGGATGCCAGAAGCGCCGCTATCATGGCCTTGCCCAGAGAGCGAAGCGCGATGATGCTCAAAAGCGCATCGGGAGCGATGAAGAACAGCGTTGCCTCGGCAAAGCTCCAGAGCGCAGCCAGGCAGAAAAGTGCCAACTTACTATTCCCAAGATGCAAAGGTTTTTTCCGTCGAGAGAGCGTTAAAGCGCTCCTTCAGTCCGGTCATAAAATGAGTCCGGTCCTCGTTCCAAGTGATTGGTTCCCCAACGAAAATATCGCAGAAGAACGGCACCAGCAGGAACGATCCCTTCGGCAAGGCCTTGCCGAGACCATGGGTGAAGACGGGCACGACCGGTGCTTCCGGGAACCGTTCGGCAAGAAAGGAAACGCCTTTCTTGAGATCCGTCATCTGTTCCGGTTCGCCGCGTGAACCTTCCGGAAACAGGATCAGAACCTTGCCCTGACGCAGAACTTCGTAGCAGCCTTCCAGCGGGTCGACGTTCTTCTCTTTCCGGCCACGCTCCACCGGGATAATGCCGAGGACATGTTCCGACAGCCATGCCTTGAGTGGTGACGAGAAGAAGTAATCTGCCGCCGCAACCGGCTTGATGTCCTTCAGCTTCGACAGGGGCATCAAGGCCATCAGCACCATCGTATCCAGATGGCTGTTGTGGTTGGCAACGATAATGGCCGGACCGTTGGCCGGCAGCAGTTCCTTGCGACGCACGTTCAGCCCGAGCAGGAACAGGACCGCGACCTTGACGAAAATGTAGAAGATCTTCTGGAGCATCAACGGAGGTTCCTGAATGCTGACGATCGAGCGCTTGTTCCAGTGTCGTCCTCTCCTCGGTCACCCCGGACGCAGCGAAGCGGAGATCCGGGGCCGGGGAACCCAGGCGCATGATCAGTGGCTGCACCTTTCAGCCGATCTAGTGGCTCCCCGATCCCGGCTCGCGCTGCGCTTGGCCGGGATGACGAGAGGAGAGGCGCGTGGGCTTGGAGAAGAGAGAAAGAGAAGCCTGCCGACTGCGTGCGCAGAATGGGAGCGGTCATCCTGACATCCCCCTTCAGTAATAGAAATAGCGGGTGAAGTGGAAGAACAGCGGCGCGGTATAGGTCAGGCTGTCGATCCGGTCGAGGATGCCACCATGACCGGGAATAAGACTGCCGGTGTCCTTGACGCCGAGATCTCGCTTCAGGGCCGAGACGGTGACATCTCCAACGAACCCAGCGACCGGGATCAGCAGGCCGGCGGCAGCGGCGTGGATCATGTCAAAGGGCGTGACCAGCGGTGCGGTCAGAAGGGACAGAACGAAAGTGGTTGCAACGCCGCCAAGAAAGCCTTCCCACGTCTTGTTGGGACTGACGCCCGGAATGATCTTGTGACGGCCGAACAGTTTGCCCCAGGTGTATTGGGCAACGTCGTTGAACTGGGTCAGGAACAGGAGGAACAGCAGCAGGCCAGGACCACCGGTGCTGTTGGCCTCGGTCGCCGGCAGGATCAGGAGGAAAGCCGCGTGGCTGATGGAGAAGACGCATAGCATTAGCCCCCAGTTGAGGGTGCCGACAGCGCGCAGGAAGCCCTCGGTCTGCTGGGTCAGAAGGCTGACGAAGGGTAGGAACAGGAACATGTAGACCGGGATGAACACCGCGAACATGCCATAGTAGCTGTCGTAGACCCAGAAGTACTGCACGGGGATCGACAGATACGCCCAGAACAGCACCCGCCTGTCAGCCCGGCGGGTGGGGATCATCGAAAAATACTCCTTCAGCGCCAGGAAGCTGATGAGGGCGAAAACAATGATCGAGACCGTGTTGCTGACCAGGAAGGAGACGGTGAAGATCGCCACCATCACCCACCAGCTGACGGTGCGCTGAACCAGTTCGCTCATGTTCTTGGCGGAGCGTTTCGAAATCACGAAGACGATGGCGCTGGCAAAACACAGCACGGCCCAGATGCCGATCAGGGCCCAATGGATGGTCAGGAGGTTCATGCGGATTGTTTCTCCCTGATTGCCGCCCTGGCGCGGTTGAAGATGGTAACCGCGGACAGCGCCAGCCCGACACTGAAAAGGATCTGATAAAGGAGAGGCGTGGTCAGTCCAAAGGCCATCAGGAACCCGCAAAGACCGAACAGGGCTGCTCGATCGCTCTTGCCGAAGGGGCCGTCATACCGGCGGCTTGCACCGATCTGGACTGCGATCACGCCGGTCATTTCGCCGATGACGGCAAGCACGACCAGTCCGACGACAATCGGCCCATCGACAAAAGGCAGGAGTGCAAAGGGTAGGTAGAGCGCAGCGTCTGACAGCACATCGCCCAGTTCGTTGAGCACCGCGCCAAGGTCGGATTTCTGGTCGTGTTCCCGCGCGAGCATGCCGTCGATCGCATTGAGGCCCATGCGGATGAACAGAACCAGCGGCAGCAGGATCAGCGGCAGGAAAGCGCCGGGAAAGATCCAGAGCAGAAGGCCTTCGCCAATCGACAGGCCAAGCGCGGCCAGGGTTACCTGATTGGCTGTCACCCCGTTTGCGGCAAGCGATCTGCACACAGGGCGAAGCAGGTCCTGAAAACGGGACTTCAGCTGGTAAATCGTTGGCATTCAAAAACTTTCCCGACTAATTTTCGGGAAAGATATAGGTATAAATCACCCGGTGCACGCTAGAATTTCAATTGCCTGCTGTCACTTCCTGACAGGGTGGCGCTGGAGCAGGCGTTTCAGGTGATCAGTAACATTTTCCGGCTCTTCCAGCGGTGTCAGGTGGCCACTGTGTTCCAGGACGACAAGGTCCGCTGCCGGGATCAGGCTGGCCATGGACCGATGGAGCTCCGGCGGCGTCAACTGATCATGATCGCCACACAACACCAGTGTCGGGCAGGTGATGCCGGTGAGTGACGCACGGCTGTCGGGGCGAGCAATGCGGGTCTGGCGAATGAAGACGTCCGGGCCAAGGCGCTGCGTCATGGCACGAACCCGATTGATCATGTCGGCATTGTCCCGGTTTTCCGGGGCAAGATAGGACTGGGCGAGTTTTCTGCCGAAACCGTGGAAACGGCCAGGTTTCGACGCCTGGGCAATCAGCTGTTCGCGCTCTGCCGCGCGTTCCGGCGTGTCAGGCAGCATGGTGGTGTCGAGGAGGGCGAGATGGGTCACGCGTTCCGGGGCGCGGCGCAGGATTTCCTGAGCGACGATACCGCCGAGCGAAAACCCGGCCAGTGCAAAGCGGTCCTCGCTGGTGGCCAGAACCATTTCCGCCAGAGCCCCAAGCGAACTACCGCGTGTTATGTCGGCAACGCGGGGGCGAGCGATGTTGGCGAGACCTGTGATCTGATCCCGCCAGAGATCCGCATCGTTCAGAAGCCCCGGGATCAGGACGATCTGCGGCAGGCTCATGCATCGGCCTCCTGCGCGGAGGCGAGGATTGTCCGGGCACGGATGCGGACCGGCTCGTCGACCATTGCGCCATCGACATTGGCTGCGCCATCACCCGAGGCGAGAACACGCCTGGCCCACTCGATTTCATCGAGGCTCGGGGCGAAGGCGCGTTTGATCTCGGCAAGCTGTCTTGGGTGAATGCAGAGTTTGCCGGTCATACCGAGATCCCGTGCATGGGAGGCGTCTTCAAATGTCTGCGCAGGGTTGTCGAGCTGTGCAGTGACGCCGTCGATCGGGGCCGCGATGCCGGCAAGCCGGGACGCCAGAACCAGTTCGGAGCGAACGGGCAAGAGCACGTCTTTCAAATGCGCGCAGCCAAGATCGGCGCAATAGTCGATAGACCCGAAAGCCAGTCGAACCACCCCATCGGTGCTTGCAATGCTCCTGGCATTGGCAAGTCCCCTGGCACTTTCAATGAGCGCGATAACCGGGACCGAGCCACCCAGGGCAGTGTGGAGCGTGGCAATCTCTCCGGGAGCTTCCGCCTTCGGCAGCATGACGGCATCCGGTGCCAGCTTGCGAAGAGCCATGACATCCTCCGGGTGCCACGAAGTTCCAACGGCGTTGATGCGCACGATGACTGGTTTTTCGGTGAAGCCGGTTGTCAGATTGGTGCGGGCGGCCTCTTTCTCCGATGCGGGGACCGCGTCTTCCAGATCCAGGATGATCGCGTCGGCTTCGGTTGCGGCTGCCTTGGGGAACCGGTCGGGTCGATTTGCCGGCACGAACAGAGGTGTCCTGACTGCCGTTACCATGCCGCCGTCGCCTCCATGGCAACCGGGCCGCCAAGCTGCGCGGTCCAGAGCTTCATGGTTTCTCCCTCCGTTTGCGCGTTCACCGTGAAGTCCGCCGTGTCGAATATGGTCGACAGACTTCGAAACCGGAAGGTTTTCGGTGCTCTTTCCTTGAGATCGGCCGCGAACTGGCAAAGCAGTGTTGCCTGCAAGGGACCGTGAACAATAAGCCCTGGATAGCCCTCCACGTCGCGGACATAGTCCTTGTCGTAGTGGATGCGGTGCCCGTTGAAGGTCATGGCCGAATAGCGGAAGAGGTAGGCAGCCGATGGCGTGACCTGCATGACGTCGTCTCCAGCCGGTGCAGGCGCCGGGGGCGTCTTCATGCCCGTACCGTTCTGCGCCTCCCGGTAGACGATGTCCTGACGCTCGTTCAAGACAGGTCGGCCGTCAGAAGTGACTTCATGATTGACCGTGACGAAACAGAGTGGCCCGGTGCGGCCCTGTTTCAGGACCACATCCCTGACGGTTGACACCCGCCGGACCTCTTCGCCAATCCGGATGTCACCCTGGAAGGTGAACTCGCCGCCTGCCCACATGCGCCGGGGCAGGGGCACGGGCGGCAGGAAGCCGCCACGGGCCGCATGACCGTCCGGTCCCAGACCGGCTGTCTGAACGGCCGGCTGAGCAAGACAGAAATGGATCAGCAGCGGCGCGATATCACCCGGAGCTTCACCTGATGTCCGGTCAAAGGTCGCGTTGAACTGGCGAACCAGTGCGGGGCTCAAGACCTCCGAGGCGCTGTCTTCGCGCCCTATCCAGCTGCGCAGGTGGTCGATGTCGAGGTCCATGATCACGCCTCCAGGGGGGTGAGGGCCGGGACTGGGCCGTAGCTGCGCGGTTCGCCCGAAAAGATGGCGGCGGGGGCGGGGAAGGAGACCGGGCCATTCGGGCTGTCGACAGTGATACGCCTCAGGTGCGGATGGGTCGACAGGCCTTCCATATCGTTGACCGAGGCCAATGCGATATTGGCATCCGTCAACAACCTGATGGCCGTTTCGGCATCAATTTTCGCAAAGGCTTCGCCAACAGCGGCATCCGTTTGCCTGCGATTGTTCACACGTGCGACGTTTGTTGCGAACCTTGGATCGGTGCCGAGTTCGGGTTTTCCGATGAAGTCGCTGCAAAGGGTCCTCCATTCCCGGTCGCTTTGAATGGCGATCAGAATTGCCGGACCTTCCTTTGGCTGGAAGACGCCATAGGGCGCAATCGAAGGATGGGCGAGGCCGACCCGCTGGGGGCTCTTGCCGCCTTCATGGTTGAGAAGGGGGACGGTCAGCCAGTCGGCAAGAACATCGAACATGGAGACCGAGATCTGCGTGCCCTTGCCGGTGATCCCACGCTGGATCAGGGCTTCCAGAATGGCGGTATAGGCCGTTGCCCCGGTGGCGATGTCGACAAGGGAGATGCCGACACGCGCAGGTTCGTTCGGCCCGCCGGTGATCGAACAAAGACCGGTTTCGGCCTGGATCAGCAAATCATAGGCCTTGCGGTCGGCCATCGGCCCGGTTTCGCCGAAACCGCTGATGGAGCAGGTAATAAGGCGCGGATAATCCACAACCAACCTGTCCGGATCAAAACCAAGGCGCGCCAAGGCGCCAGGCTTGAGGTTCTGGATCAGGACATCGGCGTCTGCGATCAGCTGCGCCAGCTTTTCCTTGCCCGTGTCGGAACCAAGATCCAGCGTGATGCTGTCCTTGCCCCGGTTCAACCAGACAAAGTAACTCGACTGGCCCTTGGCAACGTCGTCATACCCCCGGGCAAAATCACCCTCGGGCCGTTCGACCTTGGTGACTGTCGCTCCGGCATCCGCAAGCCGGGACGTGGCGTAGGGGGCGGCCACCGCCTGTTCGATGGCGACGACCTTCAATCCTTCCAGCGGCAGCACCATCAGAACGACCTCGGCAGGCCAAGCACATGCTCGGCAACATAAGAAAGGATGAGGTTGGTGGAGATTGGTGCCACCTGGTAGAGCCGCGTCTCGCGGAACTTGCGCTCGACGTCATATTCGCAGGCAAAACCGAAGCCGCCATGGAACTGGATGCAGGCATTCGCCGCTTCCCAGCTTGCCTTTGCGGCCAGGTATTTGGCCATGTTTGCCTCCGCGCCGCAGGGAGCGCCGGCATCGAACAGGCTACAGGCCTTGTAGCGCATCAGGTTGGCGGCCTCGATCTCGATATAGGCTTCGGCGATCGGGAACTGGACGCCCTGGTTCTGGCCTATGGGACGGCCGAAGACTTCCCGTTCGCGCACATAGTCGGTCACCTTGTCGGTGAACCAGTAGCCATCGCCGATACATTCGGCGGCAATCAGCGTGCGTTCGGCGTTGAGGCCGGTAAGGATGTATTTGAAGCCTTTTCCTTCCTCGCCGATGAGATTTTCTTCCGGGATTTCCAGGTTGTCGAAGAAGAGCTCGTTGGTCTCGTGGTTGACCATATTCAGGATCGGGCGAACCTCCATGCCCGATTTCATGGCTTGCCTGATATCGACCAGGAAGATCGAAAGGCCTTCCGATTTCTTCTGCACGTCGGCGAGCGGCGTTGTGCGCGCCAGGAGGATCATCAGGTCGGAATGCTGCACACGGCTGATCCAGACCTTCTGGCCGTTGACGACATAGCGGTCGCCCTTCTTCACGGCGGTGGTCTTGATCCTGGTGGTGTCCGTGCCCGTCGTCGGCTCGGTCACGCCCATGGACTGCAACCGCAATTCGCCGCTTGCGATCTTCGGCAGATATTTCAGCCGCTGTTCTTTCGAGCCATGCCGCACGAGCGTGTTCATGTTGTACATCTGGCCGTGACAAGCGCCGGAATTGCCGCCCGCACGGTTGATTTCTTCCATGATAACCGAAGCTTCGGTGAGCCCGAGGCCGGATCCGCCGTAGTCCTCCGGGATAAGTGCGGCCATCCAGCCTTCGCGTGTCAGGGCGTCGACAAATTCTTCCGGATAGGCGCGGGCCTCATCGATCTTGCGGTGGTATTCGGCGGGAAACTGGGCACATAGCGCGCGGATGCCGTCGCGAATGTCCTGGTAGCTATCAGGTTGGCTTGTCATGTGGGCTTTTCGTCTTGCGTGTTCGTTGACCGCAGTTAAGCCGCTGAATTGCTATTGAACAAATATATGTTTTGGATAGTTACCATATAATTTTCATATGGTAACTTGTTGCCATGGACATTCGCCAACTCCGTTATTTTCAGGAAATTGTCGCGCAGGGTTCGCTCACCCGGGCTGCCGAAAGCCTGCATGTGGCGCAGCCGGCCCTGTCGTTGCACCTGAAGAACATGGAAGAGCAGCTTGGGACCAGGCTGCTGACGCGCAGCCGCTCCGGTGTCACGCCCACGGAGGCGGGAGAGCTGCTGCTGCAAAGGGCGCGGGCAATTCTCGAGGATCTGGCGCGCACGGAAGACGATATCCGCAATCTGGAAACCGATCCGTCCGGCATCGTGCGGATCGGCCTGCCGGGCACGATCAGCGCCATGGTGTCGCTGCCGCTGATCCTGGCGGCACGTGAGCGCTTTCCGCGGATCACGCTCAACATTACCGAGGCCATGAGCGGTTTCGTTGGTGATTGGCTGAGCGAAGGCAAGATCGATCTTGCCGTGCTTTACAGCCGTTCCAAGGATGCACGTATCCGGTCTGAATTATTGCTTGAAGAAGAGCTTGTGGTTCTGTGGCCTGCCGATGCCGAACGTCCGCTGGAAATGAACATGGAGGCACTCGACAAAGTGCCAATGGTGCTGCCAAGCGGAGCGCACGGTTTGCGGGTGCTGATAGACCGGACGTTCCAGGCGCAGGGCTTTGCACCTGAGATCGCGATGGAAATCGACTCCTTCAACAACATCAAACGCCTGGTGGCCGCCGGGTTTGGCCCGTCGATCCTGCCGCTCTACGCGGTGACGGAGGAGGTGGCAGCAGGTTCCCTTCGTGTCAGCCGCATCGCCGCACCGGGGCTCTGGCGCGGGGCTCATCTGATGTCGCCGGGTGGACGACCGGTGACGCGGGCGCTGGAAGCGGTGCACGCGTTGCTGCGCGAGGTAATTCTGGATCTGCGCGACAAGGGGGCCTGGGCCGCTTCCCGGCCACCGCAGGTTTCTGGCACCGCGCAAGTCTCCTGACGGGAACAAAACCCGGAGCTCTGTCGTTTTCCCGATACTGCCCTATGCTGGCTGAGCAAGCAGCCTGTCCATGTGTGCAAGGCTTCCCGCTATTTTTGGAGAACCGATTGACGATGATCGACGCTGTCCTGCTGACCTCGCCCCGTATTTCCACCTTTGATGACCAGACCTATCTCACGAACGCCAGCAGCTTTTTCTTTGCGCGTGATGAGCGCCTGTTTCTCGTTACCAGCCGGCATGTCATGGTGGATGAGGCAAGCGGGCATCATCCCTCCCGTATCGAAATCGAACTCCACAACGATCCTGAAAACCTGGCCGACTCCATCGCTTTTTCGATCCCGCTTTTCCGGGATGGCAAAAGCCTCTGGCGCCAGGGAGAGGATGCCGCAGGCGATATCGACGTTGCCGTGATCGAGATTGACCGGTCGGCACTACCTGAAAATATCGTCTATCGGGCCTTCGGGCCGGAACACCTGAGTGACCCGCAAGAGCATGTCGAGATCGGATCATCCATCCTGGTTGTCGGTTTTCCGCTCGGGTTTCATGACACGCTCCATCACATGCCGGTGGTCCGCCACGCGGTCGTGGCTTCCTCCTTCGGCTTTCGGTTTCAGGGCATGGGCTATTTCCTGACCGATGCCCGGACGCATCGCGGCACAAGTGGGGCTCCGGTCGTCATGCGCAATGCGGAAGGCACCGCAAGCGAACTGCCGTGGAAACTGCTTGGCGTTCACTCCGCCCGCCTCGACGTCGGCACGCGCGATCTCGTGCTGGATGAGGCGCTAGGCCTCAATTGCGCCTGGTATGCGGACATTCTAATGACGCTTACGGAGGGGTGACCCGCGTCAAAGGCAAACTTCAGCCCTGGAGCGTCAGGCGGGTTTGAACCTGTAGTGGCCGGTGATTTCGAAATCGAACAGCCGGTCTTCCAGCTGCGTTCCAGCACCAATGTTGTGGACCACCATCGGCCGTTCGTCGTCTGCGGAGGCACGGTGACTGACAATCGCCATGTGCGGCAGGTTTCCGGGCAGCATCTGGGAAACGATGTCGCCCGGCTGATAGTCTTTGGCGTTTGCGGTGACCTGAAGAGCTGCGCCTTTTCGTCTGAAGAAGGTCTGCAGGTTCGGCACCCGCCGGTGGTCGATGTTCCTGTCCGGGCGTTTGAGGCCCCAGATCTTTGGATAGGACGAAAAGTCCGACTTCATGTCCGCATTGACGGCCGACTGGAGATCGTAGCCGAAGGCATCGCGATAGGCCCTGATGACCACATCGGTGCATACACCGCGTTCGCGCGGCAGGTCGCCATTGGGAAACGGGAGCGAGACATAGGCCGGATCGTAGACCACCGTAACGCCGATCTGGCTTTCTGCCGCCCCAATCAGCTGTCCGGCCCATGCATTGGGCAAAGCAAAACTGTTAGCGGTTGCTTCAGTGGGCGGCATGGACGGTCCGGCAAGTGCCTTGCTGACGAGCTGCAACCCGGTTTGCAGCCGATAAGCGGGGAAGGTGTGTGCCGCGTACGCGCCTCCTGCTGCCAGTAGACCGGTTCCGAACAGGAATGTACGCCGCTTCATGTGAAAGCTCCCATAAATCTGAAGCCGGAATACTGGCGGAGTGGGACCGGAATGGGGCGAAGCGATAACTGCCTGTTTTTTCCGCTGGGTAAACAATGCCCATGTCATTACGGAAGTTGGCTAATTGCGAGTTTTTTGTTCTAGAAAATTTAATCTGATGAGGCTTTACTGCAGCGAAAGGCGGTAAATGTTGACGAAATTTGGGAAAATACTGCAGAAAGCGGCAATGATTGTCTTCTTGTCCTGGCTGGCGGTACCAGCCCAGGCCGAACAGACATCCCTGTCGTATGAGCAGTTTTTTCTGCGTCATAGTGCAACCATGATGCTGATTGACCCGGATACCGGAGGCATTCTTGATGCCAACAATGCCGCGGCAGACTTCTACGGGTTCGACCGGGATACGCTGCGCAGCATGTCCATTCAGAACATCAACCAGCTGACCGCCGAGCAGGTTGAAGCCGAACGTCAACTTGCCAAGGCTGAACACCGAAATTTCTTCATCTTCCGCCACAAGCTGGCAGATGGCTCCGTTCGAAGCGTGGAAGTTCATTCAACTCCGGTGGACTACGACGGCAGGAAGGCTTTGCTTTCCGTGGTGCACGATATTTCCGACGACCGGCGGCGGGAACAAGAACTGTGGCACTACAAGAACCGCCTGGAGGAAATGGTCGACAGCAAGAGCGCGGAACTTTCCTCTGCCTATCACGCCCGGAACCAGTGGATGGTCGGCCTGGTTGGTACGCTTGGCTTGTCGCTTGTCGTCGTCAGTTTTCTGCTGCTTGAAAGGCACACCGCGCACAAGCGGCTGCGATCCTCGGAGCAGCGTTTGCGGGAGATCATCTTCGGCACCAACGTCGGGACCTGGGAATGCAACGTTCAGACCGGGGAGGTGGTCTACAACGAACGCTGGGCTGAAATTCTCGGCTATTCGCTGTCCGAGTTGCAGCCGGTCAGCCGACAGACCTGGTACCGGCTGACCCATCCGGACGATGTGGAAAAATCAGAGCAGAAGCTGGCAGAGGTGTTTTCCGGCGCAAGGGAAGCCTACGACAACGAAATTCGCATGCGCCACAAGGAGGGCAGGTGGGTCTGGGTTCTCGACAGGGGACGTGTGGTCGAATGGACGAAAGACGGCAAGCCTTTGCGCATGTCCGGCACCCATTCGGACATTACCCGCCTGAAGAAGACGGAAGAAGCTGTCAGGCGGCTAGCGATGACCGATCATCTGACAGGCCTTTCGAACCGGGCACATTTCAGCCAGAGCCTTGCGGAAAACGTTGCCATTGCAGACCGGGATAACCGCAAGTTTGCGCTGATGATGCTGGACCTTGATACCTTCAAGCCGGTCAACGACAGCCACGGGCATCCGGTGGGGGACGCGCTGCTCCAGGCCGTTGCCTCCACCATCAAGCGCTGCACGCGCGAAGGGGATGTCGTGACCCGGATCGGCGGGGATGAGTTTGCGGTGATCATCGGCGATTATGCGGAAGAGAAGGATGTTCTGGCCTGTGCCTCCCGCATCTACCGGGAGGTCTCGCGGCCGATGGAAATCAAGGGCAAGGAAATCAACATCAGCATCAGCATCGGGGTATCGTTCTATCCCGATGATGCAGATGATGCCAAATCGCTGATCACCCACGCGGACCAGGCCATGTATGAAGCCAAGAAGAGCGGGGCAAACGTCCTGACGTATGAAGCCTACAGGATGCGGGTGGCGAGCTAGCTGCGGTGAAAGTGAACGACATTCCTTTGGCCTGCCTTCTTCCCCAGGCCTGCTCCTTGTCTAGACCCAGCGTGCCAGTTCCTCTTCGTAGGGCGAGATATCGCCGAACTTCGCCGTGACCCAGTCCGGATTGTAGTAGGTATCGAGATAACGCTGGCCGCTGTCACACATCAGCGTGACGATCGAGCCTGTCTCGCCATTGTCGATCATCCGGCCGGCGATTTGCAGCGCGCCCCAGAGATTTGTGCCGGTGGAAGCGCCCGCCTTGCGGCCGATCAGTTTCTCCAGCCACAGGATCGTTGCAATGCTTGCGGCATCGGGCACCTTGATCATGTCGTCGATGACGTCCGGCAGAAACGAGTGTTCCACCTTTGGCCGGCCAATGCCTTCGATCCGACTTGAGCAGTTTTCGGTGAGAGCGTGGTTCCCGGTACGATAGGCATCATAGAAGACCGAGTTTTCCGGATCGACTACGGTCAGGCCGGTGTCGTAGCCCCGGTAGCGGATAAACCGGCCAAGCGTTGCGGACGTGCCACCCGTGCCGGCGCTCATCACAAGCATCTTCGGCACGGGATGTGGCTCGAATTCCATCTGGTTGAAGATGCTTTCGGCAATGTTGTTGTTCCCGCGCCAGTCGGTTGCCCGCTCCGCATAGGTGAACTGGTCCATGAAATGCCCGCCGAGCTGTTCGGCAAGATCCACCGCCGCGCCGTGCATCTCGGGCGCTGATGCGACGAAATGCGGTTCACCGCCGTAGAGCCGGATTTGCTCGATCTTGCTGTGGGCGGTGCTTTGCGGCACCACGGCAATGAATGGCACGCCGATCATTTGCGCGAAATAAGCTTCCGAAACGGCTGTGCTGCCCGACGAGGCTTCGATCACCGGTGTGCCTTCGCGGATCCTGCCGTTGCACAGCGCATAAAGAAACAGCGACCGGGCAAGACGGTGCTTCAGGCTGCCGGTCGGATGGGTGCTTTCATCCTTCAGATAGATATCGACACCGGCGCAACTAAGGCCATGCAGCTTGAACAGATGCGTATCGGCGGACCGATGCGCATCCGCGTTAATCCTGGCGACAGCATCCCGCACCCATTTGTCCATCGCAGGTCTCCCAGCAGTTATTGCCCAAGAGTGGCGCTAAAGCGGAATGCCCGCAATATGGGCGATGAGTTCCAGGCTGTTGCGGGCGCTGAATTTCTTCATCAGCCGGGCCCGGTGGACCTCGACCGTGCGCGGTGACAGCCCGAGCAGGCGGGCGATTTCCTTGGTTGTATTTCCTTCGGCCAGCAGTTTGGCCACCTGGCGTTCACGCAGGCTCATTTCAGCCAATGGCCGGTCTTCGGAAATGTCGGCAAAGCTCCAGACCGCCCGGGCGAACGGGGCTTCAAGGTTGAGAGACTGGCCACGCACGCGGCACCAGAACAGATCTCCGGATTTGCGGCGCATGATGCGTTCATCCCGGTAGCGGCCACTGCCTTTCATCCGTTCCAGTCCGATCTTGCCGATGCGGAGAAACTCTTCCGAAGAGGGATAAAGGACAGACAGCGAGGCCCCGGAAAGTTCCTCCGGTTCAAAGCCGAACATATCGGCAAGACGGGCATTGCAGCGTCGGATCTGCCGTTCTTCCGTCAAGGCCAGGCCGACGGGCGCATTGTCGAAAGCAAGCGCTGCGAAGTCGTCCATGGGCTCCCCGTTACGTGTTTTGACGGAATTTTCGCTCTAAGGGTCTGAAGAGTATCAGATAGCTGTCCTGCACGGCCGTTTTTCTGGAAACCACATCTGGTCCGGAAGAACCAGCGAGCCGAAGGGATGAGGGAGGTGCCGGGAGGAGACTGGCCGGGGTGTGTCCGGAGGAGGGCATGCCCGGCCGGTCATTCTTGTCCTGATGAGCAAGCCTTGCTCGCGTCTCGAAGGATGAGAAAAGCGGGATGGCGGACCAACGCGGCGGCATTGCACCAGACGGCATATCGGGGGGAGAAGAACAGAATGAATCCGGCAGAATGGTTATACCGGAGCGCGGCGAGAAGCCCGCAAAGTCCGGCGCTGCTGCAGGGGACCGAGCGCAAGGCAAACTATCTGGAGTTTGCTCGTAGTGCCGGGGCAATAAGCGCTGCGCTTGCCGGCTACGGCATCGGCAAGGGAGACAGGGTCGCACTGTTTGCCGCAAATTCCACGCGCTATCTGGAAGCGCTTTACGGCATCTGGTGGCGCGGTGGCGCAGCCGTGCCGATAAACGCCAAGCTGCACGAAAAGGAAGCCGCCTGGATGGTGGAGAATTCCGGTGCAGAATTTGTGTTCGCCGACAGAAAGACCGCCGAACTTCTGGCGCCACATCTGCCGGAGGGCGTGCGTCTTGTCTCGCTCGACAGTCCTGAATTCGGCGCCATGTGCCAGGTAGCACCGCACAACACACCGGAAGCTCTGGATCTTGCAGATCTTGCCTGGCTTTTCTATACCTCTGGTACCACCGGCAGGCCCAAGGGCGTGATGCTGACTTGCGGCAATCTTGCGTCGATGGCGCTGAGCTACTTTGTCGATGTCGATGACGTCAAGCCGCAGGATGCGATCCTCTATGCCGCACCGATGAGCCATGGTGCCGGGCTCTACAATTTTATGCATGTGATGAAAGGGGCGCGTCACGTCGTGCCCGTCAGCGGCGGGTTCGACGCCGCCGAAATCCTGCAGATCGCGCCTGTGATCGGCTCCATCTCCATGTTTGCCGCGCCTACCATGGTCCGCCGCCTGGTGGATGTCGCCAAGGCTTCCGGGGGCACTGGCCGTGGGTTGAGGACCATCGTCTATGCCGGCGGACCAATGTACGAGGCGGACATTCTGGAAGCGGTTGAAGTGATGGGCGCACGGTTCGTGCAGATCTACGGTCAGGGCGAATGCCCAATGGGCATCACCGCGCTGCCGCGCGCCGAAGTCTGTGACCGCACCCATCCACGTTGGCGCGAGAGGCTGAATTCCGTCGGCACGGCCCAGTCCGTCGTGCGGGTTGCGATCGTCGACAGCGAAGGCCGGGAGCTGCCCCGCGGCGAAGTCGGGGAAATTGCCGTGCGCGGAGATACGGTGATGAAGGGCTACTGGCGAAACGAGGAGGCAACAGCCCAGACCATCCGCGATGGCTGGCTGTGGACCGGAGACGTTGGCCGTATGGATGAGGACGGCTACGTCACGCTGCAGGACCGGTCCAAGGACGTCATCATTTCCGGTGGCTCCAATATCTACCCGCGCGAGGTCGAAGAGGTGCTGCTGACTCACCCTGCTGTGCACGAGGTGGCAGTCGTTGGCCGGCAGGACCCGGAGTGGGGAGAAATCGTTGTCGCCTTTGTTGCCTGTCACCCGGGCCAGAGCGTGAGCGAGGCTGAGCTCGACAAGCTCTGTCTGGACCGG
Organism: Labrenzia sp. THAF191a; assembly: GCF_009363335.1. GTDB lineage: Bacteria > Pseudomonadota > Alphaproteobacteria > Rhizobiales > Stappiaceae > Roseibium > Roseibium algicola. The sequence goes on from NZ_CP045333.1 coordinate 3,564,409, forward strand.
ATCGCCCGGTTCAAGCGGCCGAAACACTATCATTTCCCGGCTGCCCTGCCGAAAAACAACTACGGCAAGATCCTGAAAACGGACCTGAGACAACAGCTCGAAGCGGAGGAAACGGCATGACAGATCTCACCGGAAAAACGGCTCTTGTCACCGGGTCCGTTCAGGGGATCGGCCTGGCGATTGCCAAGGCACTGGCGGGGGCGGGGGCACGCGTTGCCGTCCACGGTCTGGCGAACCCGGAAGAGGCGCAAGCGGCTGTGGCAGAGATCAAGGCTGCCGGGGCACCGGACGCCCGGTTCTTTGCCGCTGACATGCGCGACGTGGCGGCTGTCGAGACGATGATGGCGGATGTTGCCGCCTGGGGCGGCCCGGATATTCTGGTCAACAATGCAGGTATCCAGAAGACGGTCAGCTTTGCCGAGGCGGATGCTGCCACATGGGATGCCATCATCGGCGTCAATCTGTCAGGCGTCTACCATACGATGCGTCTTGCCCTGCCGGCGATGGCCGAACGCGGCTTTGGCCGTGTCATCAACATTGCCTCGGTGCACGGGCTGGTCGCCTCTGTCAACAAGGCGCCTTACGTGGCTTCGAAATTCGGTGTCGTCGGCATGAGCAAGGTGGCCGCGCTGGAATATGCGGCAAGCGGTTCCAGAGCCTCGGGTGGGGTGACGGTCAATTGTATCGCGCCCGGCTGGACGGAAACCGCAATCATCGAGCCTCAGGTGGCAGCCCGCGCCGCCCTTCATGGCGGCGATCGCGACAAGGGCGTTGCAGATCTTCTTGCGGAAAAACAGCCTTCCCACCGTACGTCCGACCCGTCTGAAATCGGTGCGCTGGCGCTTTGGCTGTGCAGCCCGGTGGCGCACAACGTGACGGGCGTGACCATCCCCGTCGACGGCGGCTGGACAGCTCAGTAAGGCTGTCGACCACCAAAACGGCAGACGAGCCCCCGGGGAGGGGCTCGTCCCTGTTTGGCTTGATGGGTGATCAGAGATCGCCAATGGCTGTCTCGCGGATCTCCGGCCACTTGGCGTAAGCGCCGGCGAGAACCTCGTCCTTCTGCTCCAGGTACTTGTCGAAGATGACGGCATTGACGAAGAGATAGAGCTTGCCGTCGACGATGTCGGCAAAGCGGACGTCGCCATCAAGTTTCTTGCCGACATAGATGCCGAAGGCACAGAAACCACCGAACTGCGGCAGGAAGCTTTCCGGAGCAGCGTCGAACTGCTCCTTGGTTTCGGCAGTGGCGAAATAATAGTCGACACCATCATGGCTTGAGGTGTGGACCGCATCGCCAACGCCCGGGGTCGCGCCTGCGAACATGGAAACAGGGTCGATGCCGTGCATGCCGAGCGGATTGCCGTTGAGGGTGAGGCCGTTGGCAACGTTGTATTCGTCTGCAGCAAGGGCGGCGGTGGACAGAACAAGGGCTGCGGCCAGGGCCGGAAGGGCGAATTTGAGTTTCATCGGTTTGATCCAGTCTTGGGTTGGGTTAGTCGGTTTTGAGGAAAGTGCTGGTGGTCAGGCGGAACGGGCGATGCGTTCGACTGCGTCGTCGGTCCACCAGACGCCGTTGGCAACCATGCGGAAATTGATGATGGCGGCGAGGTAGCCGTCGCCCTCGGGCACCTTGGCGCCTGCGGTCGCATCGCGAACCACGGCCACTTCGAAGCCGAGCTCCAGAAGCTCATAAAGATGGGCCTGCGTGCACAGGTTTGCGGACATGCCGGCCAGGATCACCTTGTCGATCCCGCGCTTGCGCAGCTGCAGGTTCAGATCGTTCTGTGCCGGGCTGTAGACCTTGTGCGGTGAGCAGATGACGGTTTCGCCGTCCTCGATGTATTTCTTGTACTGCGGCATCCAGTCGGCGCCGGACCCTTCGAAATTCTCCAGGGAGAGCGGGCCCGGGCGATCGAACATGCCGATGGAATGCATGGTCTTTTCCAAGGTGCCCTCGAACTGCCACTTGTGGTCGTGCGGATAATAGTAGTGGGGCGAGATGAACACCGGCATCGCGGTAGCCTTGGCCGCCTTGAACAGGCGTTCGATGTTGTCGACGGTGCCTTGCTCGGTGACGCTTTCGCCAACGACACCCCAGGTGACACCGTCTTCGGACAGGAAGTCGATCTGCGGATCGGTAACGACAAGCGCGGTGCGGCCGGCTTCGATCTCCATGTCGATCTGCGGCAGGCCCGGGTTTTCCGGATCGGCATAGAGCGCACGGGCTTCTTCGGTTGCGGCGGTGGCGGAACCGGTGGCCATGGCGACGGCACCCACAGTTGCCGCACCGGCTGCCCCGGCAAGCAGGCGGCGGCGGGCGTGATCAACCGTTTCCGGTGTTACGCAGCAGGCGCAGGTCTTGTCATGTTCGTTGTCCATATGAAGTCTCCATTGCTTGTGTTGGACAGGGTTTGGGATGGGCAGCGCATCAACTTGAAACGCTGTCAGGTTCGCGGCCGATCACCGGGTGCCTGAAGGCACGGCTCTCCCGTTCCCGGCGCAGGGCAGGGTCGGCGTCGGGGGTGGCCGCGTTCCATGGGGCGGCACCGGCACGCCGGTGCCAGAAAGCTGAGGTCAGAAAGCCGAGGTCAGATAGTTGCGTGGTCCGGTGCCTTGCTGGCACGCTCGGGAACCTTCCGGCGGACTGAAACCGGTTTCGCATCATTTGCGGGTAGGGTCGGCAGGCGCACGGTCAGAACCGCGCCCCTACCACTGCTTCCGTCTCCGTTCCGGGCCGCAATCTTTCCGCCATGGCGTTCGGCAATCAGCCGGGCGATCCAGAGGCCGAGTCCCGAGGATGGCCCGGGCCGGGCCGCCTTTGCGGAAAGTTGGGTGAAGGGACGGAAGGCCCGGGCAAGATCGGCAGCGGTGAAGCCCTGACCCTGATCGCTGATACGTACGGAGACATTACCGTCATTTTCCCGGGTGATAGCGCAAAGAACGGTGCCGTCGTCCGGGCTGTGGCGCACCGCATTGCCGATGAGATTGTCGAAGGCCTCGAACAACAGTTCCGCATCGCCTGAGATCAGGCACGGGGATAGGGACACAATTTCCAGATTGACCGCATGGCGGCGAGCCAGCGGCTGGTTGACGGCGACCGCCAGCGCCAGAACCTCGGCCAGATCAACTGGCCGCAGCACGCAGGAGAGCGGATCCCGTCCTTCCTTGCCGCGCCTGACCAGGGCGCTGAGACTACCGGTCAGGTGCTGGAGGATACGGTCGGCCTTTGCGGCGTTATCCGCAATGGCGGGCTGACCTTCCCAGGTCGCGCATTGGGCAATGTGCTCAATCAACAGCGAGAGGTTGGCAAGGGGACCGCGCAGGTCGTGGGCGACGATGGAAAGCGTCCTGCCATAGGCGTTGCTGTCGGCCACGTTGTCCGAATGCGGCAGTGCTGCCGGAAAGGTCGAAGGTACATGGTCATGCCTGGCCGGACTGCGGGCCGTGATCTGTTCGATAATCATGTGGCGCTCCTTGTCTCAAAAGCCCCGGAGCGCTGCGGGAAAGTGCCCGGTGATGACCGCTCCGTCGTTCGATGACTTTTGAATACGCCGGGAGTGCCCTCTCGGTATCGGCCGGGCCTGCCACTGTTTTGGCCCTATCTGCCAAGCCAGTTCGGGCCCGCCAGAAGACAGCAAAACAGGTTGAGCCCGGCCAGTTTGGGCCGGGCTCTTCCGGGATTTGCGACTGTTTCGGGGTTTTTCCAGATCTGGACGCGACGGTTGCCGTGAGCCAGTGCGTCGGGCGGGTGTGTTCTCAGACGGTCGCGCTGTGTTGCCGGAATTGCGCCGGTGGCTGGCCGACCCAACGCTTGAACGCACGGGTGAAGGTGCTCTGTTCGGAAAAGCCCGTGAGGAAGGCAATTTCGGCAATGGAACAGCTGCTGCCTGCCAGCAGCTCCCGAGCCAGCTTCGTCTGTGCCTCGCGCAGCATGTCGCGGTAGGTCAGCCCTTCCTCCGCCAGGCGGCGATAGAGGGTGCGCTCGCTCATACCGAGATCACGCGCGACGGCTGCCGCGGAAGGTACGCCGCTGCTGAGTGTTTTCGTCAGGCGGTTCAGAAGATCGCGCGTCAACGCGCTGCCGGCAGGCAGGGCGTCGATTTCCGTCTCCAGATGATCGGTCAGGAAAGTGCAGACGCCTTGATCTCCAAGCCGGTTTGGCAGGTCCAGCATCGGCTGGGCCATCATAATGGCGTCTTGCGCTTCACCGAAGCGGACCGGGCAGCCGAAAAACGCTGCGTAGCGTTCTGCCTCACCGCGGCAGGGATGGCGAAAGGTGACAGCTTCAATTTTCAGGCGCGGCCCGACTTGAGACGCCAGATTATGAGCAAAGCCTGCAAGGGCACATTCGTTACGAAGATGCAGGATCGGCTGAGGGGAGGTCTGCCCGGCAATGGAGAAGACAGCAAGTGGCCCGTCTTCCTCCAGGCAATATACCGCGGTGTCGGTCACCAGCCGGAAGTAGCGCTCGATCAATTGCAGTGTGGTGCGAAGAGTGGGCGCGGTCTTGATGGCAAGGCCCAGAACGCCGAGATCGTCCGGTTTGATTTTCTGCGCATAGGCAAACACCAGCCCTGTTTCATCCGGATACCAGCTGCGTATCCAGTCGAGCAGCTCGAAGTGGGCTGTGTCCGGTATGCGCTCATCCTCGGTACGCACCTCATGGCGCACGGTTCCATCTGCTGCGACCAGCTTGCCGTCGCTGGTCATGGTCAGTCCTGCGGTAGCGGCCATGGTGTGCGCGAAGGCGGCAATGACACTGGCCATCGTCAGCCCCCTCTTGCTGCACGGTACGTCGGGATAGGGGCTTGACCTTGCGCCAGTTCAGAGCGCGCACCGGATACAGACCAGCTGGCAAGAGCCACGTAGTGCCAGTGAGACCGTTTCCCGGAACAAATGCCGGTGTCTGCAAGAATGTGAACCGCGATATGATTTCGGGACATGACTACCGCCTTCCTGATTGAAAACGTGACGTTGAGGAAATTTATACAGACAGGTCTGTATATATGTCAATAAGCCGTGATACCCTTGTGTGAGGGTGGACGAGAGGGGGCGAAACAGGATAGAGAAGTAGACAAACCTGTCTGTATATGGAGATGGTGGTGCAATCACGCCGAGACGAACTCGTGGATACAGCGCTCAGGCTGTTCTACACCCGCGGGTTCAATGCGACCGGAATAGACAAGATCCTCGCCGAGGCGGGGGTGGCCAAGATGACGCTCTACAAGCACTTCCGCTCGAAGGAGGAGCTTATCCTGGCCGCGCTCAACCGCCGGGACGAGCAGTTCCGCAACTGGTTGATGGGCGAAATGGAAAAAGCCTCGCCACGGCCGCGCGAGCGGCTTCTGGCCATGTTCGACGCGCTGGAGGACTGGTTCAACGGCCGTGCCTTCAAGGGGCTCGGCTTCAACGGCTGCGCCTTCATCAACGCGGCGAGCGAATTCGGCGACCACCAGCACCCGATCCACCGCACGGCGGCCGAGCACAAGCAGCGGATCGTCGATTACCTTGAGCCACTGTGTCGTCAGGCCGGCGCCGAAGACCCGGCAAGCCTTGCCGAACAGCTTGCCCTTTTGAAGGAAGGCGCCATCGCCACCGCACAGGTGCGCGGCATGCCGGCCGCCTCCAGAACCGCAAAGGCCATCGCCGAAACGCTGATTCCCGCCTGAGCAAGCGTTTGGCAGGACAGACCGGTCGAGTGTCTGGCGGTTTCAGATGCGGAAAGCGATGCCGGTCTGCTGTTCGGCCAGCTTGCCGAAATGGAGTTTCAACAGCTTGTGGTCATCCTCGGCCGAAGTCTGGAAACTGCGCCGCTCGGTGTCCTTCACGATCAGGAAGGCGGCGGCCCAGATGCCGATCAGAAAACCGGTGTCGTCGCGCAGCTCCAGCCGGTGGCCGATCAGGTCACTGCCGTCCAGGCCCACCGCATCCTTGCTGCCACAAACCTCCAGGCAAATCAGTCCGTTCTCGTAGAACCGCCAGGAGATCTTGTGCAGGACACAGTCCTTGATGGCCTGGTCCGACGTCCAGACGAACTCCTTCCAGGTGACCGGTTCTTCTTCCGGGCCAATTTCACCGGCGTTGTGGATGTCGGACGCCATCTGCCGGTGCGTGGAAAAATCGAGTGTTGCGGAAGGTCGGGACAGCGGAATCCAGGCCGTGCCCGTATCCCCTGTCACGGCCTTCTGTAACGCCACAAACCGCTCCCTGGCCTCATCACTGACACCAAGTTTCCCCAAAAGAGGCTTTGCAAAAAACGAAGCAAGCTGAATCACGACCGCCTCCCTTGGTGGGCGTTACCGGATCATCCCGTTTAGAGGATGGAGGGTAGGGTACAGGGGCGGCACGGGTATGACGAGAAAAAGCGAGCCGATTGGCTGGAAGGGGCCCGGAACTGGCAGCTTCGAACGTGGTGAAAGCCGATATTGCCGCCCCGGCACACCGTTGGCCTGACCTAAGCTGTGGTCTTCGTGCCGCGCACGCAGCAAAAGCAAGATGTTCTAGTCGTTTCTCAAAGCGCCGACACGATCCACGATATCTGCGCATTCGGCACGGCTCTGAGGTCCGCAGGTGGCGTTCAGCCGCGCGATCACGTTGGCAACTGCCGACGGGAAGGCGATGTTTGTGTCTTCCACGATGTATTCAAACAGCTCTTTGTACTGCCTTGCGTTGTTCACGCTGTAGAAAAAGGCGCGGGGCAGATAGGTTCGCAATTCGTCCTGTAGTTCCTTGTTGTCCTTGAACTGGTCAGGCAACTGGACAGGGTCCAGCGGAAAGTCCTGGGGGTGCTCGCCTTCCTGAATGTCGAAATAGAGAAAGGCGTTCTTGACGTAGCGCGGCAGTGGTTGACCGGCGATCGGGTTGCGTTTGCGGCAGGTAACGGTCTGCGCCAACCCGCCAAATTTGTAGAAGTCCGGATTTGTCCATTCGGAATCGCGATAGGCGAAGACCGTGAAGTCTAGCGCCACGGGACCCTCATCGGACTCAGTACCGACCCCGAGCTCGGAATTCAGCCGTCCGACGTAGTGGGTACCTTCCGGGTTCAACTCGACCTTGCCGACATCAAACAGCTCCAGCGCTTTCAACGACCAGTTCAGGCTGTTGACGTCCCAGGTCAGAGGCTGAGTATCGTATTGATCTTTCGGTACCTTGATCAGCGGTTGAACCGGGCGTGTCAGCCCGCAACCGGTTGAAATCTCTGAAGCATATCCGTCGTGAACCTTCAGGCGCGGGTGCACTCGGTCCTTGACGCGCGTGGAATATCCCCGCGCTTCATTCTGATCGAAAGCGTCCAGAGTGTGTATGATCCGCAGTTCCGATTGCGGGTTGTACAGAACCAGCCTTTCATCGTCTTCTTCTTCAATCTTGAAGGAATAGCCAATGCCGACTTCAGCCTCCAATGTACAGGCAAGATCCCGGCATCCCGTATAGGACTGATGCGTGACCACATCTGTCGTGTCGCGGCTTCCAAAGTCGTTTGCCGATATGTCGCGGGCCAGAACCGCTACGGGGATCCCGTAGTGTGTGGTGCCCTCAAGGTACTCTGATCGTCCTTGCACCGTGCTTCTTTCCAGATTGAACATGATCGTCATTCCGGGCAGGAAAGTCGCAAGTCTGTTTGCCTCCTTTTCCGCGCCCGAATAACTCTTGCTGCCTCTGAGCTCGTTGTCGCCAATTTTGGACAGCGCGAATGTGCCGCCAACGACCCAGCGTGCTCCTTCAGGGATATGGCCGGTCGGGTCCTGAGCGCATGCGACAGAAATTGAGCAGATAAAAAGCAAGCTGTGAAACATACATTTCATGATCAGGCATCCTTTCTTATCTGAAGTTCTGCGCCATCTCGTGCAGCGACGCTCCAAAGGTGGCTGCGAAGCCGTCTATGTTCTGCTGGGTCACTTGCGACGGTGTTGAGTACATCAGTTCTGCCTGGTCTTGCAGCTCGACCAATTTCGGGAACGCGGAAGTCGGGTAGATCGACCTGAGTTCCAGGAAAATCGTATTCAATTCCGTCAGGAAGGTCGCGATATCGCTTTTGCAGGCATTCGTCGAAAGGGTGCTAACGCTTCGCGTACAATCAAGGGCCAGAAAAGCGTCTGAAAACCGCGTGGTCAGCTTGGTTAAATGGCTGTTCCTGAAGGTGTTCAGCGCGTCGCGTTTCGACGCGACTTCGATTTGGTGGTCGACCCTGGCGATCAGGAATTGCGCGAAAAACACGATCACAAGGCCGGAGAGCACCGCTCTGAAGGTGATTTCCACCAGGCTTTGATTGAGCGACTCTTTCTTTCCCGACCAGAACGACACGCCTTACCTCACCAGTTCGAGTAAGCCTTGAACGCGCCGAACCTTTGAAACGGACAAGGCTCCAGACCAGCTGTTCTAACAGCGCTGATATCTCGGGTTGCAGGCTTCAGCCGGAACCGTAGACATGGTCGTGAAGACGATCGTCGCGGTAAAGAGTACTGCAAAAAACGTGTGCAAATTCCACGTCATCTCCAACTCCATATTTAAAAACGATATAAATCTTATATCTACAACTTATTCGATAACTTCCGTTACGTCAATATTTGATGGTTTGTCAAGCAAAGCCGCCAGGCTTGACGGTCAGCAAGATGGCAGCCCGGATGCTGATCAGGAAGCTGGTGTCGTCGCGCTGTTTCAGCCGGTGGCCGAACGGATCGCTGCCCTCCAACCCCGCCGCCTGCCTGCTGCCGCAGGCCTCCGGACGACCGGTTCCTGAGCCAGACATACCGTTGGTGTCCTTCGCAGAGAAAGACTGCTTTGCCTTTTTCGCCACGTGCTGCGAAGCGCATGAACGGCAGTTGCCTGGAACAGCAGAGACGGCGATGCAAACCTGGTGGCCCAGCTCGTAAGGGAGGGGGACCATACTCAGGATGAAACCGGAACCAACGCTTGCCATTTCTTTCGATAAGCAGACGCCGAGGTCCCGACGCGCTTTCGAAATGCAGATCGGAAACTCGAGGGTTCGGTATATCCGACCTCGGCTGAAATTTCCTCGATCGACATCGCCGTCGTCTCCAGCAGCTGTTTGGCTTCCTCGACACGCAAAGTCTGCACATAGTCGGCTGGCGCCTGTCCGGTCGCCTTCCTGAAGCGACGCAGAAACCCGCGCTCGGTCATTTGGGCCATTACCGCCATGGCGGTTACGGGACTTGATCTGTGGTAATTACGTGCGGCCCAGACCTGCGCCTCTGCAATCAGCTGGTCATCATGTTGTCGCCCGGAGGCAAGGGATGCGTATGTCAGCTGGCCCTGGTCATGTGGATCGATCAAATAGATCTTCGCGATCCTGCGGGCTTCTTCTGTTCCGGCGAACCGTCCGATCAGATACAGCATGAGATCAGCCCACGCCGAGGCACCACCTGCGGTGACCACCTGGTGACCGTCCCCCGCCGCGACGAGAATGCGTTCACGGCAAACCTTCACCTTCGGGAAGTTTCGTCCAAGCATATCCGCATAGCCCCAATGCGTCGTCGCTTCCTTGCCATCCAACAATCCTGCCGCACCCAGAAGGATTGAGCCAGAGCAGACGGAGGTGACAATCGCGCCGCGTGCGTAGGCTTCACTGAGCCAGTCCGCGACCGGGTTAAACTCTTCCGGCAGGTGGCCATTTGGGTCGAGGTGCAAATCGGACACGATAATCAAGTCGGGTTCCGGCGCTTCGGTCAGCATCCCGTCAGGTGTGATCTTGCGCCCGTTCACGTCCCAATAAGGTGCCCCATCGAGGGTTCTGAGGCTGACCTGAAACACCGGCGATTGCGCAGGCAAGCCGTGCAACATTTCCCAATCGCGGCCCACGGAGGCCAGCACGTCAAGGATCGAGAACAGCACGGACGTTCCGGTCAAGCGTGTTCCTATAACGGTCGTGTTCAAGCTCATATTGCACAAAACCCCTCAACTTTAGTCTGATTATCACCGTTTCATTCTTTTTCGCTTCTAACGCAGTTGGCGGATTTGGTCCATCCGTGGTCAGGACAGCGGCAGATCGTGCCGCATATTACCACCTCGGGAGCATCGGATGACCTACCAGAACCCAAACCTTGCATTCAACGAAGCGAAAGCCGAAGCCTTCGCCGAACGCTTTGTCGGTACACTGAACGAAGCGGCACTTGCGATCATGACGTCTCTCGGGCACCGCGCTGGACTGTTCGATGCGCTTGCGGCCAACCCCGGCCTCAATTCGCAGGTGCTTTCGCAGAAGGCCACTGTCAACGAACGCTACCTGCGTGAATGGCTCGGCGTGATGGTGACTGCGGGTGTCGTCGACTATGACCCGCGGGCGAGAAGCTACACGTTGCCGCCGGAGCACGCCGCGTTTCTGACCCGTAGCGCCAGCCCGGACAACATGGCCGTCACGACCCAGTTCATCAGCATCGCGGCGTCCATCGAAAACGAACTACTGGACCGTTTCCGCAGTGGCGAGGGCCTTTGCTACCACCATTTCGATCGCTTTCACGAGGTGATGGCCGAGGACAGCGCACAGTTGGTCGTCGCCAACCTTGTGAGCGCTATCCTGCCGGTGGTGCCGGGTCTGATCCAACGGTTGGAGGACGGCATCGACGTGGCCGATTTCGGCTGCGGGCGAGGCCTGGTGATGATGGCGCTGGCGAGCGCTTATCCAAACAGTCGCTTTCACGGTTTCGATCTTTGCGAGGACGCTTTCGCAGAGACGGCCGCTGAAGCCAGAACCAAGGGTCTGGAGAACCTGCACTTCGAAGCGCGTGATCTGTCGGCCGCAAACGAGTTGGGCCGGTTCGGTCTGGTGACCGCCTTCGATGCGGTTCACGACCAGGCGGATCCCAAGGCGTTTCTGCGTCTCGTGCGGCAGTCAATGCGGCCGGGCGGCGTCTTCCTGATGCAGGATATCGGTGGGTCGCGCGATCTTGAAAAGAACATCGCAAATCCCTTCGCGCCGCTCTTGTACACGATCTCGAGCATGCACTGCACACCCATCTCCATCGGTCAGGGTGGTCCGGGTCTGGGTGCGATGTGGGGAGTGGAGACGGCCGAAGAGTACCTCGCCGAAACCGGCTTCGCATCGGTCGAAACCCACCGGCTGCCGCACGATCCCATCAACGCGTATTTCACAGCCCGGATCTGACCGGGCACCAACAAGGACACATGACATGACGATCATATTGCCGTTCGTCGCCGGGCCGCACAGGACTGTCTCAAGTCGCATGAACAGCCTTTGGCAACGGATCAGAGAAGCGCGCGAAAAACGACGCTTTCGCCGGAATTTCGGAGACCTCTCGCGGCTTTCGGACCATCTCCTGCAGGATTTGGGTCTCGAACAATACGCACATCTGCGTGACCCCGAATTTCCTCAGCATTTGCTGAGAAGACATCGAAAGGACTGACCATGAAGTCCCAACAACATGTCAGCACGCTTGTCATCGGAGCAGGACTTTCGGGTCTTGCCATGGCACGCTCTCTTTCCGATCGTCGCCTTCCAGTCACCGTGCTGGAAGCACGGGACCGGGTTGCTGAACCCTGGCGGGCGCGGCATCCGGCGCTTCGGCTCAACATACACCGCAAGTTTGCCAGCCTGCCCGGCCAGAAGGCGCCCAAGACCGATGGCGTCTTTCTGAAGCGTGACACCGTAGTGGAATTTCTTGAAGCCTATGTCGCGGAACTGGAAACACATGTCCGATACGGTGGGAAGGTGACCGGGGTCACCCGTACGCCAGACGGGTGGCACGTCTCCGCCGCGACCGGTGACTATCAAGCAGACAATCTGGTTATCGCGACGGGCCGCGAAAGCATTGCGCACATTCCGGACTGGCCGGGACGCGACCAGTTTTCGGGTGAGTTTCTGCACTCGGCAGACCTCGGTGATGTGTCCCGCTTCAACGGCAAGCGCGTTCTGGTCGTCGGCGCCGGCAACTCGGGTACGGACGCGCTCAACCATCTCGCGCGGCACCAACCGGCAGAGGTCATCGTGTCTGTCCGATACGGGCCTGCAGTCGTACCACAGCGCATCTTCGGGTTTCCGCTGCACCGGCTGGCCCGGGTCTTTGCGGCCCTTCCAGCCTGGGTTCTGGATCCGGCCTTTCGGCTTACCGAGCGGGTTTTTCTTGGCAATCTTCGCCGATACGGGCTGAGCACCCATCCAGAAGGAGGCGGAACCCGGCTTTTGCGGGACGGTGTCACCTTTGCGATCGATGACGGATTCGTCGCCGGCCTGAAGACCGGGCGGTTCCGGGTCGTTCCCGGTGTTGACCGCTTCGAGGGGGACAACGTCATCCTCACGGATGGCTCAAGCTGCGAACCCGACGTGGTCATCGCGGCAACAGGCTATCGCACGGGGCTGGAACCGCTGCTGGGACATCTCGGCGTGCTCGACCCCAATGGGGTGCCGCACTACCCGATGGGCGAGCGTGATCCGGAAAATCCCGGTCTCTGGTTCACCGGGTTCAAGCCGATTTTCACCGGTTACTTTGATGCCGCCGGGATCGTAGCCAACAGGATTGCCGCCGGGATCGCCGCTGATACGACGCATGGCGTATCTTCTGACGACCACGGAGCGCGGAAGGTTCATGCCGACAACGGACAGTCCGTCCCTGCAAACGCAACCGCTTGATGTAGCCGCCCCGGGCCGGTGCAAGCCCGGCATGTCGGTAACCCGGGCTGCCTCGGGCGCAACACGCTTCGAACAGGAACCAAGAGAATGAAATTCGTCAAAATCTGCTCACGCGCAAACGGCGACTCCCATTTTTCGGATGAGTTCTGGACGCTGTCGGACGGTGATTTCACGCCGCCTTCGCCAAAGGGCTACAGTGTGACCGAAACCATAGATGCAACCGGCGTTCTCATGATGCATCCCCCCCCCGGGTACAAGGACGAATGGCATTGCGCGCCTGTACCTGTTCTTGGAACCGTTCTCGGTGGCTCGGTCCGCATTGAAACGAGCGATGGAGACACGCGGCTGCTATCTCCCGGTGATCAGTTCCTGGCTGCTGACCTGCATGGCTCGGGACACAGAATGGAGGAAGCGAACGGCCGGGCTTATGACGTTGCGCTCGTCCTGCTGGATGGCATTCCTGACATTGGGTCCGGAGGGCAATCGGAATGAAACTCTATTTCATGCCGGGAGCCTGCTCGCTGGCACCGCATATCGCCCTGCGTGAGGCCGGTCTGCATTTTCGTTTGATAAAAGTCGACTACAAATCACGACGGACAGAAGAAGGGGACGACTTTCGCCAGATCAACCCCAAAGGGTACGTTCCGGCATTCGAAATGAAGGATGGCCAACTGCTGACCGAAGTCCCCGTGATCCTGCAATATATAGACATGGTCCGTCCCGAGGCCCGCCTGTTGCCGGAAGCCGCACTGGAGCGCCTGAGAGCCCTGGAATGGCTGAATTACATTGCAACCGAGGTTCACAAAAGCTTCAGTCCGCTGTTTCGCCCAAAGACGCCGGAGGCATTTCTTACTCCAGGCCGCGCACACTTGTCGCTGCGGCTGAGTGTGATTGATCGACATCTCCAACAGCACAGATACCTGATGGGCCCAGCCTTTTCGCTGACCGACGCCTATCTGTTTACCGTTTGCCGTTGGCTTGACGATCAGAAGCTTTCGATTGCGGACTGGCCAGCCTTGCAACGACATTCCGACGACGTTGCAAGGCGGCAGTCCGTCCGCGATGCCCTGGAGAGCGAAGGTTTGGCAGAATAGGGCCGGCCATATCCGCTGACGAGGCAGCGCGGCGCGGACTGGGGGTCACCCTGTGAAGAGGTGAGAGATCCACGAACAAGCCCGTGCCGGCAGCGAACGCACCGCCAGTTGGCAGTGCGTCGCCGGCCAGAGCGGCGTGGGACACACGCGCCATCGTCAGATCTTCAGGAAAAGAGAGGCGGTCTAAGCGCAGGATCTGCGTGTGGGGGGACGAGAATGGTCTTTTCCAGCCGCGACGTGGGTATTGCCGGAAACCAATTTCTCTGCCGCCACTCCTCGGTATGTTCCTGATGTACTTCCTCGACACAGGCGTGTGCCGCTCAACATATTCGTAAATACCGGGGATCGTCAGGCTGGTTCCACCTACCAATTCTGAACAATCATGACGAATTCTGACAATGCCACCTTCACTCGAAGCGCATCGGGAACGCAGCGGAAAGGGCTGCGCTCAGGAGGCTTATGTCGTTGTCGCAAGTTCTGCAGTAGTCCCTTTCAGGAACGGCAGGAACCCGTCCAGAAACCGGGTTGTCGCCGGCATGAAGTAGCTGCCGTGATGGTACATCGGGTCGAGAGACGTGATCAGCAGGCGGCCGGGGGTGGAAACCGTGTCCTCGTAGAAGATCGAGCCGAGATCTCCGACATCGACCAGCGACTGCGCTCCGTCTGGCACCTGGAAATAACCATGATAGTGCCAGGTGACGTCGGCCAGGGAGAGCCGGTTGAAGAGGGGATGGTCGGGCGTTGCCAACTTCAGGCCGATCTCGCCGCCTTCCTTCCACCACCAGAAATTGGTCGGCGTGTCCGTCCAGTTCACATTGGGCAACCAGTCCGGATGTCCGGTGGAGCCCATGGCGACAACGGTCTTGCCGCTTGCCAGAAAGTCGGCGATCTGTTCGCGCCGGGGGCGCAGCACCGAAGGGTCCGTGCGGCAGGAAACAAGCAGGGTATCGACGCCGGATAAATCTGCTTCCGGCAGGTCGCGCGTGTAGATGATCTCGTCGAAAAAGTCGCGGTAGCGTGGCTCGTAAATGGTGCGATGATGGTAGTAGGTGCCGGCGTCGAGCACTGCGAGCGTGGTCATTGCTGGGGTCCTTTTCCGCTGGCCCAGGCGCAGAGCTGCGGGGCAATGCGCGCCGTTGTGTCGCTGGAGCCGACGTACATCCAAAGATCATTGCCGGCATGCATGAAGATTCGACCGCCGGACGGGCGCTCATAGACCCAGTCGCAGGGCAGGCGGTCCGGGCCGACACCGTGGAGGCTAACAGCGCCTTCCGGCGGCGGGTTGAAACCGCGGGCGTAGAAGCCGGCAACGCCCCGTCGATAGGTCAATTCCCCGGTTGAAACGCCTTCGAACACCGGGTGGTCGGTCAACCGGTGGATCTGAAGGTCTTCCAGCGAGAAGCGGTTCAGGGGAACGAAAGGCTGGAATTCGGGCAGCATTGGCCAGGCAACATGGCCGTTGAATACCAGCGTGCCGCCAGCATCCAGAAACTGTTCGATCTTCGCTGTCAGGCTGCCAAAAAATCGCTGGTCGAGATGGGCCGGCAGGCAGAGCGCGGGGTAACGCGACAGGTCGGCGGTTTCGAGGTCGTAATGGCCGATCACGTCGATGTCGGGCACATAATCGCCAACATCGGGCAGGTCGTTGCCGGCGCCCTTGATCGGTTTCAGAAAAAGGCAGGATGCCATTCGGGTCTCCCGGAAAGGCCCGGACGGATAACCGTCCGGGCAAAGGTCAGGCGCAGTTACTGTTTGCTGACGGCCTTGAAATTGTAGAAGAAGCCGGAAGGATGGACCTTGTAGCCACTGACGTCCTCGCTAGAGGCAGCCACATAGATCTTGTGAACCAGCGGGATGATCGGCGCGTCGGTCTGCAGGATTTCCTGTGCCTTGGCATAGGTTTCCAGAGCTTCCGGACCTTCTTCCAGCGTGCGGCCCTTGTCGACGAGCGCGTCGAATTCCGGGTTCGCCCAGTTCTGGTAGTTGAGGCCCGCCTTGGAATGGAACTGCGACTTCAGGTGCAGATCCGGATGACCGGTCATTTCCGGGGTCCAGAAGACGACGGAAACGTCATAGTCGCTCTGCTTGACGAGATCGAGCATGCCTTCCCAGGTGTACATTTCCAGCTTTGTGGCAATGCCCTGCTGCTGCAGAAGCGCGGCCATTGTCTCGCTGATCGTGGCCATTTCGGCGCGGCTGGAATAGCTGAGGATACGCAGGCTCAAAGGCTCGCCGTCTTTCTGCCAGGTGTTGCCGTCTTTCTCGTAACCGGCCTCGGTCAGAAGCCTGGCTGCTTTTTCCGGGTTGAAGGAATAGGCTGAAAGCTCCGGTGCGGCCCACGGGAATTCCGGCGGAAAGAAAGTCCAGGCCGGCTTGCCGATGCCGTCGAGCGCGCCTTTGACCAGGATCTCCCGGTCAACCATCAGGTTTACCGCCTGGCGAACCTTCGGATCATGCAGCACGCTGTTTTCACCGGCATTGAAGGCGCCGTAATAGAGACCTGCGCTCGGCTCGGCATAGACTTCGAACTTCTCGTCGGCCTTCATGCGTTCCACATCGGAAGGCAACAGGTGGACGACGAAGTCGACCTCGCCGGTTTCCAGGGCCAGCGCGCGGGCATTGTGGTCCGGGATGTAGCGGTAGACGATTTCTTCCAGCTTGGGTGCTTCGCCCCAATAGTCATCGTTGCGTACAACGGTGGTGCGGTCCTGCTTCTGGTACTCCTTGAACACCCAGGGACCGGTGCCGACCGGCTTCACGAACTCGCCGTTGTCGTCGAACGAGGCCTTGCCGTAGATGACGGTGATGGCGTCGGTCAGCTGGTTTGGCAGGGCTGTGAAAGGTTCGTTGGTCTCGATTTCCAGTTCAAGGCCGGAAACGGCGCGGACTTCCTTGATGTTGAGCAGGTCGGATGCATAGGGCAGCAACGCGATCACCCGCTCCAGCGAGAACTTTGCGGCTTCCGCGTCAAAAGCGCTGCCGTCATGGAAGGTGACGCCGTCACGCAGCTGGAAGCGCCAGACATTGGGTGAAACGCGTTCCCAGGACGTGGCAAGACCGGGCACAAGTTTCATGTCGAAATCGAGCTTTACCAGAGTGTCCAAAATCTCGCTTTCGTTGAAGAAACGGCTGCGGCGCGGTTTCATCGACAGCGGCAGGGCTTCCCACATGGTGGCAACGGTCAGCGTTGAACTGCCTTCGGCCTGCGCCGGCATGTGCGGCAGGCTCAGCATGGCGGCCGTTGCCACGGAAACGGCAAGACGGACCAGGGTTCTGCGGGAGATCATGAGGATTAGCTCCTTGGTTTGAGGATTGTTTTTCGAAGGGTCAAAAGGTTGGTGTGGCGGGCGCGCATCCGGTCGCCGATGCCGTCGCCCAGCAGGTTCACCAGCATGACGAAGGCGGTGATCGACAGGCCCGGGGCGAGGACGAGATGCGGATGGCTGCGCATGTGGTTGCGCGCATCGGCGATCATCCGGCCCCATTCGGCTGTTCCAGGTTCCACGCCAAGGCCAAGGAAGCTGAGCCCGGCAAAGGCGAGGATGACCCAGGAGAGCGAATAGGCGGCCATGGTCAGGAGAGGCGCGGTAATGTTCGGCAGCAGATGGCGATGGACAATGCGTTTGCGCGACGAACCGAGCGCTTCAGCCGCCTGCACATAAAGTTTGGCCCGTTCCACCAGGATCATGTTGCGCACCAGCCGGGCATATTCGGTCCAGTGCACGGCAGTCAGCGCCAGAAGCACGACGGCAAGGCCAAGCCCCATGACTCCGGCGATGATCATGGCAATCGCCAGTGCTGGCAGGACAGAAAGTCCCTCGCAAAAGCGCATCAGAAGCTGATCCGGCCAGCCGCCGAGATAGCCGGAGATGCAGCCGAGCAGCGTGCCGGTGAGCGCGGACGCCAGCACCACCAGCAGGGCCGCGCCGGTTGTGAGGCGGCCAGCGTAAAGGAGGCGGGAAAAGACATCACGGCCCATCTGGTCGGTGCCCAGAAAATGCTGCCAGCCCGGAGGCGCAAGACGGTTCAGGATGTCTATCTGGTCCGGCGGGTAGGGCGCTGCGAGCGGTGCCAGCACGATCAGAAGTATGAGAAGGGCCAGCAGTCCGGCACGCGTTTCTCGGCTCTGTGCATCAGGTCTTGTCTGAAGCAGGCGTCGGGATATTGCCATTCAGATGGCCTCCTGAACGCGCGGGTCAGCCAGCGTCACAAGGTAATCGACCAGGAGATTGATGATGATGTAGCCGCAGGCGATCACCAGGAAGCAGATCTGGATCAGCGGGTAGTCACGGTTGAGCAGCGAAGCGACCAGCAGGCTGCCGATGCCCGGCCAGGCGAAGATCGTTTCCACGATGATCATGCCGTCAAAGGCACGGGCGAATTGCAGTCCGGTCAGGGTCAGGAGCGAAGGCAGGATGTTGGGCAGGGCGTGATGCAGCAGGATCCGCGTCTGGCTGAGGCCCTTGGCCTTGGCCGTGCGGATGTAGGCATGGTGGAACTCGTCCAAGAGCCTGGCCCGCACGAAGCGCGCAATCACGCCTGTCATGGTGGTCGCGATGACCAGCGTCGGTAGCACCGCATGCGCAATCGTGCCGTGGCCCGAGCTCGGCAGCCAGCCGAGGGTAAGCGAGAACAGAAGCGCCAGCAGCAGCGCGTACCAGAAATTGGGAATGGACAGGCCGGCAACGCTTGCCACCGCCAATAGACGATCCGCAAGGCCTCCGGCGTGATAGGCACAAAAACAGCCGATCGGCACTGCAAGGACAAGGGCAAGGCCGATCGACAGCAGTGCCAGGATCAGTGACTGGCGTATCCGCAGCAGGATATCGGCGGAAACGCTTTCTCCGGTGACGAAGGAAGTGCCCAGATCCCCTGTCAGCACATTGCCGAGCCAGCGCAGGTATTGAACGGGCAGGGGATCGTCAAAGCCGTTTTCGGCTGAAAATCTGTCGACCGCAGCCGCATCCGGCAAGGTGCCGTCCATCTGGGACAACAGCAGTACTTCAGCAAAATCCCCCGGCAACAGGCGCAACAGGGCGAAGCCGGCAATGGACACCAGGAACAGCAGTATTACCGATTGGACAAGCCTGTGGCTCAGCCGGCGCACCATCCGAAAACCGCCCCAAATCCACTGAATGAGAAAACTTGAGCTTTATAATCATATTTCTAAGGGTGGTGTCGAGGCTGGTTTGTAAAAAAACTTGAAAAAAATACTCAGATTTCTATCCGGCAGTTTGTACTGCCGTTTGAAAAGCGGAAAAGTCGAGGGCGCAGCTATGAGGTTGCCCAGGAGGCATGGGGACCGGGCGTCTCGGAAAATATGCCTGGAGAGAGGTTCTGAGCGGTGCCGGCCCTGCGGGCGGACATGGAGCGCAACGGGTAACACCCGGAAAAGGAAGCAAGCCACGGGGAAGCCGTGGCTTGCGGAAATTCGGACTTAGAGGGCGGGGATGCGCAGCACCTGACCCGGATAGATCTTGTCCGGATCGGACAGCATCGGCTTGTTGGCTTCAAAGATCGCCTGGTACTTTGCGCCGTTGCCATAGGCCGCCTCGGCAACCTTCCAGAGCGTATCGCCCTTGACCACCGTGTGGAACTTGGCTTCCGGTTCGCTGCTTTCGACCGTGATTTCTTCCTCGACCTTGGAAATGCCAAGTACGTTGCCGACGGCAAGGATCAGTTTTTCACGGGCTTCCTGGGTAGGGGCTGCGCCTGCGATCTTGACGGTGTCGCCGCTGACTTCAACCTTGACGTCGCCATCGAGGCCGAGGTCGGCAACTTCCTTTTCGATGGCTCCAGCGCTTGCTTCCGGCGCTTCGTCATCGCCGAACAGCTTCTTGCCCGCATCCTTCACGAAATCAAAGAAACCCATGTCATTTTTCCTTTAAGTCAATTCAGCCGAAATCCGCCGGTACGCCCCGGCGGAGGCAATTTCACGATACGGAACCATATTGCAAAATTCTCAGGGAGGCGGAATCGAATTCCGGTTGGGCAAGACGTGTGCGGCGGGCCGGAAAGAAGAGGCTTCAGGCGAAGCGCTTGGCACCGGCAACGCAGCCCACCACCAGGGTGGTGACGAGGAGCATGGTTGAAGACACCGGTTCATGCAGCAGCAGGCTGGCCAGCATCAACCCGAAGAAGGGCTGCAGCAGTTGCAACTGGCCGACACCTGCAATGCCGCCGATGGCGAGGCCCCGGTACCAGAAGATGAAGCCCACAAGCATCGAGAAAATCGAGACGTAGCCGAGCCCGACCCAGGCGGGCATTTCGATGCCTGTCAAACTGTCCGGCCATGTCAGCAGTGCAAGCGTTCCCATGACGGGAAGCGAAAGGGCAAGTGCCCAGGAAATGACCTGCCAGCCGCCAAGACGGCGGGAGAGGGCGCCACCTTCTGCATAACCGAAGCCGCAGACAATGACCGCCGCCAGCATCAGGAGATCGCCCTTGAGTGAAAGGTCCGCACTCTGTGACAGCGCATAGGCGCCGACAGCCGCGCTGCCTGTACAGGAGAATACCCAGAACAGGGGCTTTGGGCGCTCCATGCCGCGCAACATGCCGAACAGGGCGGTCGCCAGGGGCAGAAGACCGATGAAGACAATCGAATGGGCCGCAGTGACATGTTGCAGGGCAAGTGCCGTCAGCAGCGGAAAGCCGACGACGACACCGGCCGCAACAATCAAGAGCGAGACCACGTCGCGCCGCTCCGGTCGAGCCTGCCGCAGCAGTAGCAGCAACGCAATGCCAAGGAGCGCCGCAACAACGGCACGGGCGGAGGTCAGGAACATCGGGTTGAAACCACTGAGCGCAACCCGTGTTGCCGGCAGGGAGCCACTGAAAATGAGAACGCCCAGGAGCCCGCTGCCCCATCCTGCCATCGATGCCTGCATATCCGGTCCTTCTGCTGTCTTGTTTTTCGAGGTTCACTCGCGTGTCAGGGAGGCTGCCGCATCCGTCCTGCTCTTTTGCGAAGCCGAGAGGCCAGCAGACAAAAGCGAGGCTTGCCGAACGTAGCCTCTTCCTGAACGTCCATGACGCCACGTTGCAGGGGCAGGAATAATCCGGAGGGGCTGGTCAGGACAGAGACAGTGCAATACAATTTTGCAAAACTGTACTGTACACACTTGCCATACACTTCAGCGGACAAACGAATGGAACAGGACACACGCACGGCCACGGTAATGGAAGCCGTCAAGCGGAAGATCGCCAGCCGGTTGCTGCAACCTGGTGAAAAGCTGCCGTCTATCCGTGGATTTGCCGCGACCATGCGGGTGTCGCCGTCAACAGTCGTGACCGCATACGACAGGCTGGCGGCAGAGGGCATCATTTATGCCCGTCGAGGCTCCGGCTTTTATGTTGCCGATGCCGCCCGTCCGTTCTCGGTCGCCGACGTCGGGCCGCAGCTTGACCGGGAAATCGACCCGTTCTGGGTGTCGCGCCAGTCGCTTGATGCCGGGCCGGATGTTCTGAAACCCGGCTGCGGCTGGCTGCCGGCGGACTGGATGCCAAGCGAGGCCATGCAGCGTGGCTTGCGCGCGCTGGCACGTACCGGCGGTGGCCACCTGTTCGACTATGGCGAAACTCGGGGTGCTTTGAACCTGCGCCATCTGCTCGCCCGGCAGTTCTCGGAAGAAGGCCTTGAGGTGAACCCCGGCCAGGTGCTGCTCACGCCATCGGGAACGCAGGCGATCGACCTCATTTGCCGCTTCTTTTTGCGGCCGGGCGACACGGTTCTGGTCGATGACCCGTGTTACTTCAACTTTCAGGCGCTGCTGAAGGCGCACAGGGTGGAGGTTGCCGGTGTGCCGTTCACGCGCAGCGGACCGGATACCGAGCTGTTCGAAGAAGCGCTGACCCGGCACAAGCCCAAGCTCTACATCACCAATTCCGGCCTTCACAATCCCACCGGCGCGACGATCTCGCCTCAGGTTGCGCACAAGGTCCTGAACCTTGTGACAGCCCACGGCCTGGTGGTGATCGAAGACGATATATTCGGCAGCTTTGCGCCTGAACCCCTGCCGAGCCTTGCCGTTCTGGATGGACTGGAGCGTGTCATCCGCATCGGCAGCTTTTCCAAGACCCTGTCTGCCTCCGTGCGCTGCGGTTACATTGCCGCTCGGTCGGACTGGATCGAGGCGCTTGTTGACCTGCAAGTGGCCACCAATTTCGGTGGCCCGGGACCGGTCGCGAGCGATCTTGTCTATGGCGTCCTGAGCGACGGCAGTTATCGCAAGCACATGGAAGCCTTGCGGGTGCGCCTTGCGAAGAAGCGGCGCGAGGTTGCCGGCAGGCTGGAGCCACTTGGTATAACGCCCTGGCTCAGCCCCAAGGGTGGCTTTTATCTCTGGTGCAGTCTGCCGGACGGCCGGGATGCAGCCGCCATTGCCCGCTCGGCGCTGCGCCGGAACGTCGTGCTCGCCCCCGGCAACGTCTTCAGTGTTTCGCAGACGATGACCGGTTTCCTGAGGTTCAATGTCAGCCAGATGGGCGAGCGCCAGGTTTATGACGTGCTGGAAAGCGCGATGAACCCAGGTGGAGGCTGATCCTCGCAACCATCCGTGGCTCGCCGCGTTTGCCTGTCAGAAAACTTCAGCCGACCGGTGCGGGACAGGCATGCTTGCGCAATCAGTATCATGTCGAAGTGAGTGGTCGTTTCCCGGTCGGATCCCGTTTGACTGAGGAGCTTTTCCGATGAACGGCACTGACGAGCAAAAGACCGCCAGGCTTTACCGAATGGTCATGCCCGGGCACATCTGTCCCTATGGCCTGAAATCGAAGGACCTTCTGGAACGGCAGGGCTTCGAGGTTGAAGATCATCACCTCACCACCCGTGAGGAGACAGACGCCTTCATGGAAAAACACGGTGTCGAGACGACCCCACAAACCTTCGTCGGCAACAAGCGGATCGGGGGCTATGACTCCTTGCGCGTCTATTTCAAACTTGATCCGCCAGAGGAGGAGCGTAGCGACACGACCTATCGGCCCGTGATCGCCATCTTTTCAGTGGCCCTGCTTCTGGCGCTTGGCCTCTCCTGGCATCAATATGGAACGCTGCTCAGCTTGCGGGCCGTGGAATGGTTCGTGTCGCTTTCCATGACAATCCTCGCAATCCAGAAGCTGCAGGACGTGGAGAGTTTTTCCACGATGTTTCTCAACTACGACCTGCTGGCGCGGCGCTGGGTTCCCTATTCCAGGATCTATCCCTATGCCGAAGCCTTCGCCGGTATCCTGATGACGGCCGGTGCATTGGTCTGGCTGTCGGCGCCGGTTTCCTTCTTTATTGGTCTGATGGGCGCTATCAGCATATTCAAGGCGGTTTATCTGGAGAAACGGGAGCTGAAATGCGCCTGCGTTGGCGGCAGTTCCTCCGTTCCACTCGGCTTTGTTTCATTGACCGAAAGCCTGATGATGACGGCCATGGGGCTGTGGATGCCGGCTCGGGTTTTGCTGATGGGATGACGGGGTGCGAAGCACGTTGGCTTCTGCGGCCAGGGGGGATGGACGGCAGATTGGCCAGGTTCGCCCTTGCGATTAATTTTCAAGGTTCGGTTATAACTATCTGACGTTAAAGTCTTTTATTTTAATCGCGCTGACCGTTTTAGGCTAAAACTTAGCTAATTGACGAAGTTTTTTCTTGCGCCTGATGTGGATTTCGAAATACTTAGCAATATGGCTAAGCATGATCCTGATCTCTCCCTGTTGTTCCACGCGCTGTCCGACCCGACGCGCCGCGCGATATTGACAAGGCTCGCAAGTGGCCCGGCGCGGGTGACAGACCTTGCGGAGCCGACCGGACTGAAGCTGCCGACGGTCATGCGGCACCTTTCCGTGCTGGAGGAGGCAGGTTTCATCACCACCGCCAAGGATGGACGCATACGCACCTGCGCCATCGTTCCGGAAGCCATGGAGCCGGTGCGGACGTGGATCGATGAACAGCGCGCCATCTGGGAGGCTCGCCTCGACAGGTTGGATGCGTTTGTAATGAACGTGATGAAGGAGAACGGAGAATGACGCAGAGCGTGGTTCTGAACAACACAGCCTCCAACGCGGCTGGCGAGGGAAGAAACGGATTTGCGACGCTTGTCTTCGAGCGCGACATGGCTGCTCCTGCCGAAACCCTCTGGCAGGCCTGGACCGCTCCGGCGGCAAGGGCTGTCTGGGCGGCACCGTCACCTGCCGTTACCGTGGAATTTCTCGAAGCCGACACCAGGGTGGGCGGACGCGAAATTTCGCTCTGCAAGGTGGATGGCCAGCCGGATATGCGCTGCGAATGCGGTTGGCTGGACCTTCAGCCACCTCTGCGCAGCGTGAATTACGAGGTGATTTCGTGCGAAGGAGAAACTCAGTCCATCGCGCTTGTTACGGCGTCGATCGCGGATCTGGGTGAAAGCAGCCGCATGTCCGTAACCGTGCAGCTTTCCTCGCTGGCCGCGAATATGGAAGGCGGATATCGGGACGGCTTCAATGCGGGCCTGAACAATCTGGCAGGCGCTGCCGAGCGCACGATGATCTTGCAGCGGGTGATCCGCGCACCACGGTCCGTTGTCTGGGGCGCCTGGATGAACCCTGAAACCCTGCCGCAATGGTGGGGGCCGGACGGCTTCTCCTGCCGCACCACCCGGATTGATCTGCGCGCAGGCGGCGAGTGGGTGTTCGACATGATCGCACCAGACGGTACGGTTTTTCCGAACCACCATCTCTATACGGACGTCCGGCCAAACGAACGGCTCAGCTATACGCTGCTCTGGGGCGAGAATGGCCCGAAGCATGCCGACGCCTGGGCCTCGTTCGAGGAAGAAGACGGCGCAACGAAGGTCACGCTCGGCATGGTCTTCAGCACTGCTGCGGAATTCCAGGAAGCCAAGGGCTTTGGTGCTGTGGAACTTGGACAGCAGACATTGGGCAAACTGGAAAACTTCATCAAGGCGGGTTGAGCCGCCGCGTTGTCTCCCTGATCTGCGAAAGTGGCTCAGGGGGATCACTTTTATTGCGGGCCGCTCACAGGCCGAATGTCGAAGCATTCAGGTTGTACTTCGGCCGGGAGAACACCTTTCCGCTTAATCCGCCTTGCCCTTCGGTCCAATCTCCGCAAGTCTCCCGAGGAACGTTCCTGCCATCAAGTTCCGCGGAGACCCTCCATGCATGTTCTCGTCATCGGCGCTGCCGGTATGGTTGGCCGCAAGCTGGTTGAAAAGCTGGCTGCGCAGCCGGAGGTTCTTGGTTTTGAAGTATCCCGACTGACGCTGGCCGATGCCGTTTCGCCAACAGTTCCAGCAGCATTGCCCGGAATTGCCGAGGCGATCACCTTGGATCTTTCGAAAGCAGGAGCCGCCCGGACGCTGGTCGCTTCGCGCCCCGATGTCATCTTTCACCTGGCGGCCATCGTCTCCGGCGAAGCGGAGCAGGAGTTTGAAAAGGGCTATGCGGTCAATCTCGACGGCAGCCGCGAGTTGTTTGAGGCGATCCGGATCGAAGGCGCACGCGAGCCGTATTTTCCGAAGGTGATCTTCGCATCGTCGATTGCAGTGTTCGGTCAGCCGTTTCCCGAAAAGATCGGCGATGAATTCTTTACAACGCCGCTGACAAGCTACGGCACGCAAAAGGCGATCACCGAACTTCTGCTGGCCGATTATTCCCGCAAGGGCTTTTTCGACGGCATAGGCCTGCGCCTGCCGACCATCTGCATTCGCCCGGGCAAGCCAAACAAGGCGGCCTCTGGGTTCTTCTCCAACATCATGCGCGAGCCGCTTGCCGGGCAGGAGGCTGTTCTGCCGGTGGAAGACAGCGTGCGCCACTGGTTCGCCAGCCCTCGTGCCGCGGTCGGCTTCTTCGTTCATGCCGCGCGGATGGACACTGCTGGCATCGGTCCACGCAGAACGGTCACGCTGCCGGGTCTTTCCGCCACTGTCGGGGAGCAGATCGAGGCCTTGCGGCGGGTCGCGGGGGAAAAGGCCGTCAGGCTGATCCGCCAGGAACCGGATGAAGCTATTGCACGGATCGTTGAGGGCTGGCCGAGGAATTTCGATGCCAGGCGTGCGCTGGACCTTGGGTTCCAGGCGGAAGCAAGCTTTGACGACATCATCCGCATACATATCGAAGATGAACTGGAAGGCAGAAACCCATGACCGCAGACGGATTTGACGTGAAGGGAAGGATCGCGCTTGTGACCGGTGGCGGCACGGGGGTAGGCAAGGCAGTTGCCGCTGGTTTGAGCCGCGCCGGCTGGCGGGTTCTGATCACTGGCCGCCGCAAGGATGTCCTTGAAAAGACTGCGACCGAACTCTCCCGCAACAGCGGCAATGAAGTCTCTTGGATTGCCGCTGATGTCGGTGACCCGGCATCTGTGAAGATGCTTTTTGACGAGATCTCGAAGACTTTCGGCAGGCTCGATCTCCTGGTCAACAACGCAGGGATCTCGAATTCGTCCGTTCCACTGGAAGATATTTCTTTCGAGGAATGGAGCGCTGTCGTGGCGGCAAACCTGACTGGTGCCTTCCTGTGCACCCAGCAGGCCTTCCGGCTGATGAAGGCGCAGGAACCAAGAGGCGGGCGCATCATCAACAACGGTTCGATTTCGGCCACGACGCCAAGACCGAATTCGGCTCCCTACACCTCGACCAAACATGCCATTACCGGCCTGACGAAATCGGCCGCACTGGATGGACGCCCCTTCGATATTGCCTGTGGCCAGATTGACATCGGCAACGCGGCCAGTGACATGACGGCCAAAATGAGCGGTGGTGTGCTGCAGGCAAATGGCGAAACCGCTTCCGAGCCGACCATTGATCCGGCCCACGTCGCCAATGCCGTCACCTACATGGCCAGCCTGCCGCTGGATGCCAATGTGCTGACGTTGACGGTGATGGCAACCGGTATGCCGTTCGTGGGGCGCGGCTGATCTAGACTTCGCGCTGCAAGGGTTTCAGTCCGGAAGGGTTTCAGTCCGGGGCAGGGACTTGCGGCTCGTTGCCAAGGCCGGAAAGACAAGCTGCCCGGATCTCCTCCGCAAACAGGCGCATGCGACGGTTGAGGCGGCGTTCACGGGCGTGGAGCAGATAGATGCCCCAGGCCGGCACAGCGATGTCCGGTAGCAGGGGCACCAGCTGTCCGGCTGCCAGTGCGCCCGTCACGATGAAATCCGGCAGCCGGCTGATGCCATGCCCCAGGATGGTTGCATCCAGCAGGAACGCGCCACTGTTGGAATTGAGTGCGGGCTGAAACTCAAGTTGCTGGCGCTTGCCTTTTTGCGTTTGGAACTCCCAAACGGTCCGCCTGGCCCAGCCGAAATGAAGAAGCCGGTGCTGCTGCAGATCTTCGATCGATTGCGGTGCAGGATGCTGGCGCAAGTAGTCGGGGCTGGCAAAGAGGCAATGCTCCACGGTACCCAGTTTCAGCGTGATGGCATCTTCGGGCCGCGTTTCGGTGATACGGATCGCAAAGTCGTAGTTCTCTCTGGCCAGATCGACCAGCCGGTCATCGAAATCCACGGTCAGCTGGATATCCGGGTGACGAGCCTGGAAATCAATCAGCGCTACATTGAGGAAACCGTGGCCGAAATCTCTGGGTATCGAAATCGACAAGGGCCCGGAAGGGGCTGTTCCGCTGCTCAGGAAATCGTCCTCGATATCATCGACATCACTGACGACGCGGCTCGCGCGCTGAAAGAGTTCGCGCCCGGGCTCGGTCAGGTCCCAATGGCCGGGCGAGCGATCGACGAGACGGGTCCCATAGCGATCTTCCAGGAGGGACAGGCGTCGGCTGACGGCCGACTTGGCAATGCCGAGTTCTCCAGCGGCTTTCGAGATGCTGCCACTGGCAACCACCTGAACGAACAGGCGCAGGTCTTCTATCTGTCCCAAGTGTTCTCCAAATCAGAACGTTGATCCCTGATTTTGATATCTGGTTATGAAATTTGCAACTTCCTATCTGTGGCAAGACCTGAAGTGCCGGACCGTTTCACGCCAGGTGTCTTCCGATCCGGCCCGCCAACAATCAGATTGGAAACGTCATGAACGCAGATATTGAAATTCGCACCACGGAAATGCCCGCGGACATGCGCATTCTGCTGGATGCGTATCCGCGCGATACCTGGGAGGCACATCCCGGTTTCAAGGAGAAAACCAGCAACTGGCTGGGGGCACATGTGATGTTCCGGCAGTTGGCGGAACTGGTTCGTCTCGAAACGGAAGCCTATCTGGAGAAGCTGAGAGACCCGGACGATTTTGCTGCCAGGCTCTCTCGTTACGGCGATCTGCTGGTACGCAATCTCCATGGCCACCACACCTGGGAAGACAAGAGCTACTTTCCGGAACTCTGTGAGGCCGACCCGCGTTTCGAGAAGGGACTGGAGATCCTGGAGAAGGATCACGAGGCGCTGGATGCGATGCTGTTCCAGCTCTCGCGAACCGCCAATCGCGCCATCAAGCTGGTCCAGCTGGACGAAGCGCAGGCGCGTGAGGAAGCCGGCAAGCTGCAGCCGGTCACCGGGACGATTGAAAGCCTGCTGGCGCGCCACCTGAGTGATGAAGAGGAATTGGCAGTTCCGATCATTCTTCACCATCGCCTGCGCGGATAACGGCAACAAGCGGCCGGGTGCGGTTTTGCGCCCGGCCGCTCGTTGGTTCTAGACTGACAGCCCCCGGAGGAAGACGATGCCCAAGCCGAATGCCGATTTGTCCAAGGAAGAAAACCAGTCTGATGCGGCCGGTCGACGTGCGCAAGGAGAGTTCGTGCGCGGTGTCAGCGGCTTTCGGTCTGCTATCGGCGATGCGGATTTCCCGGCCGAACCCGGGAGATATCATCTGTTTGTCGCACTCAATTGCCCCTGGTGCCACCGTGTAACCCTTGCCCGAAACATCCTCGGGCTTCAGTCCGGTGTTTCCATGGATGTCGCCTTTCCGGGCCGGACTGAAAAAGACGATCCGGCAGGGGAGAACCTTTGGGAATTCAACCCTGGTCGGATTGCGAGCCTGACAGGTGCGCCCTTGCCGGAATGCACTGAGGAAACGGCGACGGGCGAGGGGCTGCGCCTGGTGCAACAGATATACCGCGCCGAAGGGTCTGATGAACGATCCGTCCCGGTCCTTTACGACAAGAAGCAAAAGCGCATCGTCAACAACGAAAGCGCCGAGATCATCCGCATGCTCAACGCGCATGCCGAGACGCTGGGCAGTGCGATAGTTCGGGAAAAAAGGCCTGACCTTTATCCGAACGATATGGATTTGCAGTCGGAGATCGATGCCCTGAACGAGGCAATCTACACACGCATAAACAATGGCGCCTACAAGGCCGGTTTTTCTTCCGACCAGAGCGTCTATGCGGCAGCTTACGAAAGTTACTTCACCATGCTGGCAGAGCTGGAAGACCGGCTGGCAGCGAATGGTGGACCGTTTCTCACCGGGGAGAGCTTTACGGAAGCCGACCTGAGGCTGTTTCCGACGCTTTACCGGCACGACCCTGTCTATTTTGTGCGCATGAAGCTGAACGGCGCGCGGATCCTGGACTATCCCAATCTCTGGCACTGGCTGTGCCGGGTGCATGCCTTGCCGGGTGTTGCCGACAGTTCTTCGCTGGTCCACTGCAGGCAGGGGTATTTCGGGCGCTCCTGGAACAACGTCGTGCCGCTAGGGCCGTTCCGGCCAATGCCTTACCCGCAGGCCTATTCGCATCCCGAACTTGCAGGGGCGCCGTAAGTGGGGTGGAGGCGAGCTACGTGTTGTTGGTCAGTCTCTCAGGCGTCAGCTAGCGCGCAGGCGTTCGGCCATAACTTTGCCGATACTGCTTCGGCGTCATGCCGGTCTTGCGCTTGAACGCCCGCTCGAAAGCGGTCTGGTCGGAATAGTCCAGTTCGAAGGCGATCTGCGCCAGGGAATGGCTGGTATCGACAAGGGCATGGCGGGCTATGCGGTAGCGGCAGTCGTCCAGGAGAGTGGAGAAGCGCAAGCCTTCCTCACCCAGATGCCTGTGCAGACTGCGGCGCGAAAGGCCGAGGCGCCGGGCAACGGCTTCCTGGTCGGAGGTCCCGGTGCCGAGACCCTCGTAGATGGCCGTGCGTGTGCGTGCGGTCAAAGACTTGGTGCGGGCCTTGTTGGCAAGTGCCTCGCTCAAGCTGGCAAGAGCGTTGCGATGGCCACCGCCACTGTCGCGCGGCATTGAGGCGGACAGGACCTTTTCAGGAAAGCTGAGCGCGTTCGTTTCACAGTCGAACAGGCAGAAGCTGCCCGCGGTTTCCGCCCAGATCGACAGCGGGCGCGCCGCCGTGTGTTCGAAGCAGATGAGATCCGGTTGCCAGTTGGGTCCGGCACCACGCCGGATAAGCTCTGTCAGGACGGAAAGCGTGAATTCCGCATCCTGCCTGCGCGGCCAGATATCCGGATTGAGGATACGGTAGGTGAGGGTGGCAACGCCGTCTTCAACGGTCAGCTGCAGATCGGTCTCGCTCTGGATGAACTTGATGAAGCGTTCGAACGTTCGCAAAGCAGAACCGACGGTGGAGGCAGTCAGAAGGGCTTCACCCAGTTCGCCGAGGTCGTGAAGGTTGAGCCTGGGTCCTGATTGCCAGCCGATGCCGGGTTGGCCAAGCATGGCGGCGCCGTGCTCGTAGATCTCGACAAACGCATAAAGCGGGATTTCGAAGTGTGCGTCCTGCCAGGCGTCGACAGGCACGCCGCTCTGGCGTCCCAGAGCTGCCGGCTCCAGCCCCTTGTCGATCAGCATTGACTGCAGACCGCTCAAGGCACCTGCGATGATCGTGGCACCTGTTGGCATGACCCCCGCCTCTCCCGAAAGTCCCGCTTGGCCCACCTGCCGCAGTAAACGGCAAGTGGAAGCTTCAACTACAGCAGAGTTCCGGAGTTGTTGCAATTGACCAGTTCGGGATTTCAATAGGCCGGCAAAGATTGGCCGAAATTGTCGAGAAGTACGAAAAAGCCCTCTCTCTAATGGCAGGCACAGAGAGATCCGGTTCAGCACCTTGAAAACTTGGGCGGCCGGACGAGGGAACAGATTTGGTGACCTGCATCGATGTGGCAGTGGCCGGCGGTGGACCCGCCGGTGCATTCACAGCGCGTGAGCTGGCTTGTGCCGGGCTCAGCGTGCTCCTGATCGACCCGGCAACCTGTCGGCCCAGGCTGGAAGGCCTCGGCGAGCGGGTGGCGCAGCTTCTTGTTGCCAAGGGACTTGGCGACGTGCTGGGTGCTGCCAGCGACCCCTTACCCCGACACGTGACATGGGCTGGCCTCACCGGAACGGCCAATGGCGAGCGGCTGGTTCGACGTCATGTCTTCGACGAGGCCTTGAGGCGTGCAGCCATTGAGGCAGGCGCACAGACCCGGCAGGCACGCCTTGCCCGGATCCTGAAATCCGACGAACAGCACGGCGTCGTGTTGAAGCTTACGACTGGTGAGGAGATCCGCGCTCGCCTGTTGATCGACGCACGCGGACGGCAGACTTCTACCGCCCAGCGCCTCAAGGGGCCGCAGACCCTGGCAATTGCAGGACTGGCCACGCAAGCTGCAGGTGCCGCCGGTACCCATGTGGAGGCCACCCCTGAAGGCTGGCTCTGGGTTGCGGAAGATCCGGGTTTTGGCCGCTGGCTGCAGATTTCCGTTGGCGCGGATGATCTCGTTGGAGCCGGACAAGCAGCCTTGCGGGAACGAATGGCCCGGTTCCTTTCCCAGGACCAACTTGCTGGCCGGTTCTCGGACCTCGTCTTTCAGGATCCGTTGATTGCCCGCTCGGCCGGTCTTGTTCTGGCAGCTCCCCGGTTGAAGCTGCCGGTCATCCCGGTTGGCGATGCCGCGGTTGCAATCGATCCCTTGTCCGGTCACGGCCTGTTCTGGGCCCTGTCGTCCGCGCTTTCCGCGGTGCCGAGCGCGTTGACCATGCTCGAGAACCCGGAGGATGGAAGCCGTCTTGCCGTCCGGTTCTACCGTGACCGCGTCGTGGAAACCTTCTGGCGTCAGGCGCGAACGGGACGCGATTTCTACCGGTTGGAAACGGGCCTTTCCGACAATCCTTTCTGGGCGGAACGGGTTTCATGGCCGGATGACGAACCGTCCCATCCGACCGTGTTCGAAAACAGCCTGCACAAGCGCGTTGTTGTCGAAGGTAACCACCTGGTCGAGCGCGAAGTGCTGGTGACGCCGCAGGATCCCGGCGGCGTTGCTTATGTCGCGGGCATTCCAGTGGGCGACCTGAAGCCTTTCTTTCCGTCTTCCGCCTTGGCGCAGCCGCCGCCAGGCGCACCGTCTCCCGCGCTCAAGGCCGCCTTCAGCTGGCTTGAAAGCCGCGGACTTCTGCATGGCTCGCTGAGCCGCACAAAACAACAGCAGACCAAAATGAGGGAAACAGCATGATCAAACGAATGCGAAAGGGGCATCTGGCCGGTCTTGCCGGGCTAATGCTTCTGATGCCTCTTCCGGCGGGGGCGCAGGATGGTGCCACGCTTCTGGAGGAAAATTGCAGCGGCTGTCACATGGCCGACGACAATGGGGCGCTCAGCCGCATCAGCGGTCAGCGAAAGACGCCCGAAGGCTGGTTGATGACCATCGTTCGCATGCGGCTCTTCCACGGCATGGAAATAGAGCCTGCCGTGCAGAGCGAGCTGGTGCACTACCTTTCGGATACGCAAGGTCTTGCCCCCAGCGAAACCGAAGGACTGCGCTACGTTCTGGAACGTGAACCTGCACACCTGGAAGAGGTTGAGGCCCCGCTCGGCGAAATGTGCTCCCGTTGCCATTCAGCCGCTCGTTTCAAGCTTCAGCGGCGCACACAGGAGGAATGGGCGCTCCATATCGATTTCCATGTCGGTCAATGGCCAACCCTGGAATATCAGGCGCTCGGGCGTGATCGTGAATGGCTGAAACTGGCCCGCGAGGAAGTGGTGCCGCTTTTGGCCGAGCGCTATCCGCTCGAGTCCGACGCCTGGAACACCTGGCTGGAGGCACAAAAGCCGGAGGCCGCTGGAAGCTGGGTGTTCGCAACCAGCCTGCCGGAGAAGGGCGAAGCCTACGGCACGCTTGAAGTCTCAGGTGACAGTCAGCCCTATACGGTTTCCGGCACCTTGATGACCGTCGGCGGCGAGGAGCTGACCCTAGAGGGCAAGCTGAACGTCTATACCGGCTACGAATGGCGCGCCAACCTGGACATTGGCGGAACGAAGTACCGGCAGATCCTCGCAATTTCGGAAGATGGCAGCAGCTTGAGCGGCCGCCAGTTCCTACATGCCGAAGATAGTCTGGGAGGCTCCTTCAAGGCGGCCAGGGCTGGCGGGACTCCTGCGGTCGTCGGCGTCGTGCCGTCCACGGTTCCGGCCGGCAGCAGCGCTACGGTCCAGATCGTTGGCACTGGGCTTGGCGATATTGCCCTCAGCGGTGCGCTTGAAGCCACCGGTGGCGCTGCCAACGCCTATGGATCCGCAATTGAAGTCTCTCCCGCGGCGGATACCGATGGCCTGATCACGGTTGCGTCCGGAGACACCGCCACGGATGAGACGCTGGCGGTCTATAGCCATGTCGACAGCCTGAAGGTGGAGCCGGCCTTTGCCGTTGCCCGTGTCGGCGGTGGTGGCGGGTCTGCCGGCAAGGTACCCGCCCGCTTCGATGCGGTCGGTTACTGGAATGGTCCGGACGGTCAGCCGGGGACCGAGGACGATATCCGCATCGGCTCCGTGCCGGCATCCTGGTCGGTTGCGCCCTTCAACGAAGAGGCCGAGCACCTGAAAGATACGGAATATGCAGGTGTGATGGATGAGACGCTCGGCATCTTCATGCCTGGCGTTGCGGGCCCGAATACCGAGCGTCCGTTCTCCACCAACAATGCGGGCAATCTGAAGGTGCTGGCAACCAGCGGAGAGGCGACCGGCGAAGGTCAGCTCATCGTCACGGTGCAGCGCTGGAACGATCCCCCGATCCGCTGAAACAGGAGTTTGTAATCATGGGATATCTCTTTTTTCAGCCGCAGAATGCGCACCGGGTCGAAGTTGACGGACGCCATCTGCTCTTCCACGTGCCGACGACATCTCTGTTCGAGATCGACCGGCTCGACAATGACGTGATCGACCTCTTCAGAGACCGGACCAGGGTTTCCGAAGCCGATGTCCGGGAACGGTTCAGCGGCCGGGTCGATCCGCTCGAGGTGACAGAGCGGATCCGTTCGTTTCTCGATCTCGACATTATCACCGACGGCCGCCCGCCACGGGCGGAACGGCCGCCTATCCACATCCAGAACTTCCCGCTGACGACGATCGTTCTCAACGTCAACACGGGTTGCAATCTTTCCTGCACCTATTGCTACAAGGAAGATCTGGATACGCCGTCCAAGGGCCGGCGCATGGCGTTCGAAACGGCGAAGCGCTCGATCGAACTATTGCTGGCGGAAAGCCCCGACCGGGACAGCTACAATGTTGTCTTCTTCGGCGGCGAGCCTCTCAGCAACCTGGCCCTGATCAAGGAAGTCGTTGCCTACGCGGAAGACCGTTTCGGCACTCTCGGCAAGCGTGTCGACTTTACCCTGACGACAAACGCGACACTTCTGACCGAGGAGATCGTTGACTGGCTCAATGCACACCGGTTCGGTCTGACCGTTTCGATGGACGGGCCTAAGGCGCTTCACGACAAGAACCGCAAGACAGTCGGCGGCAAGGGCACCTACAACGTCGTTGCCTCCAAGACGAGGATGCTGCTGGAACGCTACACCTCCCGCCCGGTCGGCGGGCGAGTGACGCTGACCCATGGCGTGACTGCCGTCTACGAGATCTGGGATCACCTGAAAAACGAAATCGGCTTTCATGAAGTCGGCTTCTCGCCGGTGACCTCCGGTCCCATCGCGCCGTTCAACCTGACCGGCGACGAGCTTCAGACAGTGTTCGACGAGATGAAACGTCTTGGACGGCACTACCGGGATGAAGCGCTTCTTGGCCGCAACATCGGCTTTTCCAACATGCACCAGCTCATGAACGACCTTTACGAAGGCCGGTCAAAGGCACTGCCTTGCGGGGCAGGGCTCGGCATGCTGGCGGTCGATCACGAGGGCGGTCTCAATCTCTGCCATCGGTTCACCGGGTCCGACATGGAGACCTATGGCACGGTCGACGGCGGCATTGAAAAGCAGAAGCTCGCCCGTTTCATCGAGGACCGGGCAGACCGCACTGACAAGGGCTGCTCCACCTGCCGCATCCGCAACATCTGCGCGGGTGGCTGCTACCACGAGAGTTACGCCCATTTCTCCGATCCGATGAAGCCGACCTACCACTATTGCGACCTCATGCGCGACTGGGTGGATTTTGGTATCGGCGTCTATGGCGAGTTGATCGCCGGCGCTCCGGCTTTCTTTTCGGATCACATCATGCCTCGGAGGGCATTCGGCAAATGAGACACTTGAAACCCCTGAACCAGAAAGCTGACCGCGTCGTCACTGCGGTCGAAACCGACAAGATGGACGAAGTGCGGGCCATGCAGACCGTTGTGGTTGGTTGCACATCGACCCTCGATCCCGGCTGGGAAGTCGACCCGTTCGGCGGTGTCGCGGCCCTGTGCCAACCGATGGAGGCCGATCTTTATGGCTGTTCGGACCCTTGCTGGTGGCCGGCCCAGGTGCCGGACACCATCAATTCCTATCGGAACTGGAACGCCGATGCCGACAATGCCGGCAAGGACTGGCGCTCGCTCGGAACGGTTTTCCCGTCCGACAGCGAAACCTGACCGGCTGACGCCCTTCAAGATATTCGGAGAAACCCGATGCGAAACCTTATTGCTGCGGCAAGCGCAGCCCTGGCCTTGAGCCTTACCGCTCTGCCGGCCCTCGCCAAGGATCTGATTGTCACGGCCGCAAAGCCCGACCGGCTTTACGTGATCGACGCCAAGGCACGGACGATAGAGACCGACTGCAAGCTCGACTTCAACCTGATCCCCGGTGTCATCGTTGTCTCGCCGGACAACAAGATCGCCTATATCCTCGGCAATCGCTGGGAGGATGTTTTCGGTATTGACCTTGCCACCTGCGAGACGGTGTTTTCCGCGCATCAGTCGGAAGGCGACATCCGGCGCAAGACAATTGCCTCGCTTGCCGTCTCCAAGGACGGCAAGGAGGTTTACACGGTGCGCAATCCGGTTCGGCTGCTTGCCGACCGATACGAGGTTCTTGAACCGGAAATCGCGGTCTATGAGACGGCAGCCGGTCTTGACGCCAAACCGGCCCGCACATTCCCGAGCCCGCGCCGAATGACGGTGATGGCAACCGGGCGTGACGGCATGCTCTATGCCGCCGGGCATGAGATCTATGCGATTGACCCGAAGACCGGCGAAATCTCCATCAAGATCAAGAATGCCACCTGGGACCGGCCGACCTATTCTCCGCCGGACGTCCTTGCCTTCTGGCCCATCGGCACGCAGGCAGACGAGTTCATGCTGCTTTATTCGGCCGCCAAGTTCACCGACGAGTCGATGAGCGAGATTGCCGATTTCGTCTGGGGATACCAGTCGGTCGATCTGACGACCGGGCAAGCCGACATCGCGGATTTTGCCAGCCTGGAAGTGATCATGTTCTCCGCCGTGCGTGACCCCAACGACAAGAGCAAGCTTTACGGTGTCTACACCCAGCTCTCCAAGCATGATGTCGAGAAGAAAGAGCTGATCAAGCGGGTCGACCTGCCGCACACCTATTACTGTGTGAACATCTCGTCCGACGGCAAGGAAATCTATGTCGGTGGTACGAATGACGACATTGGCGTCTATGATGCAGAGACCCTGGAACGTATCGGCGAAATTCTTCT
Source organism: Labrenzia sp. THAF191a (assembly GCF_009363335.1). GTDB lineage: Bacteria > Pseudomonadota > Alphaproteobacteria > Rhizobiales > Stappiaceae > Roseibium > Roseibium algicola. The sequence continues at coordinate 3,600,875 of NZ_CP045333.1, forward strand.
GCCTTCCGGTGGAGACATGGCTGCCGGTACGATGCAGGTGATCAGCACCGGAAGCTAGGGGAGAACCGAACCTGCCAGGCCCCCGGTTGTCATCCCGATTTGCCGCATCAGCGGCAAATCGGGACCCGGTATTCCCGGTGGCAACTGAAGTGCTCCAATCTCATTGCCGGTAATTACCGGGTCCTCGATTTCGCGGGGACGACAATGGGGGAGGTTGCAAACAAGGAATACGGATGAAACAGGCAGTTTCCTTGAGAGGAGCAGACCGGGCCGGGACCATGTCGTCCCGGCCTTCGGTGCTGCGTGGGCTGTTCAACCGGGTCTTCGGCACCCGTGAGGCGGCGTGGCTGGTGCCGCTGGTCGAGCCATACCGCTGGCCGCTGGCAATGCTGTTCCTCCTGTCCCTTGTGGCGGCAGCTGCGGCGCTTGTGCCGCCTTACCTGACCAAGCTGGTCATCGACCGGGGCCTGATGGCTGGCGACAAGCACGCGCTTGTGGTCTTTGTAGCCATCCTTTTCGGGGTTGGCCTGGCAGCACTGGCGCTGGGCGCGCTGAATTCCTTGCTGCACTTGAGGTTTTCGGCAAGGCTGCTGAAGGACCTGCGCCGGTCGGCCGTCGACAGGATCCTTGCCCAGTCTCCCCGCTGGCAGGCGAAACAATCCATCGGCGAACTCATGAGCCGCCTTGATGGCGATGCCGGGGAAGTACAGCAATTCACGTTTGCCGTTCTGGTGAATGGTGGTGGCAGCCTGTTGAGACTGGTGGGCGGCCTGGTCATGTTGTTTGTGCTGGCGCCCAAGCTGGCTCTTCTTGCACTGGCACTGGCACCAGTCGAACTGTTGTTTTTCGCTCGTGCCCGTCCCGTGACCCAGGCGAAGGCAAGCGAGGTACGGCAAGCGCGGGGTGTGCTCGCATCCGGGCTTGCGGAGACGATCACCGGGCTTTCCGCGCTGCGGGCGTTGAATGCGACCGGAACTGCGGCAAAACGGATCGAAACACGCCAACAGGGCCTTGTCGCAGCATTGATGTCTGCGCAGATGTGGAACGAGGTGACCCGGGCGGTGCCGATGGTGCTGACGGCGATCCTGCGTGGTGCGGTTTTTCTGGTTGGCGGGCTCGCGGTGATCGACGGCACCATGCCGCTCGGCTCCCTGATCGCCTTCACTGCCTACCTCGCATTCCTGATCGGGCCGATGCAGTCGCTCATTTCCCTCTGGCACGGACAGGCGCGCATGAAAGCGGCGCTTGACCGGCTCGACCGGATCATGAGTGCCGTACCGGATGTCCAGGACCCGGTTTCACCTGTGCCTCTGACTGCCGGTGGTGGTGAATTGGTGCTGGCAGGTGTTGCCTATGCACCGGATGGCGGCGTGCCGCTGTTTGAGAATGTTAGCCTCATCGTCCCCAAAGGACAGAAAATCCGGCTGAGCGGTCCGTCCGGCGTCGGCAAGACGTCGCTTCTGTCGCTGCTTCAACGCCACGACGACCCGAAGACCGGAACGATCCTTCTGGATGGTACGGACTTACGTCATCTCTCTCTTCAAGATCTCCGCACGGTTGTCGCCCTCGTGCCGCAAAAGGGGCATGTCTTTTCCGGAACGGTGGCGGACAATCTCTGTCTCGGGTCTTCTGAGGCAGCCGAGGAAGACATGCATGCCGTTCTGCAATTCGTGGAGCTGGAGGACCGGTTTTCTGGCAAGGGACTTGAAACGGCTCTTGGCGAAGGAGGGCTTGACCTTTCCGGCGGAGAACGTCAGCGGCTGTGCCTTGCCCGCGCCCTGTTGCAGCCGTTCCAGGTGCTGATCCTGGATGAAAGCCTTTCGGAGGTTGATGCGGACCGGGTGTCACGGATCATGATCCGGATAGATACCCGATTTGGTGATCGTACCCGCCTTGTCGTCACGCATGGAGACACGGAACGGTATGGGACCTTTGACAGTGAGCTGGTGCTGCAAGCAAGAGAGGTCGGGGCTTGATCAGGGTCGGGCTGATAGACGGCGCCTTGCCGGGTGACTGGCCGGGCCTGGCAGGACAGGAATGGTTCTGCAGGCCGGACGGCGCTGAACTTGCCTCAGGGCATGCCGCGGCCATGGCGCAGACCGTGTGCACTCATGCGCAAGATGTTTTGCTTCTCAACGCCGTTGTGTTTCCGGGGCAGCTTTCAACCACGCTTGACACTATCTGCGCTGCCTTCAGCTGGCTGGCCGAAGATCCGCCCGACATTGTCCTGTGTGCCTTCGGTATGGCGCGCTCTTCCGTTGAACTGTCCGTTGCCGTGGCAAGGTTGCAGCGCGCCGGGTGCCTGATGGTTGCCTCGGCACCCGCCCGTGGCGGGCAGGCCTACCCGGCTGCGTATGACGGCGTTCTGTCCGTTCAGGGCGATGCCCGCTGCGGCAAGGCGGAGCTGTCAAAATTGGATCTGCCGCAGGCCACCTTCGGTGCCTGTCCAATGGCTGCCGGGCGCGAGGATATTCGCGGCGCCAGCGCGGCGGCAGCGCATCTCGCCGGACTGCTGGCGAGATCGGTTCAGGGGTCTGAAAGGAATGCCCTGGTCGGGCTGGAGACCTTTGTCCGCTACCGGGGGCGGGAACGGCGCGGGGATGGGGCGCTTGCGGGCAGCGGAGCGGCCGGGGTATCTGCCGGCGGGTAGTCTTATTTGAAAAGAGGCCGGAGTTTTTGGCCCATCCTTCGAGACAGCGCTTCGCGCTTCCTCCGGATGAGGTTGTACTTGTTGCGAGGCCGAGATCTCCCTTTCGACCTCATCCTGAGGAGGACCGTCAGGTCCGTCTCGAAGGATGGGCCGCATATTCGCAGCTGCAGATTTTCCGAATTTCAGTAGCGTGGCAAGGAAGAGGGAAACCCTCCCGTCAGAGCCTGCGCACGCTTTCCAGGACGACCGCGTCGAGACCGACACCGCCGGCTTCCACATGGGCTCTCAACTGGTCGCGCATGCGCGGTTCCCAGAAGTCCTTCAGGTGACTGGCGACCTTCTCCGCCTGGTCAATGCCTGGCTGGGTCTTGAAGAAGGTGGCGATCTGGTTGGCCATATAGACCATCTTTTCAGGCGACATCTGCAACTCCGGATAAGACGCGCTCTGGATGCGCGTAAAGATCAAACCCGCCGTCCCTTGAAAATGCGGCGACCGTTATGCCGGCCTCGTCGGCGAGGCGGAGTGCGGTCGACGTCGGGGCCGAGGCGGCAATCAGGGCCGGGCAGCCGGCGAAGGCGCATTTCTGCACCAGTTCCACCGACAGCCTGCTGGTCAGGACGAAGGCGCCGGTTGCGGGGTCGGTCCCGGCTTGGGCAAGGGCGCCGATCAGCTTGTCGAGCGCATTGTGGCGGCCAACGTCCTCGCGCGCCACGACCACACCCTTGCCCGGTTGGAGGAAACCGGCGGCGTGGGTGGCGCGCGTCTGGTCCCGAAGCGGCTGCAGCCGGCTGAGCGCATCGGTCGCTCTGGCCACATCCAGGCGGGACAGGACTGTTGTTGCGTCGACCTTCGGCAAAGGCCGCAGGGCCTGATCCAGACTTTCGATGCCACACAAGCCGCAACCAACCGGACCGGCCATGGCACGACGGCGGGCAAGAAGCCGTTTCGAGCGGTCTGCGCGTAACCAAAGGCGAGCCTCTATGCCGCGGTCATGAGAGACCTCCTCGAAGGCTTCGATTTCGGTGATCGAGCTGATGATGCCTTCGCTCAGGGCGAAGCCGACGGCAAAGTCGGCAATATCGCCCGGCGTTGCCATCATCACCGCCTGCGTGGTGCCATCGAACACGAGCGCAACAGGGCTTTCCTCCGGCAGGCTTCGCGCGACCGCCACCTGGCCGTCCGCGTGGACGGCACGGCCGGGCATGGAGCCGGAGAGTGGGCGATCCATCACCAGTTACTCCGCAGCCGGCAGGATCCGCCGGGACATAGCTGCCTGGGCGGCATAGTCTTCCTGCCAGTTGGTCGGTCCGTTGGACAGGCTGACCTGAACCGCCGTCACCTTGTATTCCGGACAATTTGTGGCCCAGTCGGAGAAGTCGGTTGTGATGACATTCGCCTGGGTGTCCGGATGGTGGAAGGTGGTGTAGACGACGCCGGGGCTGACCCTGTCGGTGAGATGGGCCCGCAAGGTGGTCTCTCCGGAACGCGATGCCAGCTTCACCCAGTCGCCTTCCTTCAGTCCGCGGTTTTCTGCGTCATGCGGGTGGATTTCCAGAAGATCCTGATCGTGCCAGATCACGTTGTCGGTTCGCCGGGTCTGGGCACCGACATTGTACTGGGACAGGATACGGCCGGTGGTCAGAAGCAGCGGGAAGCGCGGCCCGGATTTCTCGTCCGTCGCCACATACTCGGTGACGATGAACCGGCCCTTGCCACGCACGAAGCCATCGACATGCATGAGCGGTGTGCCATCCGGCGAAGCTTCGTTGCAGGGCCATTGCACCGACCCTTTTTCTTCCAGAAGATCGTAGGTAACGCCCGCGAAAGAGGGCGTGGTTGCAGCGATTTCAGCCATGATTTCGGACGGATGGCTATAGGTCCAGCCGGCACCCATGGCGTTGGCGAGCCTCTGGGTGATCTCCCAGTCTGAATAGCCGTTGCGCGGCGCCATCACCTTGCGCACGCGGTTGATGCGGCGTTCGGCGTTGGTAAAGGTGCCGTCCTTTTCCAGGAATGTGGAACCGGGCAGGAACACATGGGCGTAGTTGGCGGTCTCGTTCAGGAAGAGGTCGTGAACGATGACGCATTCCATGGCGGCAAGGCCGGCTGCCACATGCTTGGTGTCGGGGTCCGACTGGAGAATGTCCTCGCCCTGGCAGTAGAGCCCCTTGAAGCTGCCATCGACAGCGGCATCCAGCATGTTGGGGATGCGCAAGCCCGGCTCGGCATCGATCTCCACGCCCCAGACGTCCTGGAAGATCGCGCGGACGTCCTCGTTCTTCACATGGCGGTAGCCCGGAAGCTCATGCGGGAAGGAGCCCATGTCGCAGGAGCCCTGGACGTTGTTCTGGCCGCGCAGCGGGTTCACGCCGACACCCTTTCGCCCGACATTGCCCGTGAGCATTGCAAGGTTGGCAATGCCCATGACCGTGGTCGAACCCTGGCTGTGTTCCGTCACGCCGAGGCCGTAGTAGATCGCGCCGTTGCCGCCGGTCGCGAACAGGCGGGCCGCCTTGCGCAGCTCTTCCGCCGGAACGCCGGTCAGGCCTTCGCTGGTTTCCGGGCTGTGGCGCGGATCGCGGACGAAGTCGGCATAGGTCAGGAACTCGTCCCAGTCGCAACGCTCGCGAATATAGGCTTCGTCGAAAAGGCCTTCGGTGACAATGACATGGGCGAGGGCGGTTACCACGGCAACGTTGGTGCCGGGACGCAGCTGCAGATGGTGGGACGCCTCGATGTGAGCCGATTTCACCAGGTTGATGCGGCGCGGGTCGATAACGATCAGCTTGGCACCGGCGCGCAGACGCTTCTTCAGGCGGGAGGCAAAGACCGGGTGACCGTCGGTTGGGTTGGCGCCAATCACGATGACGACGTCGGTATGTTCGACGGAATCGAAATCCTGCGTCCCCGCAGAGGTGCCAAAGGTCTGGCCGAGGCCATAGCCGGTCGGAGAGTGGCAGACGCGGGCGCAGGTGTCGGTGTTGTTGTTGCCGAAGACCGCCCGGGTCAGCTTCTGCACCAGGAAGGTTTCCTCGTTGGTGCAGCGGCTTGAGGTGATCACGCCGATGGACTTGCGGCCGTGTTTTTCCTGCAGGCCGCGCAGGCGGTTGGCGGCGAAGCCGAGGGCCTCGTCCCAGGAAACTTCCTGCCAGGGTTGCTCGATGCTGTCGCGGATCATCGGGTTGAGGATCCGGTCCTTGTGGGTCGCATAGCCATAGGCGAAGCGACCCTTGACGCAGGAATGGCCGCGATTGGCCTTGCCGTGCTTGTAAGGCACCATGCGCACCAGTTCGTCGCCGTTGAGTTCAGCCTTGAACGAACAGCCGACGCCGCAATAGGCGCAAGTGGTGACGACGGACCGTTCCGGTGTTCCCAGGTCGATGACGGATTTTTCCTGAAGCGTGCCGGTTGGGCAGGCCTGCACGCAGGCGCCACAGGACACGCAGTCGGAAGACAGGAAATCGTCGAATGCCGCACCCGGCGAAACACGGCTTTCAAAACCACGACCCTCGATGGTCAGGGCAAAGGTGCCCTGAACCTCTTCGCAGGCCCGCACACAACGCGAGCAGACGATGCATTTGGCCGGGTCGTAAGCGAAATAGGGGTTTGATACGTCCTTCGGGATATACTCCGGGTTCGGCCCAACAGAGGTACGCTGTTCGAAGTGGTTACGGCCCGGCTCGTAACGGACATCACGCAGGCCGACCATGCCGGCCATGTCCTGCAACTCGCAATCGCCATTGGCAGCGCAAGTCAGGCAGTCCAGCGGATGGTCGGAGATGTAGAGCTCCATCACGCCCTTGCGGATCTGCTTGACTCTGGAGGACTGGGTGTGAACGACCATGCCCGGCGCAACCGGTGTGGTGCAGGAAGCGGGTGTGCCGCGCCGGCCCTCGATCTCGACCACGCAAAGGCGGCAGGAGCCGAAGGCGTCGATGCTGTCCGTGGCGCAAAGCTTGGGAACCTGAAGACCGATTTCAGAGGCCGCGCGCATTACCGATGTGCCTTCCGGCACAGTGACCTCGAAGCCATCGATGGTCAGTGTGACCGGAGCGCCTTCCTTTGCCGGAGTGCCCATGTCGCGATCATCATGGATGTTGGCGAGATCCGTCATTCGGCGGCCTCCTTCTGGCGGGCAAAATCTTCAGGGAAGTGGGTAAGGGCGCTCATGACCGGATAGGGCGTGAACCCACCGAGGGCACATAGCGAGCCGTCTTTCATCGTGTCGCAGAGATCCGTCAGCAGGTGGACAGCCCCTGCATCGCCAGCATCGATCCGGTCGATTGTCTCGACACCGCGCACGGCGCCGATCCGGCACGGTGTGCATTTGCCACAGCTTTCCACAGCGCAGAATTCCATGGCGAAGCGGGCCATCTTCAGCATGTCCGCCCTGTCATCGAAGACGACAATACCGGCATGTCCGATGAGGCCACCCTGGCCGTCGAATTCTTCATAACCGAACGGCGTGTTGAACTTGGAAACGGGCATATACGCCCCAAGGGGGCCACCAACCTGGACAGCCTTGACCGGCCGGCCACTGGCGGTGCCACCGGCAATATCGTTGATCAGCTCACCCAGAGGCATGCCGAAAGCGGTCTCGAAAAGACCGCCGTAGCGGACATTGCCTGCGATCTGGATCGGCATGGTGCCCTTGGAGCGGCCGAGGCCGAACCCGGCATAGAACTCCGCGCCTTTTTCCATTATGACCGGAACAGTTGCCAGTGAGAGCACGTTGTTGACGACGGTCGGCTTGCCGAAGAGGCCTTCAAGCGCAGGCAGCGGCGGCTTGGCACGCACGATGCCGCGCTTGCCTTCCAGGCTGTTGAGGAGGGACGTTTCCTCACCGCACACGTATGCGCCTGCACCAGTGCGGATTTCCAGGTCGAAAGCCTTGCCGGAACCGAGAACGTTCGTGCCGAGCAGGCCGGCCTTGAGACCGATCCTGACGGCGGCTTCCATGACTGCGATGGCGTCCGGATACTCGGAGCGAATATAGACGAAGCCCTTGGTGGCACCTGTGGCAAGGCCGGCGATGATCATGCCTTCGATCAGCGTGAAGGGATCGCCTTCCATGAGCATGCGGTCGGCGAAGGTGCCGCTGTCACCTTCGTCCGCGTTGCAGACAATGTATTTTCGCGCCGAAACTGCCTTGCGGACCGTGTCCCACTTGATACCCGTGGGAAACCCTGCGCCACCACGGCCGCGCAGGCCGGAGTTGGTGACTTCCGTAACGATCTCTTCTTCGCTGAGAGCAAGAGCGCGTTTCAGGCCGACAAGTCCGCCATGGGCTTCGTATTCGGCGAGGCTGAGCGGATCGATCAGGCCGCAACGGGCAAAGGTCAGCCGGGTCTGGCGGGCGAAAAAGGGGATGTCTTCCACCGTGCCGAGACTTTCCAGCGTGCCGTCCAGAAGAGAAGGAACGTCTTCGGCTGTGACGGCGCCAAAGGCCTTGCGGGTGCCGTCGATTTCGATTTCGACAAGCGGTTCCAGCCAGACCATGCCACGGCTGCCATTGCGTACCACGGTGACATCGAGACCACGGTTGCCGGCTTCGATTTGAATTGCTGCGGCAACTTCATCGGCACCCAGTGCCTTGGCAGCACTATCCAGGGGAACGAAGATCTTCATACACCGGCCTCCTGGAGGATACGCGTCATGCGATCTTCGGTGACACGGCCGATGACCTTGCCGTCGACCATCGCGGCAGGGGCGCAGGCACACAGGCCGAGACAGTAGACAGGTTCGAGAGTGACGGCACCGTTGCGGGTTGTGCCGTGCCAGTCTAGACCGAGCTTGGCCAGAACCGCCTCGCCAAGGGCTTCGCCGCCGACGGCCTGGCAGGCCTCTGCCCGGCAGATCTTGACGACGTGGCGCCCGGCGGGGGCCTTGCGGAAATCATGGTAGAAGGAGATGACGCCGTGAACTTCCGCCTTGGAGAGATTGAGCGCTTCTGCAATCAGCTCGACCGCTGCCTGGGGCACATAGCCGAATTCCGCCTGCAAGCCATGCAGCATGGGCAGAAGTGGACCTTCCAAGGTGATAAAATCTTCCATCACGGCCGAGATCTGTTCGGCCGTGGGCTCTCCCGTCGCATACGGCATGCGCGTCCTCCCGTATATTTCGAGGCGCATCACACCATTAAGTTTGATTTGATATCAATAATGATTTTCCGTTGATCGATTGGAAATCATGATCGATGATGATTTGACCGTTTCGGCTAACTTCCGGTCAGACCTCGGAAATACGCCTTGCTTCGGACAGAAGAGCACGCAAAACCGGGGTGTGCGGTTCGCGATAGGGGGCCACAAGGCCGACAGTGTGACCGGTGTGAACGCCTACAAGAGGGATCGTCTTCAAGGGTTTTCCGGCTGTCAGAAATTCTGCGAGATCCGCGGGTAGGACGGTTATCCAACCGCCGTCCAGCACATTTGCCACCAGCACGACCGTGGAATTGGACTCGATCCGGGCTTCCGGCATGATTCCGGCCTCGCCGAAATGACGGTTGATGATCCGCCGGTTCTGCATGTCGGGGGTCAGGAGGCAGATCCGTTCCTCGGCCAGCTCCTTCCATTTGACCGACTTTCTGCCCGCGAAGGACGAAGCTTCATTGCAAACCAGCATATAGCTTTCATTGTAGAGCGGTTCGGTGCTGACCCTGCCGGTCGGTTCGTTGTCGAGGTAGGAAATGCCGGCATCGATATCGAGGTTCTCCAGCATCGACAGGATTTCCATCGAATTTCGCGACAGGATGGTGAAACGCACGTTCGGGTGCTTGTTGCCGAACCATGTCGTCAGTTTGGCTGCCCAGGTGAGGGCGGTCGGGATGACGGCTATGCGCAATTGTCCCGTCAGGCCGTCGCGGGAGAACCGCATCTCTTCGCGCAACTGGCGGGCATCCCCCACGATCTGACGAGCCCAGACCAGGGCACGCTGGCCTTCCGGTGTCAGGCCGCCGAACCGGGAGCCTCTGAAAAACAGCTGAACACCAAGCTGATCCTCAAGCTGCTTGATGCCGGTCGAGAGCGTCGGCTGGGCGATGCCGAGGCTTTCGGCCGCACGGCCGAAATGTTCTTCCCGGGCCACGGCGAGAAACATCTCCAGCTTTTCGATCATCACAAAGGCTCCGAACCGGTCAGTAGTGGGTAGGTCCATGCTTCATGACATTTGATCAGAAGAATTGAAAGTGGCGTTCTCAATCAGGATTTTCGATCGATGTTTACTCGCAGCTGCCCACGCCACGTTGAACAATCTCGCGTGCGCTGCCGCCACCTGCTAAAGATTTGTCCATGAGTGGCACGGTCAGATTTGAAAAATGGCATCACGGGATCGACACAGCGGAAAATGCTCTGATCTTTCCGGATGGTTGCCGGGATGTGCTGGTGGTGCGTGAGCAGGGCAAGCGGGAAAAGGTTCTGCTGACGGACCTCGATTTCCAGCCGCGCGTCGCCGAACTCGCGGCCGGGACGCATATCACGGGGTTCCGGTTGCGGCCGGGTGGCGTCATTGAGGACGAGGTTCTTCAAGCCATTGAACGCGACTGCGAGCGAGTGGAAGACATCCTCGGCAACGCACTTGACGAGACCAATGACCTGGACGACGTGATCGTTGCCCTGACGTTGCCAAAGTCGACCGTCGAGCGGGCATCGAAACAGGCAGGCGTGTCGGTGAGAACACTGCAGAGGCGGTTTCGGGAGCAGGGCCTGCCACCGCCGGAATACTGGCGCTTGCTCGCGCGAGCGCGCAGGGCTGCAGGACTGCTGGCGACGGAGGTGCCGCTGGTGGAGATCGCCGCTGTGTGCGGTTTCAGCGATCAGGCCCACATGACGCGCGACCTGCGGCGCTGGTTTGGACGGTCACCGGCGCAATTGCGCCGGGACCCCGATAGCCTGTCGCTGTTGTCTCAACCAGCACTGGGCAACTGGATCGGCGAGCAGATCTCCACGAGGTAGCCGAAAGGATCGCTCACATAGGATGTGATCTGCCCCCAGGGTTCCTCTCGTGCATCCTGCAACTTGTTTGCACCGGCGGCGACTGCACGGGCAAGGGAGGCTGCAACGTCATCCGTCTCGAACGCCAGTTCGAACACAGGTGCCTTCGGTTCGGGGGTGCCGGGTGACTTTCCGAGCTGGTTCATCAGCGTTTTGGATGAGAACGCGAGCTTTGTCTCGCCCGTCGCGAGTTCGCCGTAGTCTCCGGATTCATGAAGGAACAGACGTTCCAGTCCGAAGGCCTTCTCGTAGAAGTCGAGAGCGGCGGCGACATTCTCGACGTAGAGGATGGTGTATCTCAGAATCACTTGGGTCTCCCGGTCGGTTGGTTTGGCGCCAGCCATAGAATGTTGGTGCAAGGCCGTCTTGAAGGATCACGACATCAGAGCCGATTGTCAGTCTGCCAGGATGCCGGCCAATAGCTTGCGGGTCGCGGCTTCATACGCTTTCCTGTCACCGCCATTTGCAATTGCCAGCGCCGCGCGGTCGAACGCGGAAGAGAGCAGGTCCGCCAAAGGCTCCAGGGGAATATCTTTCAGTGCACCGTGATTGGCTGCATGCCGCAGACCTTCCAGAAGCGTGGCGCCGCCGGTCTGGCGATCGATCTCCGCCATTTCCGACAGGCCGAGCACCGTCGGTCCTTCCAGCAGCATGATCCTTGCCCGGCCTGAAACGGACATGGCCGAGAAATAGGCGCTGGCGCCGGACATGAAGGCGTCGAGCGGTGTCTGGCCCGTGTTCGTCTGGCTGTTGATCTCCGCCGCGATCGCTTCCGATTCCTGGTGGACCAGCGCCCGCATCAGGTCTGCCTTGTCGGCGAAGTGATGATAGAGCGCGCCGCGGGTGACGTCTGCCGCCTTGACGATCTCAGGTGTTCCGGTTTCCGCATAGCCTTTTTCAACGATCAGCGCCCTTGCCGCATCCAACAGGGCCTTGCGCGTTTCCGCGCGCCTTTCCGCCTGTGTACGGCGTTCGCCTGACTTCTCGGGGTTTTTATCTTGCATACATGCAGCCTGTATGTTAGTTGAAAAATTACATACAGACTGTATGTCTTTTTGTTGTGATTGGAAAGCCTCGGAAACAGCCGGAGGTCGGGTGGGACAGGCAATCCACATCCGAAACTGGCGAGGAACAGGAGAAAATCGATGAAATGCACCCAGTATTATCCGGTCCTCATGACCGACAAGGTCGCGGAGACTGCCCGGTTCTATTCGGAAAATTTCCGCTTCAAGCCGATGTTTGAAGCAGACTGGTACGTGCATCTGCAGTCGGAGGAGGACGAAAGCGTCAATCTCGCGATCCTCGACCAGAACCACGAAACCATTCCGGAAGCCGGTCGTGGCCGGGGCGCAGGAGGGCTTCTGCTGAATTTCGAGGTTGAGGATGTTGATGCGGTTTATGAGGCCGCTCAGGCGAACAGGTTACCCATTCTGCAGGTGCTGCGGGACGAGGCCTTTGGTCAGCGCCATTTCATCACGTGTGATCCGAACGGAGTGCTGATCGACGTGATCAAGCCAATCCCGCCCAGCGAAGAGTTCCTGAAGCAGTTCGCCGCTGAAGCTATGCCTGCCTGACGCGTCGACAGTCATGCCGGTGAATGCGTCCGGAGTGAGGGAAGTCTCCCACTGCTGTGATCCGCTTCGGTATCGGCCGGCATGAAAGAGGCGTGGCCGGAAACCCGGCCACGCCTCGTCATTTTCAAGACCGACTGTTGATGCGTCAGGAGGAAACCGGCGGACAGGAGCTACCCTGTTCGGCGCGCGACTTCAAACCCTGCAGGCTCTGCATCGTGTTCGGGTTGCCCGGCAAGACGAAGCTCTGCTCAAGCGCCGTGCGCACGTTGTTGATCACGGCAAGATCCTGAACAGCCAGCGTCTGGCAAGGCGTTCCCGTGAAGCGAACGCGGATGCGGATCACGCGCTGGCCGTTGTCGGACGGGCCGAATTCGGAATCGAGCGCCGGGTTCGCGCCGGTCATTGGCCGTTCCAGAACCACCATGTTCGGCTGGTCCTGCAGCACGACGGTGCCGCGTTCCTGGGCACTGGAGACCAGTGCGGACCGTACGCTTGCCGGATCGGCTGCGATATTTACCGATTGCGCGCCCGCCGGCACGTCCAGCCTTGGCTGATCCGGCTGTGTGGGGCGCTGAGTGGACCCGGACTGGCAGGCGGCAAGAGCAAGAGCGCAAAAAGCGGATAAAACGATACGTCGCATGGGCAGTCCCAAGGTTAAAATGGTCAACTTAAGAGCCGGTCTAGAACACGTCTTCACAAAGCACAAGAAAACTGCATGTGACCGCCACCATCTTCTGCCAGTAAACTGACATAACACTCCTAACGAAGCCTTGTGGCCTCACGGGGGCACGGATTTCAATCGGTGAAGATCAGAATGTATCGCCTGTCTTGAAACCGCCACCACCAAAACTTCCACCGCCTTTGAAACCACCACCACCGAAGCCGCCACTGCTGCCGGACCGTTTGCCGGAACTTCCGCCAAAGCCGCCACCGAAGCCTCCCATGGACTTGGGAAGACCCGAACCGTTGGGGAACGCGACCTGGCGTCCCTTCGGTTTGCGGCGCTTGTGCGAACGCTCCGCGCGGGCCCAGTATTCGGCACCGGTAATCGCACCCTTGACCAACTCGCCCAACAGGACGGTTGTCAGCTTCTCGTCGGAGAAGGTGGACTCCCAGCTGCCATAGCCGCTGGAACGGAAACGCTTGATGACGTCTGCAAGTTCCGCACGGCGTCGGCCAATATCGCGTTGCAGTTCCCTGTCCTGACGGATCTCGCGTGTAACCTGGTCGATGCGCTCCTTCAGATCCTCGATCCGCTGAACGATTTTCTCGTCCTCGGGCGAGGGGGTATCGAGCGCGGCGCGCCACAAATCCTTGAGGTCATCCGCCTGCAGAGAAACGGACAGATGCTCCTCCGCCTTCTGGAAGTCGGTGTCTTCCCCGCTGGAAAATTCGGCGAGGGCGGAGGACAGCGTTTCGATCCGCCTGTCCAGATTGTCGAGTTCTCCGTCGATACGGTCGATGTCCGCGCTGAGGGTTTCGATGGTGCCGACAAGATCCGTTCCGGCAGCGTCGGTCATCGCATTGCGGCTGAACTCCGCGAGCTTGTCCTGTTCTTCCAGTGCGATTTCGGCACAGCGCTCCGCATGGCGCGCCATCCGGTCCGGAATGCTGGTCAGCATGGCAAAATTGGCGCGGGCGTCGTTGAAGCCGACAAGGCCGGCCACCCATCGGTCGAGCGAGCGCACAAGACCGCGGTGCGCGTACGCCGGTGTTCCGAAACCGCGTTGCCACAGATACATGAACAGCGGATCGGCCTCATAGGCCTTGCCTTTTTCCTTTCGGTCCTTTTCGGACGTAGCCGCCTTGGAGGCGGCTGCCTCCGCAGTCGCCAGAGCGGCTTCTGTCTTCTCGCGCTGTGCCTGATAACCGGCATCGCCTTCCAGACGGCCGTCGACAGCCTCCATCAACTCGTCCATCTGGTTTTCGGCGGCATCACGGGTGCTGTCCAGCTCGACGCGCTTCTTCTGCAACTGGCTGCGGTCGCTTTCGCACTGGCGCAACTGGTCGGTCAGAACCTTGTAGTCCGCATTGCGCTTGTCGAGAAGCTTGCGGGCTTCCCGCGCGGCGCTGTCGAGGCGTGTGTTGAGTGCACCGGCACTGTCCGTATCCAGTCGGAACCGGGCAAGGTCCCGGTAGGCCTCGCTCTGGCGTTCCTGCAGGTCCGTCAGGGCGCGGGTCGACCGCTCGATCCGCTTGCTCAGCTCGGCTTCTTCACGGCGCAAATCGGCAAGCGACTGCTCGATGGTGCCCAGGGTCTGGCGTCCCGTCAGCATGCCGGTGCCTCCCGGTGAGGCGGTGCAATCCTAACCGCTACCATTTCGTAATTGCTCCGTCCTGAACGCCGCTGCGCCATTTGATATCCAGCTCTCCGCGCCGCTTCTGCCCCAGGACACCTTTCTGCACGATGCCGTCTTCCATCTTGTCGCGGCGAACGGCGTTGTAGATGGTTTCCGAAACGCGCTGGCCCCATTTGTCGACAAGTTCGGCCTTGCTGCTTTCCTCCGACACGATCCTGCGTTCCAGGATCTTGCCGTCCGCATCCACGGCTTCGACCACGATGTAGTAGTTCTCGGTGTCTGGATTGGATTCGGGAATGCGGGAAACGCCGGTCGGCACGCCTTCGCGGGAAATGATCCGAACCTCGAACACTTCCTGCAGCCGTCCGGCAAGATCGCGCAAGTCGGCCTCCGCCTTGAAGGCTGCCTCGTTGTTGCCGTCCGAAAGGGCAAGGTTGCCGTCGGTGGCCAGACGCGCGGCGTCGGCTTCGATTTCGGTATTTTCGGTCAGGGAATCGATCCGCCCGACCAATTCGGTATAGGTCGCGGGCAGCGCCTGAAGCCTTGCCAGCAGGTCCGCTTCCGCGCGTTGCGCCGGCAGCTTGACGATGAAGTACCAGGCCGCAATGCAAACGATGACGACTGCAACGACCGCCGCCAGCCATTTTGACCAAGTGCTGCGCGAGATGTAGATCATCGCCAGGGTGCGCTGGAAACCGGCGGAAGGTGGAGAATAGACGAAGCGGTCGCGCTTCAGGTCCTCGACACCCGCCTTCAGGATATGGTCCGGAACATCAATGCCCTGGGACGCATAGACCTGACGCAGCCGTTCGACCATGGCGGCATCGCGTTCATCGGTCTTCAGCTCGCGGGCCACCTGACCTTCTTCATGACGCAGCGTGTCGACCACGTCCATCGCCATCATCAGATCGTCAAGCGGGGCGTCGGATTTGCTTGCCATGAATGCATGTCTTCTTGAAAAAGGGCGGGCCGGAGGGTCCGGCCTGCCGGATTATCGTCAGATCAAAGGGCCTTGCCCTGGGCGGTCAGCTTGGCAAGCCGCCGCTTGCCGTCTTCCACGGCGTTGCGGATTTCCTCGGAATTCTTGGTCGACATCTCGCGCATTTCGTCGATGATTTCACGCGATTGGACCTGGAAGTTGACGACGGAGTCGACCAGCTTTTTCACCGAGGCTGCGGCAACCGTCGGTCCATAGCCGGCTTCGAGCGCCTTTTTCTGCACTTCGTCGCCGATGTCCGCCAGCGTTTCCAGGCTCTTGTTGATGCCATCCTTCATGGCATTCAGCGTCTCGGTGCTTTCGTGCAGGCCCTGCAGGCCGGTGAACGAGGCGTTGAGTGCGGTGAGAACGGATTCATTGGTGGAGAAGAAACTGACCGACTGGGCGTAAACGCGCTCCTTGGCGTTGGTCGTCTGGACCAGGCGCGCCATGATGACCTCTGACGTGTTGTAGCCGATTGTCAGGTTGTCGGAGAGGTCCTTGGCGATCTGATACCGCTTTTCCTCGTCCTGCATTTCACGCAGCTTCTCGTCGCGTGCCAGTTCAAGGCGTGCCTTCTGCGCCGGGTCGTCACCGGTGTAGGCTTCGACTTCTCCGGAGGCAGCTTCAAGGGCGCCCTTGGCGGCGTCCAGTTTGCCTGTTGCGATATTCAGCAGTTCCAGCGCGGTGACTTCCGCCTGTTTCAAGGCGCCGCGAAAATCGCGATAGGCTTCCAGAATGGTCTGTTCCCGCTCGATCTGGTCCTTGGTTGCCTTTGCAACGTCCTTGTAGGTGCCCCGGATATCATCGAAACGATCGGAAATGGTCCCGCGGCGGAAGTCGCGCCACTTGTTGGACAGGTTCTCGGTGAAGGAGATCTTGCCGTCGGCCAGCTGATCGACCAGCGCCTTCGCGTCATCACGGATGGAATTGAATGCCTCGGTTATCTGCTCGTAGCGTTCACCGATATCCATCTGCTGAACCTGCGAGCGAACAACCTCGTTGAAATTGGAAGCCTGGGCCAGGGTCCGGGTGATGATCAGCACCTTGTCGGGAGAAAGATCGGTAATCTGTTCCAGAAGGGCGTTGATCGGTGCGTCCTGCTCGCTTTCCGGCGTGATGCCGATGTCGCGGAGGGTCGACAGCGCACGGTCGAGGTACTGAAGCGGGGAAAAGCTTCCTGCCGGAGCCGTTGCAGTCTGCGGGTTTTCTGGGGTTGCCGCGTCTGTCATGTCTGACCTCCTTGAAGGACGCGGCTTGTTTTCAGGTATTTTGCCGCAACGTCCTGTTAACGTCATAATTTCGCATGTTAGGGCAGGCTTACGCCGCTCTGTCAACGGCTTGGCATGCATTTCGGGCCAAAGCCGGGCAGCCTTAAAACCTGCCAGAGCCTTTCCTTAGGCCCGTTTTGCGACAAATGTGTTTCCATGGTGAAAGATCTGCCGAAATTCGCAAATAAGCTGATTGTTCGAATCGGACCGCGGATGGATGCATATGCCTTGAAGCCCACCTGGCTTCCCTGGCGAAGCAATCGGCCTGCGAACCGGACTCGGGGCCTTGTCCCAAAAGTGATGGCGTCTTCATGAAGTTTCTCAAATGTATCCTGCTGGTTCTGGCCTTATCCATCACTTTTTCCGGTGGCATGCCGGCCGGAACGCTGCTTGCACAGGAGGCCGGGCAGGCTCCGGCTGAGCCCCTCGCGCGGTCGGCCGATTTGTTCAGCCGGGCGGCAACGGCGCTGGAAGAAAGAAGCATTTCTCCCAAGACCCTCGATCAGCTCCGGTCTCAGCTCGTCGAGGTTCGGGACGCCAGTGCGGAGATCATCGATCGCGGGAACATTCGGGCCAGCGCTCTGGAAGCCCAGCTGAACAGCCTTGGTGCACCGCCTGCAGACGGGCAGAAGGAAGCTGAAGAAGTTGCCGCAAGACGTCTTGAGCTTACCAATGCGCTGGCAGCCGCAAATGCGCCGGTCCGTGTAGCCGGTGAAATCAACAATCAGGCTATCTTCTATATTCGCCAGGTCGACAGGCAGCTTCGCGCACGGCAACTTTCGACACTGCTGGACAGGTATCCTTCGCCGCTTGCGCCGTCGACCTGGGCCGCGGGCTTTCAGGAGATAGGGGAATTCATAAAGCGTTTCGAACGCGGTGTGCAGAACGAACTGGCTCGCCCGAGCGTCTCGAAGAAACTGCATGAGACGGTGCCGCTTTCCCTCGGTCTAGCTATTTTCGGGATTTTGTTCCTGACGGTTCTGCAGCATCCGATTTCGCGGGCTCTGAAGCTCTATTGCGAAAAGCCGGCCACCGGTGCAAAGGCGTTGATGCTGGCGGTGCTCTACAATGCCAGCTTCATCGTGCTGCCGACCATTGGTGCAGTCGCCCTGGTCTCCATCTTTCCCATTCTCGATATCTATCCGAACTCGGTTCGCACCGCAGTGATCGCCGTGCCGGTGATGGCTCTCGTGATGATCATTGCGAACTGGCTGGGGCACACGATCTTTGCCCCCGGGCAGGATCGCTGGCGTCTGCTGGAGCTGGGGGACCGGGAAGCAAAACTCGGGTTGCGTCTATGCCAGGGACTGGGCGTCTTCATGGCCCTTGAAGTGGCGGTCGAGGCATTCGAACTCGATAACGCCTTCGGTACGGCGGCGATTTCGGTGCTTTCGGCTCCCCCCATTGCGATGGCGGCGGTACTGCTTTGGTCTCTGGCCAGCGTCATCAGATCCAACAAGTCCGTTGAAAGCAGTGCCGTGGAGAGAGAGCAGACTGCGGAAGAACCCGAAGAGGCATCAGTAAAGCCCCAGGAATCCGGCTTTCTGCTGTTCTTGTCGCTGCTCATGAAGACATCCGCCGTTCTTGCCGTCTGCGTGACGCTGGTGGGTTACGTCCAGCTTGCCCGGGTTGCGATCCTGCCGGTAATCATGACGGTTGCGGAGCTCGGTTTCGGCTTCATGCTTTACCATCTCATTCTCGTTGTCGTGAAAACGGCTATCGGCAAGCGGGAAGACGAGCCCGCTCCCGTCCTCGTCGCCTTTGGGCTGATCTGTTTTCTGACGCTGATTTTCGCGCCCCTGATCGCCATGACCTGGGGCGCACGCGGAACGGATATCGTCGAGGTCTGGTATCTGCTCACAAACGGGGTACAGTTGGGTGACATTCACCTGTCGCTGGACTCCTTCATCCTCCTGGTTGCCATTTTCGGCATCGGCGTTGTCGTGACGCGCTGGCTGCAGAACCTGCTGAAGGCGACCGTGCTGCCACAGACGCGGATGGACAGTGGCGCTCAGAATGCTGTTGTAACGGGCACAGGCTATGTCGGGCTTACGCTGGCGGCTCTGATTGCGATTTCCACCGCCGGATTGAACCTGTCCAGTCTTGCGGTCGTGGCCGGTGCCCTTTCGGTCGGTATCGGTTTTGGTCTTCAGACCATCGTTTCCAACTTCGTTTCCGGCATCATCCTGCTCATCGAACGGCCGATCAAGGAAGGGGACTGGATAGAAGTATCCGGGCAATCCGGATATGTCCGCAAGATCTCTGTCCGTTCAACGCGCATCGAAACCTTCGACCGCCATGACGTCATCATTCCGAATTCGGAGCTGATTGCCGGCACGGTCAAGAACATGACGCTGACCAACAAGTCGGGCCGGCTCATCCTGCCGGTTGGCGTTGCCTATGGCAGTGATCTGGAAAAGGTGAAATCCATCCTGTTCGATGCAGCGCGCGGGCATAGCACCATCGCGCGTTATCCGACGCCGCAGGTTCTTTTCATCGGGCTGGGCGACAGCTCTCTGAATTTCGAACTGAGATGTTTCCTGAAAGACATCGGCAATGTGATGATTACCAAGTCGGACCTTTACTTCACGGTCTACAACGAGCTTGGCAAGGCGGGTATCGAGATACCGTTCCCGCAGCGGGACCTGCATTTCAAGGATATCGACCGGTTGGCGGCGGCGCTTGAGCGCCGGCAGGCACCGGAAGTACCTCAACCGGTGGAAGACAAACCGTCCTGACAAGTCTGCCGGGCTTTCAATCCGTTTGAAGTGAAAGCCCGGCGAATTTTTGGGGTCCAGTTGGTTTCTCGAGAAAACGTGCCGTCAGACCAGTTCAGCGGCAATACGCGCGGCCAGGCGGGCATTGTTACGCACCAGCGCGATGTTGGTGTCGAGGCTGCGGCCGCCGGTCAGCTCCAGGATAGCGCCGAGAACGAACGGGGTCACGTCCTTGCCGCGAACACCCTTCGCAGTGGCATCCGCAATAGCTGCATCGATGTAACCGGTCATTTCATCCCGCGGGATCTGGTCGGCTTCCGGTACCGGGTTGGCGATCAGGACACCGCCATGATCGGGAAAACGGGACCGCATCTTCAGGAGCGAACCGATTTCGGCAGCCGAATTCAGGGAGTAGGGGGCCTTGAGACCACTGGCCCGCGACCAGAATGCCGGCAGTTCTTCCGTGCCGAAAGCAATGACGGGAACGCCCTTGGTTTCCAGAACTTCAAGGGTCTTGGGAATGTCGAGCAATGCCTTGGCACCGGCGGACACCACACAGACCGGCGTGCGGCCAAGCTCATCCAGGTCGGCGGAAATGTCGAAGCTTTCTTCCGCGCCTTTGTGAACGCCGCCGATGCCGCCCGTGGCAAAGACCTTCAGGCCCGCCGCATGCGCCGCCATCATCGTGGCGGCGACCGTTGTCGCGCCGTAGCGTCCGGTGGCAAGTGCGAAGGTCATGTCGGCACGTGAACACTTCATCACGTCCTTGGCCTGTGCCAGGCGGTCGAGATCCTCATCGGAAAGGCCCACCATGATCTTGCCGTCCATCAGCGCGATGGTGGCTGGAACGGCGCCTTCCGCGCGAATATCGGCTTCCACCTCACGGGCGGTCTCAACGTTCTTCGGAAAAGGCATGCCATGGGTGATGATGGTCGATTCCAGCGCAACGACCGGCTTGCCGTTCGCAAGTGCCTCGCGCACTTCATCGCTGTAAACGATCAGATCCCTGATGGCGGAGGGCGTTGTCGGAGTGGTCACGGCGTGTGCCTTTCTGTTTTCGTCCGGCAGCTCGGGCCGGGTCAATTCTGCAGGTCTTATAGGCGCAAGGCGGAGATGCGCCAAGATTGGAATTTGTCCATATGGTCAAAAGCTGGCGAGGGCATCCCAGGAGAGCTCTTCCGCGAGGGCGCCGGTGCTGCGCAAGGTCAGGGCTGCAGCTGCAAGGCCAAGAGGGACTGCTCGCGTCAGGCCATAGCCTCTGGCGAGCGCCGCGACTGTTCCGGCAGTTAATGCATCGCCAGCCCCGGTGACATCGACGATATCTGTTTGAAGCGGTGCGAACCGGTGAAGTTTCCCGCTTTCGAGCACCAGCACATCAGATGCTGCACTGGTCAGGACAAAACTCTTGAGGCCGGTCTGCGACAAGGCCGCCGCGAGGTCTTCGGAAGACGTGTCGCGGGAAAGCCCTGTAAGTGTGGCCGCTTCGCCGCGGTTCAGCATCAGGCAATCCAGTTTGCCGAGAACCCCACGCAGCCGGACTGCCTTGGCATCCGAAACGGCATTGGCAACAAGACGCCCAGGCAAGGCACGCCCCGTCAGCCGGACCAGCATTGCAGCGGGCAGGTTGGCATCCAGAAACCAGATCGTATCGTCCGTCGCGGTTGCTGCGAGGTCCATGACGATACCGTCGAAGAGATCCTCCGGAGCTTCGGACAGAACACGGTCGTCAACGCAGGCGGCCGCAAGATCGCCTGCCGGATTATGCAGCGCGAGGTACTGGCCCGTTGCGAAACCTTTCCGGGCCTTCACATGCAGCTCGAGCCCTTCCTGGCTGAGCTGGCGGGAAAGCATGTCTGCAGCGCCGTCTTCTCCAACCGCTCCCACAAGGCGTGTTCCAACCCCGAGCCGAACCAGTGCACGGGCAATGTTCGTGGCAACGCCGCCAGGCTTCGCACTCAGTCTCGACGGGGTTGACGTTTCAGGGCGGATCGGCTCGCTGGCATGGGCGATCGTATCGTAATGGATCGCACCGATTGCGATGACGGGGGAGGAGATGTCTGAAGTCACGTTCTGGACTGTCTCATGAAAAGCCGGCATCAGAACAGAAGCGTTCGATGCGCCGGTACTGGCAACCGTTGAAAGCGCGGGCTAGCAGATTAAGCGGGGGGCGGCAACAACCTGGTACGATCCGAAAAAGGGACACCTGAAACAGGAAACGCAGAGCATCGGGAAGAAAGGCGGCGCATATGCGCCCAAGCATCTTACACCGACTGAGACTGAAGCCAAGAAAACGGCCGGCGCGGTGGCGTCTGCCTTAAGCCGATGGACCGGCTCCGGGTCTTTCGAGATGCGCGGCAACCCGTTTGCCGTTGCCGGCGCTTCGGTCACCTTGACTGGCTTCGGAGCTGCGATCGAAAGCATCAAATGGGTTTCAACCGTGGTCACTCATACGATTGATCCGGAGGGGGGCGGTTGGACAACGATGGTGGAAGTGGAGACGAAAGAGTGACGCGCGAGTTCGTTTCAAAAGTCTACTTAACGTTATTTAAGCTAGTCGGTTTTCCCTTCAGTATCGGTCAGAGGTCCGAACAAACCGCCAAAAGTTGTTTGTCCGGATGGTTTGACGTCAATGTCGTTTTGTTGTGCAAATTCTTCGAATGTTTTTTCGGTTTCATCCAACAATTCAGGTGGGCGTGCGGGATCGTAAGTACATCCGCTGAAAGAGTTAGATTTAAAAAAAACAGTCGAAAGTCCAGCAGACGAGAAATCACAAGATCGAAATATGCATTTTTGTGGAGCCGAAAGTACCCAACCGAGAAGACCTGCGAGGCTAACTGCCGGTCTAATTTTATAGCTTTTAAACTCACAATTTACAAAACGGCCGTCCATTGCTTCGATTGCATGCGAGTTCCTAAGGCCACTCAGATCCGAGCTCATGTTGTCGAAGACACAGTTAGCGAAGTGCCATCGATTTCCGGCTTTGTTCATTGTATCGATCGCTTCGTCAGAGAATTTAATACTCGCGCCTCTAATGAACTGATTTGGTATTTCACTTATTGGAACAAAGCTCGGTTTCTCCGAGAATGGATTGGTGCCAAGACTGGGTTCAGAGAAGGTGAACAGAATTGTATCTGTGAGAATCCGAGGGGGGGAATGTTCCGCACATTTTCGGAATATTTTTCGGATCTGATTGCTTCTTCTGATGCTGTCGGCACGTATAGCTTGACTCTCAGAATACACCCCCATCTGGGAGGCAACGACCTCATCGGATATCAGCTGAAGCGCATAGGTGGAATACTTATCGTTGGCTGCGGTGGCAACAGTTTCAAGCATGGCAATCGCCATGGTCTTATTACGCTCTTCTGGTTTTTGCAGGAGCTCGTTTGCCTTCTCAAGCAGAAGTCCAAGCTCAATTTCATCTTTGCTATCATTGGCCCGCTTCGCTTCTTCAACCTGTCTAGCGGTGATTACACCCCGCCACAGAACAGAAAAGAAGGTCGCTGCGGCCGCAAGGCCGACAAGGAAGGGAGTCGCAGCTCTTGCGCGCTTATCAAAATCTTCTCCTCCGAAGACAAAGACGTAGAGAAAAGCAAGCATGTATCCAGAGACAGCTATTGCTATCATGAGCAGCGTAATTTTTTTCCAGTCTCGCTCACCCAATTCGGATGCAACATCAGCGTAGTGAAGAACGCGGTTCCACTTTTGCGAAATGTGGTTTTTTCTAAAGAAACGCCAATAAACTCTGAGGCTTTTCATTTTGGTTTTCCCCGTTTTCACGGACACAAGCCGCTGATCGTCTTTCCGGCCGTTTTGCCTCCCTGATGGACGGTCCGGACCAAGGTCCGGACGGCGGGCCTCCAACGCCAATCTTCAGCCCGCCCGGTAGCCTAAGACAACCACCGCGCCCGGTGCATCGCGCGATGCTCGGGTTTTATGGATGAGTCGCCATAAGGTTGTCACTCACGATGAATGAAATCCGCTGCGGCTCTTGCCGCAAACTCTTGATGAAGTCGGCCGAGCGAGCGATTGTTGGCCCTGTAGAAATTAAATGTCCCCGATGTGGGACGTTGAATAACCTGAGGCCCCTAGAGCCCTTCTCCGAACGCCCAGAGCGCCATATTCCGGAGAAAACATGTCCTGGCAACTCTTCCAACAAGACGCCCTGACTTGGCTGCATGATCAGTCAGCCGAACAATATGACGCCCTCGTTACCGATCCGCCGTACAGCTCTGGCGGATTGCATGCCGGCAGCCGAACGGCGGACAGTGCCAACAGCAAGTACGTGAATGACCCCAAAAAGTATCCGGAGTTTTCAGGCGAAAACCGCGACCAGCATTCCTACATGCTCTGGTCAACCCTTTGGCTCACTGAAGCCTACCGCGTTCTCAAGCCCGGCTCACCGTTCATCGTCTTCACTGATTGGCGGCAGCTTTCGGTCATGATCGATGCAGTCCAGGCAGCCGGGTTCACCTACCGGGGGTGTGTTCCCTGGGACAAGACGGAAGCCTGCCGTCCGGCCAAAGGACGGTTTCGCCAGCAGGCTGAGTTCATCCTGTGGGGATCTAAAGGGGCTTGGCACGATAAGGATGGTCCCACCTATCCAGGGGTCATCCGTTGCGGCGTAATGGCAGCAGGCCCCAAACTTCATACCACGGGTAAACCGCTGCCTTTGATGGATGCACTCGTCCAGGTGTGCCCACTTGGCACCGTGCTCGATCCCTTCACAGGTTCTGGTACAACCGGTGTTGCAGCCCTTCGCGCTGGCCGCCGTTTTATCGGTTGCGAGAGGGAAGCAGCTTATTACGACATTGCTAGTCAGAGGCTTTCAAAGGTGGTGTGAAGTTTTCATGATAATAGCATTTCGCTTACGTTGTCCGACACCAGAGCAAAAACGGAAGTCAATTCAATGGCACCATTGAGTTTCAATGTGATCGGTTTCACCTTCGTGAAACGCATGAAAGCGCTTTACGAAAGCTATCGCGTAGCGGCCAAAGAACTGACGATTTCACTTGGTGCCAAGGTGCGTCAGCTAGAGGACTACAAACTCGGTGTAACAAATGGTTCTCCGCCTATCGAAGAACGCGATGAGGACGGATACCTCCTTTGGTCGCAAGAGCAAGTCTTGGAACTCGACATAGATGCGATCAACGACGCGCTCCACGGTCTTCGGAATAGTTTTGCGATTGCAGTCTTCCATGCTTGGGAAGCTTCCATTCAAATGCAGTCTCGCTTTAAGGCTGGTGAAAAGGCCACTATCAAAAGCTACAACGAACTAGTAAAAGCCGCATCTCTTATGAACATTCAAGTTCAACCTGAACTTCGTAAGATTTGCACATTGGTAAACTTGCTGAAGCATCAAAACCCCATCCTAGGAAAAAAACTGGCGTCTCAATGGCCAGAAGTACTACCCAGCAATGTTGCGACTGGAATTAATGTCGATTGGTACGAAGTGGTTCGACTTAGTGACGCAGATATGGAGTTTGTTTTCGATATAGTTTCTAAATCGGGACCGGACGTCGGACTCACAGCTTAAGAAAAATTTGTTAGAGGTGCAGTTTGCAGTTGTTGGGTCATGCAGATCCCGTTGCATCTGAGGTGGATCACTTATGACATCTAAAAACGAAAAACTCGGGCGTTCATCGACCATAAATTGGATGTTCCTTGGATCAGCAGCTTGGGTCGCATTAGGCGTTGGCGTCCTCTGGTTGAGTTCATCCGAGTGCGATTCTGATGTTCAAAAAGCGGTAATATCTTGCCTAACCGCAAACGAACTGGGTGACTTCTTGGCGGGCTTTTTTGCACCGCTTGCTTTTGCATGGTTGGCCTATGCCGTTGTGATCCAATCAAAGGAACTTTCAGCACAAAAAGAGGAGTTACGGCTAACTCGCAAAGAAATGGAGTTGACCAGAGAGGTCGCAATCGAAGCCAAAGACGCGACACGCGCCCAGGCGGAGGAAGCACGACGCAGTGCAGAGTTGTTTGGCACACAAACGAAGTTGATGGAGGAAAACCAGCAGAGTGAACGCCAGGCTAGGGCACACGAAGACTTTGAATATCTCGTATCTTCGCTAAGCCAGACGCTATTCGAAGCTGCAGTTTTATTGACACCGAAAAACATGGTGGGAGTTCGACGGGAGGAGGGAGTGCGGGGGTTCCTAGTCTCATTGAACCATTGCAATGCGATTTTATCTCAGTGGAGAGAAACCACCGATCCATCTCCTATCGATCGACAAATGCAGGGGCTGGCAAAAGCAGGAAATGTGGCCAAGGCTTTTGCAGACCTACTTCCGGAACTTTCGAACGTCGACAAACTCGTTTTCAAGGATTGGGGCTTACTAGAGCTAAGCAGGCTAATTGAAGAGGTCAATTCCGAAAAGTTGGTTGCCAAGTGAAGTTGCGCGAATCGCCAAACGAAGTTGCGCGCTACAGGAATCACGGGATGTTCCAATCAATAGATTACGCTAGGTAAGTTCTAAAATCGATAAGTGAGAACATATTGGAAACAAACAGCCATTTTCATTTTAATACCAATCGGTTTTGCCGACTTGTCAAATGAGAACAAAATGTGTACAAAGGCTCTCATTGAAACGGCGCGTCCATCGTGGAATAAGGAGCGTAAGCCATGTCGCAAAGTACACTTCGTCTCGTAGAAAGCAGCCAGATGGATAAGACAAAAGCGCTGGACGCAGCGCTCAGCCAAATCGAACGCGCCTTCGGCAAAGGTTCCATCATGAAGATGGGGCAGGGCCAGGTGGTTGAGGTGCAAGCCGTCTCGACCGGGTCGCTCGGACTTGATATCGCGCTTGGGATCGGCGGTCTGCCGCGCGGCCGTATCGTCGAGATCTACGGGCCTGAGTCTTCGGGTAAAACCACGCTTGCCCTGCATGCGGTTGCCGAAGCCCAGAAGACCGGTGGTATCTGCGCCTTTGTCGATGCGGAGCACGCGCTGGATCCGATCTATGCACGCAAGCTTGGCGTCGATATCGACAATCTGCTGATCTCCCAGCCGGACGCTGGTGAACAGGCACTTGAAATTGCCGACACGCTGGTGCGGTCCGGCGCCATCGATGTTCTGGTCATCGACTCGGTCGCCGCGCTGACGCCGAAGGCAGAACTCGAAGGCGAGATGGGCGACAGCCTGCCGGGCATGCAGGCCCGTCTGATGAGCCAGGCTCTTCGCAAGCTGACTGCTTCGATTTCCAAGTCGAAGTGCATGGTGATCTTCATCAACCAGATCCGCATGAAGATCGGCGTGATGTTTGGTTCTCCGGAAACCACGACCGGCGGTAACGCGCTCAAGTTCTATGCCTCCGTCCGTTTGGATATCCGCCGTATCGGTGCGATCAAGGACCGGGACGAAGTGGTCGGCAACCAGACCCGCGTGAAAGTCGTCAAGAACAAGCTTGCGCCTCCTTTCCGTCAGGTGGAATTCGACATCGTCTATGGTGAAGGTGTCTCCAAGACCGGCGAACTCATTGACCTCGGCGTCAAGGGCAACATCGTTGAAAAGTCGGGTGCCTGGTTCTCCTACAACAGCCAGCGTCTTGGCCAGGGCCGGGAAAACGCCAAGCAGTTTCTGAAGGACAATCCGGAAATTGCCGATGAAATCGAACTTGCGATCCGCCAGAACGCCGGCCTGATCGCCGATGCGATCATTGATCCGGACGCTGCATCGGAAGAAGCCGAGGACTGATCCTCAGCTTCCGGTTAGCGCTTACAAGAGCTCCGGACGTTTGTCCGGTCTTCCAAGGGCCTCCTTCCGCACTCCGGAAGGGGGCCTTTTGCTTTTCGGGACCCGCAACGGAGCGAAATCGGAAGAGGTCAGATCCTGTCGGAGCGATTGTCCTGCGCATGACGGCAGCCTTCATTCCGGAAATCGCCTGTTTCCCGGTAGCTTTCCTTTGGGTCGGGTCCGTGCAACCGCTGGACAGGGTTGGAGGTGAAAGTTAAAAGGCTGTTCCGGCGCGGATCGGAGACCCGGATCCAGCGCCTTCAAGATTTTCAACAGGCCCTCATATGCGGGGCTGTGACCGATGCGAGATCCGAATGACCGGCGTAAATGAAATCCGCTCTGCCTTTCTGGACTATTTCAAGACAAACGGCCACGAAGTGGTCGAGTCCGGGCCGCTGGTGCCGCGTAACGATCCGACCCTGATGTTTGCGAACGCGGGCATGAACCAGTTCAAGAACGTGTTCACCGGCCTGGAAAAGCGCGACTATTCCCGTGCGGTCACGGCACAGAAATGCGTTCGCGCCGGCGGCAAGCATAACGATCTGGATAACGTCGGTTACACCGCGCGCCACCACACCTTCTTCGAGATGCTGGGCAACTTCTCCTTTGGTGATTATTTCAAGGACCAGGCGATCGAACTGGCCTGGAACCTCGTCAACAAGGAATTCGGCCTGCCGAAGGACAAGCTGCTGGTAACCGTCTTTGCCGAAGACGATCAGGCGTTCGATCTTTGGAAGAAGATCGCAGGTCTCAGCGAAGACCGGATCATCCGTATCGCGACGTCGGACAATTTCTGGTCCATGGGCGATACCGGTCCGTGCGGCCCGTGTTCCGAAATCTTCTACGACCATGGCGACCACATCTGGGGCGGCCCTCCGGGCTCTGCGGAAGAAGATGGCGACCGGTTCATCGAGATCTGGAACCTCGTCTTCATGCAGTACGAACAGACGCCGGAAAAGCGTCTCGACCTGCCACGTCCGTCCATCGACACCGGCATGGGCATCGAACGGATCGCCGCTGTCATGCAGGGCGTCCACAACAACTACGACATCGACCTCTTCAAGGCACTGATCGCGGCGTCCGTCAACGCAACGGGTGTTGAAGCGGAAGGCGACGCCACCGGCAGCCACCGCGTGATTGCCGACCATCTGCGCTCCACGAGCTTCCTGATTGCCGATGGCGTGCTTCCGTCCAACGAGGGTCGCGGCTATGTGCTGCGCCGGATCATGCGCCGCGGCATGCGCCACGCCCATCTTCTGGGTGCGAGCGAACCGCTGATGCACAAGCTGGTTCCGGCGCTGGTGCGTGAAATGGGCCGTGCCTATCCGGAGCTGAGCCGCGCTGAAGATCTGATCACAGAAACGCTGAAGCTGGAAGAAACGCGTTTCCGCAAGACGCTGGAGCGTGGTCTCGGCCTGCTGGACACCGCAACCGAAGGCCTTGAGGCCGGCGGTCGTCTGGACGGGGAAACCGCGTTCAAGCTTTATGACACCTACGGCTTTCCGCTGGACCTGACCCAGGACGCGCTCAGAACGCGCGACATTTCGGTTGATACGGATGGCTTCGATGCTGCAATGGAGCGCCAGAAAGCGGAAGCCCGTGCGGCCTGGTCCGGGTCTGGCAGCGCAGCGACGGAGGCAGTCTGGTTCGCACTGAAGGAAAAGCACGGCGCCACGGACTTCCTCGGCTATGAGACCGAGACGGCCGAAGGTGTCGTTGCCGGTCTTGCAGCTGAAGACAAGGAAGTTGCCAAGCTGTCTGCAGGTGAAAGCGGTTTCGTGGTTCTCAACCAGACGCCGTTTTACGGCGAAAGCGGCGGCCAGGTGGGCGACACCGGCTGGATGCTGGCCAATGGCGTCAAGGTTGCCGTGACCAATACGCAGAAGAAGGCCGAAGGGCTCTTCGTTCATTCGGTCACCGTGGAAGAAGGCGAGCTGGTTCCGGGCCTTGCCCTGGAACTGAAGGTCGACCATTCCCGCCGCAAGTCGATCCGGTCCAACCACTCGGCTACGCACCTTGTGCATGAGGCCTTGCGCGAGGTCCTTGGCAATCACGTCGCTCAGAAGGGTTCGCTGGTAACGCCGGAGCGCCTGCGGTTCGACTTCTCGCATCCCAAGCCGGTGAGCGATGAGGAGCTGGCAACGGTCGAGGGCTTTGCCAACGAGATCGTGCTGCAGAACGCGCCTGTCGATACACGCCTGATGGCAGTCGATGATGCTATCGAAGCTGGCGCCATGGCTCTGTTCGGCGAGAAATACGGGGACGAGGTTCGCGTCGTTTCCATGGGGACCGCTCTCCATGGCCCCAAGCAGGGCAAGCCTTATTCGCTTGAACTGTGCGGCGGTACACATGTGAAGCGTACCGGCGACATCGGTCTGGTGACACTGGTTTCCGAAGGTGCGGTTGCTGCCGGCGTTCGCCGTATCGAGGCGCTGACTGGCGCAGAAGCCCGTGAATATCTGGATGCCCAGGACAAGCGCATGCGCGAACTGGCCAGCCTGCTGAAGATCAGCGCTGACGATGTTCCGGCTCGCGTGGCTCAGCTGGTTGAAGATCGCAAGAAGCTGGAGCGCGAACTGGCGGATGCCAAGAAGAAGCTCGCCATGGGCGGTGGAGCGGAAGGCGGCGCGCCGGTGAAGGACGCCGGCGCGTTCAAGCTGATGGCGCGTATCGTCGAGGGGATCAACCCGAAGGATCTGAAAGGCATGGCCGACGAGGCCAAGACCCAGCTCGGGTCTGGCGTGGTCGTTCTGATCAGCGTTGCCGAAGACGACAAGGCCGCCATCGTGACTGCCGTCACGCAGGATCTGACCGACAAGGTCAGCGCCGTGGATCTGGTGCGGATCGGTTCGGAAGCGCTCGGCGGCCGCGGTGGTGGCGGTCGGCCTGATATGGCACAGGCCGGTGGACCGGATGGGTCCAAGGCCGACACAGCCGTTGCCGCAATCGAGGCACACCTCACGGGGCTCTGATGGTCCTTCGGACAATCAAAATTGAAAAGGGCGGTCCCATCAGGGCCGCCCTTGTTCGTTTAAGATGCTCGGGCACTTCCCGGGGCGAAATTACACAAGCCCCTCCTTGGTCATCCCGGACACAGCAAAGCGAAGATCCGGGGACGGAGAGCCCTATCGCTCTCGGCATGGCCTCTTGAGGTCCTGCAAGGCTTGTCGCTCCCCGGTCCCGGCTCGCGCTTCGCTTGGCCGGGATGACGACGGAGGGGATATTGGTTGTTTTGTGGGGAAGGCGGCCCTACTGGCGCTTTTCCCGCTCGCCTGAAGGCATCAGGTCTTTTCCTCGCTACCAAGTTCAAACATGCCCCTCTTTGGTCATCCCGGACGCAGTGAAGCGAAGATCCAGGATCGGGGAGCTCTATTGCTCTCGGTATCGCCTCTTGAGGTCCTGCAAGGCTTGTCGTTCCCCGGTCCCGGCTCGCGCTGTGCTTGGCCGGGGTCACGTTGGAGGGGGGCGTCGTTTGAGGTGACCTGGTCAGGGCTGCCTCTGGTGGCCTGCCGGTTGGTTCAGTTCAGCAAAGCAGTCACTGCCAGCGCGGCTGCTGCGAAGAACGTCGAGACCAGCAACATTTTCAGCACGATGTGGTGAGGCGTGGTTTCTGCGGCGCGAACCTTGTCGGTGTCTATGGTCATGGTGTCCTCCTTCAGTTCGGTTGGCTATCCATGGAGATGGGGCCTGCGACAAAATTGCCCAATCACGTTCCGCTCACCCCTATGCACAGCTTCGTGCGGCGCGGTGAGGGCTGTCCGCGTGGAGAGCTTTGTCGTAGCCTGTCTTTCGGCTATTCATGAAAACGCGAGCAAAATCAGAAACGGGGGGCTCGGTGTCCGGCCACGAATTCAAACGGGCGCTCTATGAGGTGCTTGAGGACACGGGCAAACGCCGCATCGGCGCGCGCTTGCTGCGGAACTTCCTGATCGTCCTCATCCTGATCAACATCGCGCTTGCGGTGTTGGAAACCGTGCCGGAAATCCGAGACATCCTGAGCACGCATCTGCGTCTGATCCAGTTGGGCAGCGGACTTGTCTTTCTGGCCGAATACGTCATGCGTCTTTACGTGGCCGATCTCCATCCGCCGCTGCGCCGTTACGGGCCGGTGTTTTCCAGGCTGCGTTATGCGATCCAGCCAGATGCGATCATTGATCTGATCGGGGCCCTGCCGCTTTTGTTCGTGTTGTTCCTGCCCAATCAGGCGGTCACGATGGTCGTCATCCTGAGGCTGCTGCGCTTCCTGAAGCTGGCCCGGTATTCACCGGCGTTGCGTTCGTTGATTTCCGCCGTCGGCAACGAGCGCAGGGCTCTGCTCGGATCGAGCATGATCATCTTCGGGGTCATCCTGATGGCTGCCACCTTGATGTATCTGATCGAGCATGACGACCAGCCGGAAAAGTTCCGCAGCATTCTGCACGGCATCTATTGGGCGATTACCACTGTGACGACCGTCGGCTATGGCGATGTCGTGCCGGTCACCAATCTCGGCAAGACGGTTGGGGGTATCGTCATGCTGATGGGCTACGGGCTGATAGCCTTGCCGGTCGGCATCATTGCTTCGGCCTTTGCCCGGGAAATCCATAGCCGGGATTTTGTCGTCACCTGGTCGATGGTGGCGCGCGTGCCCTTGTTCGAAGACCTGAAGGCGACGGAGATTGCCGAAGTTGCGAAGTTGCTGCAGTCGCTTCGCGTGCGCAAGGGCGGTACGATTGCCGAGCAGGGCGATGTTGCGGACAAGATGTATTTCATCGCCGACGGAGAAGTCGAAATCCGGCTGCAGCACGACACGGTCTATCTGGGAGAAGGCAGTTTCTTTGGCGAATTGGCACTGATCAATCAGACACCCAGAACCGCGAAAGTGGTCGCTTACAAGGATTGCCAGCTTCTGGTGCTGGAAGCGGAAGCCCTCAAACACCTGATGGACAGGGATGAAGGGCTGGCCAAGAAGATCATGGATGAAGCGCGAGACCGTGTTGCGGCGGGAAAACGTGTGCTGGGCGAGCTGGCGGAAGAGGAACTTCAGCAGTCGGGCGTGTTTGCATCTTCAGAGAACACCGACCAGGAGCCGGAGCTTTTCCAGGGGGACGATTCCAAGGACGAAGCCGACTCTGAAGATGACATGATGGAGGAAGTTGCCGGAACGCAGAAGGATCCGGCAAAGTAGGCCTGTCGAAAGGGCGCTCAGTAGGGTGTCAGGCCACGGGGTACCTGGGCGTAGAGCGGATCGCCCTGCCAGAAGACATCTGTCGGGCCGACGACAAAGTCGACCAGGTTCCATCGGTTAAACTGGTAACGCAACAAGGCGAAGGTGACGAGGCCATCCATATACTCCGCCTGCGAGGCGAACGTCGTGCGGGACAGGTCAATGACGCCACCACCTGGGCGCTGCGGCGAAACCTGGACGAAAGCCCAGCCATGGCCGGAACGCATCCAGTTGACCACGAACTCGACCGGGGGCCCCACCCTTGCTTCCATCATCGGACGCATCGCATCGAGTATGTCCTTGCGCTCGGCAGTGCCGCGGGAGGGCTCGTGGACTGTTTGTGCCGATGCTGCCAAACCGGCACACATCAGCAAAAGGCTGCTCAAGAAAACAATTACAAGCTTTTGAAACTTCATCTAAAAATCCCCTTCTTCATAAAATGATTCAATGTTGTGCCTGCCTGAATGTAAATGGAGCAACGGGCGTCGTGGAACGGCAAAAGACTAACATGTTTGCAGTGGTTCTGACCTGCGGAAAAGATAAAGGCCTGACGCCTAATCGCACTCAACCAGACGGTTCGGTTTTTCTGAAACTGTCGCGTTCCTTGAACATCTGCAGCCATGAGGACAGCTTCGGCGCCGAACGCAGAAGCAACCGGCCTTCTTCTGACAGCTCGAAGAGAGCAAGCATCGGGACCGCATGGCAGTCGGCGAGGGTGAGTTGATCGCCCATCAGGAATGGACCTTCCGTCACAAGCGCTTCCAGTGTTTCGACGATCGTTCTTGCCCGGCCGAGCGCCGAGGCGATCTTGACTTCATCCGCGGGGGCGCCGCCAGAGGGCTTTGACACCCGTTCGACGAAGATGTCCCAGACGAGGGTCTTGTAGG
This sequence comes from Labrenzia sp. THAF191a, assembly GCF_009363335.1. Classification (GTDB taxonomy): domain Bacteria; phylum Pseudomonadota; class Alphaproteobacteria; order Rhizobiales; family Stappiaceae; genus Roseibium; species Roseibium algicola. The sequence goes on from NZ_CP045333.1 coordinate 3,634,177, forward strand.
CGTAATTGTCGAGGATGGAGAGAAGCTGAGCCATGCGCGCCCGCGGTTGTGGAGAGGCTGGCTGAAGCGGAGGGCCGTCGAAGGCTTCATCGATGTAGCGCAGGATGGCCGCTGTTTCGAACAGGGTGAAGTCGCCATGCTTCAGTGTGGGGATCTTGCCGAAAGGCTGCAGCTCAAGATAGCTTTCCGGCGGTCCACCCGGGGCAAACACATCGATCGGGACAAGCTCGTAGGCGATCCCCTTTTCGATAAGTGCCATTCGGGCCGAGCGCACATAGACCGAATAGTCCGCACCATAAAGTTCAATCATCGAGACCCTCCGTTCAAACGGTCGAGACGCAGCCTGTCACGGTTGTCGGTCAGGCGCCACACGCTGGCGAAGGTAGCGCCAAGGACACCGAGGCCGGTAGCGCCGCCAAGCAGAAACATGATCATGAGCTGGTATTTGACTGCTTCACGCGGATCGACCCCGGACAGGATCTGCCCTGTCATCATTCCGGGCAATGACACGACGCCTGTTGCCGCCATGGCGTTGATGATCGGCGTGAATCCTGACCGCAGTGCCTGACGGGAGAAGGGGCGTGTCGCTTCCCAGCGGGTGCAGCCCAAGAGCAACTGGGCTTCCACGTCGCGTCGCCCGCGGGCAAGCGACGTGTGAAGCGTATCAAGGCCGAGGCTGACCCCGGTCATTGTGTTGCCGAGCACCATGCCGAAAAGCGGCAGTGCATATTGCGGCATCCAGACCGGGTCGGGGCGGATGAGCCCTGCCAGGGCGTAGATCGTGACGAGCGTGCCTGCGACCAGCATGACGGCGACGCCGAGCCCCGGGCCCCAGAGGCCAGCAAGGCGACGGTCCTGCCGCGCCCAGATTTCGCGCCCTGCGAAAGCCAGCATCACGGCAGCAGCCAGCAGTGTCCACAACAGGGATCCGGCAAAGAAGATTGCCTTTAGGACAAGCCCGACCAGGATCAGCTGCACGCTCATTCTCAAGGCCGAAATGATGAGCGTGCGGGTGAGGCCGAGATCAAGCACGATCGAAAAAACCGCGTTCAACAGCAGGAACACCGAGGCGGCCACGAGGTCCCAATAGGTGAGGGCGAGATAACCGGTCACGCGGGCGCCCCCTGGCCAGCACCTGCCGTCAGCTGGCCTTTTTCCATGACAAGCCGTCGTGCCCCGAGCCGTTCGGGCTGGCCGGGGTCGTGCGTGACGATCAGAAGGGCGCGATTGGCAGCAAGCTGGTGTTTCAGGAGAGTTTCGACCAGGTCAACGGAAGGCGGGTCCAACGCGGAGGTGGGTTCATCCAGCAGAAGAACCTGCGGTGCTGTCTGGAGAGCGCGCACAAGGGCAAGGCGTTGGCGCTCACCGGTGGAAAGCCGGGAGACCTCCCAGGGGAGCGCATCGGCAAGACCAACCTCGCGCAGCAGGTTGGGAAGGTCGGAAGTTTCGGCGAAATGATCCTGAACACGGTCCGCCCACCAGCCGCTTTCGGCAGGCACGTAAGCCACCTTTCGGCGCCATTCAGGAGCCGGCATGGCGTCGCGCACCGTGCCATCCAGGGCAACATGGCCGGTGCTTTCATCGAGATCGGCAATTGCTCTGAGAAACAGGGATTTGCCTGCGCCGGAGGGTCCTGAAATCGCAACGGCTTCGCCCGCTTGCAAGGCAAGGTCCAGGGGGCCGATCAGAGGCGTCTTCAATTCGCGGATCGTCAACACCGTCCTCTCCTCTGGCTACCAGCCGGGTGAGCCTAGCGCGGGCCGGGAAGAGGGACAATCGGCAGGTTGTTGTTGGGCCGAAAGGCAAAACACCGCGGACAATGTCCGCGGTGTCGCTCCTTCGGCCTTCACAGGCAATGCCTTAGTGTGCGGCCATGGCCTTGGCCAGGTTCTCGTCGATCTTGTCCAGGAAGCCGGTAGTGGTGAGCCAGGCCTGATCCGGGCCGACGAGCAGGGCAAGGTCCTTCGTCATGTGGCCGGCTTCCACCGTGTCGATGCAGACCTTTTCCAGCGTCTGGGCGAAACGGGCAAGCTCCTGGTTGTCGTCGAGCTTGGCCCTGTGCGCGAGCCCGCGGGTCCAGGCGAAGATCGAGGCAATCGAGTTGGTCGATGTGCTCTCGCCCTTCTGGTGCTGGCGATAGTGGCGTGTGACCGTGCCGTGGGCGGCTTCCGCTTCCACCGTCTTGCCGTCCGGTGTCATCAGAACGGACGTCATCAGGCCGAGCGAGCCGAACCCCTGGGCAACCGTGTCTGACTGGACGTCACCGTCGTAGTTCTTGCAGGCCCAGACGTACCCGCCGGACCATTTCAGAGCGGAGGCGACCATGTCGTCGATCAGCCGGTGTTCGTACCAGATGCCGGCTTCCGCATACTTGTCCTTGAATTCGGCCTCGTAGATCTCCTGGAACAGGTCCTTGAAGCGGCCGTCATAAGCTTTCAGGATCGTGTTCTTGGTGGAGAGGTAACAGGGCACTTTTCTGTTGAGCGCGTAGTTCAGCGAAGCGCGGGCAAAATCGCGGATTGAGTCGTCGAGATTGTACATCGCCATGGCGACGCCGGCGGACGGCGCGCCATAGACTTCGTGTTCGATCACCTGTCCGTCTTCACCGGTGAAGGTGATGGTCAGCTTGCCCTTGCCGGGAAAGCGGAAGTCGGTGGCGCGATACTGGTCGCCAAAGGCATGGCGGCCGACGATGATCGGCTGGGTCCAGCCCGGCACCAGGCGCGGCACGTTCTGCATGATGATCGGCTCACGGAAGATAACGCCGCCAAGGATGTTGCGGATCGTGCCGTTGGGCGAACGGTACATGCGCTTCAGGCCGAATTCCTCAACCCGCGCTTCATCCGGTGTAATGGTGGCGCATTTGACACCGACGCCATGTTCCTTGATGGCGTTGGCCGCATCGACCGTGATCTGGTCGTCGGTCTCGTCGCGTTTCTGGATCGACAGATCGAAGTAGAGCAGGTCGATGTCGAGATAGGGGTGGATCAGCTTGTCCTTGATAAAGGCCCAGATGATCCGGGTCATCTCGTCGCCGTCGAGCTCGACGACCGGATTGTCGACTTTGATCTTTGCCATGGGACGCATTGCCTCGCGGGTCTGGAAAATGGGAAGGCGAAACGGAAATCTGAATGGTGCGAGTTGTACCTGATTTCTATTGTGTGCGCTTGTATACAATGTTGCGTCGCGAAGCAAGGGGGCTGTTCAGTTTGCTCCGGACCATGCCTCGAAGAAGGTTCTTGAATGGAAGTCTTCATAGGTGTTCCGAAGATTGCCCAAGGTTTGCGGCTAAATTTCGGACCTAAAGTTTTTCCTGATGCTCCCGGATTTCCTGCGCATGCGGCCGTACCAGATCGGCCACCGTCACTTGCCCAAGCTTTACCTGGAACGTTTTGCGTGCCGCCTCCAGCGCGGCTGAAGTTGCCCGGTTGGCGGCCTGTTCCAAAAGGCAGGTGGGGGCGTCGGCGGATTGACCGACGGCAAAAAGCTGTGGTGAGCCGAGGGCGGCATAGACCTCTGCCAGAGAGATGCTGTCCAGGCTCTTGGCCAGCACCCAGCCGCCGCCATGACCCTTGGTGGCCCCGACGAAACCCGCTTCCCGCAGCCCCGCCATGGTGCGCCGGACCAGGGAAGGGTTGGTGTTGAGCATCTTCCCGATCTGATCGGACGTCACAGGGGCTTCTGTCTGGTCCAGATGCAGGAGCACGTGAAGCACGCGCGGCAATCGGCTGTCGGTTCGCATGGAAATCTCCGTTTGGAAAACCTTATGCCGGATTCGGTTACGTGACAAATCAAGGCACATGAGATTGACGTGCGTGATTTTGTAACTTTATAAGTAACAAAATCGAGTTCACGCCTTGCCAGGAGTTCTGAATGTCACTTTTGTTTGACGGTGCGACCAGGGAGAGGCGCAATCGCTGGGCGGCGCTGGCCGCGCTCTACCTTGCCATGTTCATGAATATTCTCGATGTGTCGGTGGTCAATCTGGCGCTGCCGTCCATCCGCCGGGGGCTTGGCGCCACGGACACCCAGCTGGAATGGGTGCTGGTTGTTTATGTACTGGCCTTTGCCGCCGGTTTGCTGCCTTTCGGCCGGTTTGGAGACGTGGTCGGCAGGGGGCGGGTCTTCCGCTGGGGTGTCGCCGGGTTTACCGCCAGTTCCCTGGCATGCGGTCTGGCGCCTGATATAGGCACCCTGATTACCGCCCGCGGCCTGCAGGGGCTCTGCGCGGCAATGATGGTGCCGCAGGTACTTGCCATTGTTCACGTGATCTTTCCGGCAGAGGAAAAAGGCAAGGCCATCGGCCTGTTCGGCTCCGTCAGCGCACTTGGGGCCGTGGCGGGGCCGCTGGTGGGCGGGGCAATCGTGGCGGCCGATGTCTTCGGGCTGGGCTGGCGGCCGATCTTTCTGATCAATCTGCCTGTCGGGCTGATCTCGCTGGCCGGCGCTCTTCGCTTTCTGCCGCACCTTGAGACCGAAAACCGGGTGACGCCGGATTGGTCCGGAACGTTTCTTTTCGCCCTTGCAGTGCTGTCGCTGGTGTTTCCGCTTGTGGAAGGCAGGCAATTCGGCTGGCCGTTCTGGTGTTTTGCCTTGATGGGGCTAAGCGCGGTTCTGGCTGTTCTGTTCTACCGGCTGCAGGTTCAGAAGGCGCGCCTCGGCCAGGCGCAGCTTCTGCCGGTGCTGCTGACAGGGGACCGCGTGTTTGTTGCGGGCGTCGCGTTTGTCGCGCTGTTCTTTTCCGGTCTTGCAGGCATGTTCTTCATGATGGCGCTCTTCCTGCAGGCAGGCCTTGGATTATCGCCCATGACAGCCGGGCTCATCCTGGCGCCACATCCGGTTGGCGTCATCCTTGCGTCCGCGATGACAGGCCGCTTCGGAGCCCGCTATCAGGCGGCAAGGATCAGCCTTGCCATGCTGGCTGTTTTCTGCGGTCTGGTGGCGGTGCGCCTGCTCGTTTCCAATGGGACATCGGCAAGCCTGCTGGTGTTGCCATTCCTGATTGTCGGACTTGGAACGGGAACGGTGATCCCGGCATTGTTCCAGCTCGTGCTGTCGCGGGTTTCCGGACCGGATGCGGGAGCAGGGTCCGGAGTTCTCCAGGCCTTCCAGCAGATCGGCATGGCGCTTGGCATCGCGGTGCAGGGCCAGATCTTCTTCCAGGTTCTGGCGGCTGGTCGTAGTGAGGCTCTGTACCGGGATGCCGCGGCTGCAGCGTTGCTCTATCCGGCGAGTTCGTGTTTCGGGCTGGCTGTGCTTGCCGTTGGTCTTGCCTGTAAATTCCGCTCTGGATGAATTGTGGATTCAATGCTGCTGCTGGCGGACAGCACTGGCGCGTGCGGGCCGCTTTGGACAACAAACCTGAAAAACTGCCCACGAACCAACAATGTCAAGAACAGCATTTTCAGAAGCTGATCAGACGCACGGCGATTTGAGGCGTTGGTTGTGAGTCCCATCCAGCGGTACAGAAATCGGATCAAGTTGAGCGTGTGATCGATTCAAATCTTCCGTAGATGCCGGTCCGGATTGGTAATTCTACGCGGGCAAGGTTTCTCGTGAATTTAGTAGTGATTAGGAAAAATTGACGAGCAATTTGACCGACGTGAAAGAAATAGATGCTCGTGGGTTCAATAGTTCCAGAATAGGGCCGTATTTCCTCTTTCAGGTTCAGAATTTGTTGAGGCGGGTGCCGAAACACTTCTGGTATCGGGTCGCACTTCGACCCGGGCAACGCAATGGACCGAAGGGGCTTGTTTCGTGCTCGAAACCGTTCGATCAAGAGGAAACGCGCTGTTCAAGCGCGTCTTTGTGCGGGCAACGCTTTATGGCGTGTTCGGATTGCTGGCTTTTTCGCTGGTTCTGATCGGCATCGATTATCTGACACAGACGGACAAGATCGAGGAACGCCTTGCTCGGACTGCTCACGACAAGGCGCTGTTTGTCACCAATATCGCGGCGCGCGAAATCGCCAACAAGAACTATGGTGAAGTCGAGCGGCTTTTGAATGCGATTGCGGGTGACAAATACATCATCGCAGCCAAGGCCTATAGCCGTTTCGGTCAGGAGTTTGCCAGCGACTTCACCTCCGCAGAACCCTCGAGCGCCGTGCAGTTCAACGAAGACGCCCTGAATGTAGCGCAGTCGGGCAAGGCTCAGTATTCGGAAACCGCCGACATGATCGAATACATCCTGCCGGTTTCCCGCAGCGGGGAAGTGGTGGGGTCCGTTCTGGTGCGCATTTCGAAGCACGAGCTTGCGGGCGTTCTGAGGGAAAAGATTGTTCAGGTGGTATTGATCCTGGCGGTTCTTCTTCTTGCCTTCGTACCCGTGATTGCTGCCCTCATGTACCGGGCGACGGCAGGTGTCAGCCGCGTGACGCAGGCAGCCAATGAGGCCGCAGCCGGCTACCTCGACTGCAATCTGGAAACTGATGCACCGGGCGAGGTGGGTGACCTGCAAACCGCGTTCCGCGGAATGATGGTCAAGCTGCGCGAGAACATTCTGCGGATCGAGGAACTCGCCTACACCGATCGCATCACCGGTTTGCCCAACAGGGCCAAGCTGGACAATGTCGCGATGACGCTGATCGACCTGCGCCCCAAGGAAACAGGCAGCGTTCTTTACATCGGACTGGACCGCTTCAAACTGATCAACGACATGCACGGGCATGCCGTAGGCGACAAGCTGTTGCGGCTGGTTGGCAACCGGTTGGCTGTACTGGTCGACGAGCTGGCCAAGCCTCTGACGTCAAAACCCCCCTGCGTTGCCCGGTTTTCCGGCGACGAATTCGTCGTACTGTTACCCGGCGTCGATGATCTGCCGACGCTTGCCAAGTTGTCCAGAACGATGGTCGAGCGGCTGGGTGGGGCCTATAGAATTGGGCGGCTTTCCCTTTCGCTGACCGTCAGCGCGGGGATCGCGAGATACCCGGAGCACGGTACAACGGCCGAGGAAGTTCTGCGAAACGCCAACATGGCCATGTATGAAGCAAAGGGGGCAGGCAGGGCTCAGTCGATCGCCTACAACGATATCATTCGCGAACGGATGACCGAGCGCGAACAGATCCGGCACAGGCTGCAAAGCGCGCTGAGAGACCGCACGCTATCCGTTCACTACCAGCCGAAGGTCGACATTTCGTCCGGCAAGATTGTCGGTTCTGAAGCGCTGCTGCGCTGGAACGATGCCGAACTCGGGTCCGTGCCGCCCTACAAGTTCATTCCCGTGGCAGAAGAATGCGGCCTGATCGTTCCGATCGGGGAATTCGTGCTGGCATCCGCGCTCTCCGACATGAAATCGCTGCACCGGCAGAATGTCGATGTATCTGTCGCCGTGAATGTTGCGCCGGCGCAGCTGCAGGCGAAGGGATTTACCGGCAGAATGCTCGGGATCATTGGCGAGAGCGGGTTCTCGACGGAGAAGCTGGAACTGGAAGTGACGGAATCGAGCCTTGTCGACTATTCGCAGAACCTTCTGGATCAGATCCTGCCGATCAAGAAAGAAGGCGTCAAATTTGCAATCGACGACTTCGGCACCGGCTATTCCTCGCTGCACAGTCTCGCAAGCATGCCGTTCGACACGCTGAAGATCGACCGGTCCTTCATCATGGACATTGCCAATTGCGAGGATCGACGGACCATCGTCGAGCTGATCCTGATGCTGGCAAGACAGCTCAATCTCAACACCGTGTCGGAAGGGGTCGAGACCCAGTTGCAGATGGATTACATCAATCTGTGGGGCGGGACGCTCGGCCAGGGCTACTTGTGGAGCCCGGCGGTGCGGTTCGGCGAGTTCTCGCGAATGGTCATGAAGCGGCAAGGAGAGGCGAATGCGGCCGAGCCCTGGAGGCAGGCAGCCTCCTGAACTCCGATGAGGAATGTCCTGACGGCCGTATTTGCCTAGTCGTGTACGTCGACCAGACCTTCAAACAGAGCGTTTTTTGATCCGTCGGACAGGCATTCCACGGTCAGCGCCTCCGTGAAGGCCTGCTGGTCAGAGGCTTCGACGGGGCTTTCTGCGAGTAGCGTCAGGATCTCGTTGCCCAGGCGCAACAGCTCCGGACGGACATCCTTGATCAGGTCGGGTACGTTCTGCGGACGAGCTTCACCGCTCTCCCAGCGTTCGATCCAGCAGGTTTGAATGTCCTTGGCCGCATCGATCTGCGCCTGGAAAAACAAGGTGACATTGTCAGCCGACAGGCCGTTTTCGACGGCCTTTTCGCGGGCTGCATCCAGCACCACCTTTTCCCTCGGCAGATCCTCGACAGGTTTGTCGTTATCCGCTTTCCAGGCTGCAACCGACTGCATGAACGAAAGACGTTCGTTGATAGCGCCGAACAGCTTGTCAGGTGCCGCCCAGCCAGGAGTGACGGTGGCAGCAAGAAGCGATACCGCGAGAGCGGTCAGGGGAATCGATTTCAACATGGCCGAAGACTTTCACAGGTCACCGCCCGCGGCAAGTCTTTGGTTGTGGTCTACTTCTTTTCAACCGAACGGCTGATCTCGGTGATCACGCCGAATGCGACGGCGGCCATGATCTTCAATAGTCCGCTGTCGAGCGCCTGTTCGCGTGTCAGATTGCCAAGGAAAAAACCCGGTCTTGGTTCAGTGACTGCACCCAGAGTAACGCCGGCCAGAAGTGCCAGCTGAATGCAGCCAAGGAAAAAGACGACACCAGCGATAAGCGTTCCCAATTTGGTAAAGGGCATTGCAAACTCTCATGATGTGCTTTGTATGCGAGTGAGGTTATCTTTCGTTAGGGTTTCTGCAAGTAAAAATCACAATTACCCTAAATACAGAAAAGTTTAATAAACAAAGGTTTTGATTTTTATCTTTGATTGGATGCTTCAAAGGTCAGATTTTTCAGGTGGCTGACGCAATTTCCTGAAGAAGTGTTTCGAGATCTGAAGCTTGTCGATGGTGCTGATCCGGCTGATTTCGGTGGCGGCCTTCAGGCGGCAAAATTTCGGTGCAATGTCGCATTCAGACCGAATATGGCGAAAATTCGCTTGCAGAATATCGCCAATCCTTGCAAATCTAGACGATGCGATGGTTTCGCCCGAACAAGCGTAAGGGCGGATGAAATGGGAACACGGTGAGGCGTACCCAACAGGGACCAATACCGTGGCTGCCCCCGCAACTGTATGCGACGAGCAAAGCCCTACAAGCCACTGGAGCGATCCGGGAAGGCGGGCGGCGCAGAGACTCGCGAGCCAGGAAACCTGCCATCCAGCGGTCCCATCGGGGCCGGTTCACACCATCTGCTCGCGCACGGAGGGTGCGCAAAGGAGAAATGACATGCATATCGAACCGGGCATCGTCGACGGTGCCAAAATCGTACTCAGCTACGGTACCGCGGCTGCTTCCTTCGGCCTTCTGGGCAAAATGGCTCTCGACACGATCCGCAAAAGCGGCGTTCTCAGCCTTGCCGTTCGCTCCGTCATCACGACGGTTGCCGTATTCTGCTTCTTTGAAATCCTGCCGCATTACCCGGTCGGTGTTTCCGAAGTGCACTTCATCCTGGGCTCCACGCTGTTCCTGATGTTCGGCGCTGGTCCGGCAGCAATCGGCCTTGCTGCAGGCCTTCTGCTTCAGGGGGCGCTGGTTGCTCCTTTCGACCTGCCGCAGTACGGCATCAACGTCACCACGCTGCTTGTGCCGCTGTGGGGTGTCAGCCTGCTGGCAAACCGCATCATTCCGGAAAAGACCGCCTATGTTGACGTTTCCTACGTTCAGGCACTGGCTCTTTCCACCACGTTCCAGGCCGGTATCGTTGGCTGGGTCGCGTTCTGGGCATTCTACGGCCAGGGCTTCGGCGCCGAGAACATGGTTTCCGTCGGTTCCTTCGGCTTTGCCTACATGCTGGTGATCCTGGGCGAGCCGCTGGCTGACCTGGCTGTTCTGGCCGCTGCCAAGACCCTGGCACCGCTGACGAAGAACCTTGCTTTCGAAAACAGGCTGCACAACGCGGCAGCTTAAGTCTTCGGCTTTTTGCTGAATTCAAGTCACGAAGGGCGGCCCCGGGGCCGCCCTTTTTGTTTGTCGTTCCGACGACGCCTTGACAACGAACAATCAGAGCTTCGTTGCCTCGGTGGAGCGGATCTTCTTCCAGTTGGCTTCCGCCTTGGCGATGGTACCGGACTGGTCTTTCTGGAACTCGCGGAAGATGGCCTCGTTCAGGAACAGATAAAGCTTGCCGTCGACAACGGCCGCGAACTGCGGATCGCCGTCGAACTTCTTGCCGACTGAAACACCGAAGGTGCAGAAGCCGCCGTTTTGCGGCAGGTACTGATCCGGATGCGCGGTAAAGGCATCCATGGCTTCCTGCGATGCGAAGTAGTAGGCAACACCGTCGTGGACGGCCGTATATTGTGCGGTTCCGTCAATCCGGTTGCCCAGGCTGACAAAGGCCACGGGGTCGACACCATGAAGACCGAGCGGGCTGCCGGCGGCGGTCAGGCCGCTGGAGGTGTTGTATTCGTCCGCGGCCATTGCCGGGGCCGACAGAGCGGCAAGAGACAGCAGCGTTGCGGCAATGGCGGATTTCATCAAGGACATGTTCTACTCCTGAAAGAGTGTGAAGGTTGAAGGCCGGATTTGCTCCGGTGTCTCTACCTTGCGTCCGAAGCTGAGGCGTCTCCATGTTCGCAAGTTCCCGAAGATTTGCAGATCGTCCGGATTGCAGCTCAAAAAAACACCGGCGTGAAGGCCGGTGTCATTGTGCGCTGAAGGGGGGCTGTCAGGCGGCCTGCGCAACCGTTTCCTGCGGTTTGGCAAGGCTGACCACTGTCAGAACGGCAATGGCGTTTACCAGGTAATAGGCGAAGTCGAGGCCGGTGAAGCCAAGTGCGAAGGGAGCTGCCAGGAACACGATGCCGACGGCAAAATCGACCGCCAGATGAACCGAATAGGGCAGAATGCGGATGATGCCGGTCTGGTGATCTGTCAGGATCGTCAGCGCCAGGGCCGCAAAGCCTGTCAGGAACGATAGCCAGAAGGCGATCGGGTTGGATTGGCCGAGATCAAGGAATACGGGCAGGGAAATAAGGCCGATCGCGACGGGATAATCGAGATAGGCGTGCATGGTCTTGGTGACGAAGCGAACAGACATCTTTCAGGTGCTCCAGGTTGGTTTCATGCGGGCGAATTGCCCACGAGCCCAAAGATGTTGGTCGACTTCGGTTCTATCCATGCACGAAAGTCCCTGAAAATTGACCGATCGTCCGGGAGCCTTGCGCTTTGCGGTGTTGAGGCAAAAATGCGGGAGTAGCACTTCAACCGGAACCGGCCTTTCATGAAACATGACGCCCTGACCCAGATCCTGGATGCCTTGAAGCTACGAGGATCCGTCTATTTCCATACCTGCTTTTCGCCGCCCTGGGCCGTGCGGGTGCCGGCCTTCGGCAATGTCGCGCGGTTTCACATGGCAATGCGTGGTGGCTGCTGGCTGGCGGTGGATGGTGTTGAAAAGCCGATCCGCCTTGCGACCGGCGATCTCGCCGTCATTCCGCACGGGGCCGCTCATATCCTGAGCGATGAACCGGACCGTCCCGCGGCCGAAGTGGACGAGGTCGTGCGGCAATCCGGTTATACGGGGGAAGGCGCGCTCTATTACGGCGGTCCGGACGAGGAGCTGGCCTGTAAACTGTTCTGTGGCCATTTCGAATTCGAGGAAGGCTCGGTCCATCCGCTGCTCGATGCCTTGCCCGCCGTCATTCATCTGCCCAACACACAGACGATGAACGCCTTCTGGCTGGAAGCAGTGATGCGATTTGTTGCCAGCGAGGTGCGCGCCGGGCAGCCGGGGTCCGAGGCGATCATCCACCGGTTGACGGAGATCATCTTCATCCAGGTGGTGCGAACGTTCGTCGACAGGGAGGGGGACAGGGCCGGATGCCTGGCGGCTGTGCTCAACCCGAAGCTCGGGCGCAGCATGTCCAAGATCCATCTGGCGCCGGAAAAGCCCTGGACGGTGGAGAGCCTTGCCCGGGAGGCTGGCATGTCCCGGACGGTTTTTGCAGACAGGTTTACGAACCTCGTCGGCATGACGCCGCTGGCCTATGTCACCCACTGGCGCATGGAACGGGCACGGCGCGACATTCGGGAGACGGATCTGCCCCTGATCGATATTGCCGAAAACATCGGCTACAGCTCGGAAGCCGCCTTTAACCGGGCCTTCAAGCGTCAATTCAACCAGACGCCCGGACAAGTGCGACGGCAGGGCCCGGCAGTGCCAGCCTGATGTGAATCAGTTGGCGGCCAGATAGGCCGGCAGATCGGCAACGCTCTCGAGAACGGCATCCGCCAGGGTTTCCAGGTCGTGGCGCGCGCTTGTGCCCGTCAGGACACCGATACATAGTCCGGCGCCCGCCGAACGGGCCATTTCCAGATCATGCGTGTTGTCGCCGACAACGGCGATCCGGTCCACTGCAAGACCTGTTGCCTCCGCAAAGCCGCGAACCATGCCCGGTTCCGGCTTCGGGCCAAAACCCGTGTCGTAACCCGTGACGAAGGCAAAACGGGGCGCAAGCCCGGTGCCGGCGAGAAAGGCCCTAATGGCCGCTTCGCTGTCGCTGCTGGCAACACCCAAAGTGAACCCGGTTCCGCTCAAGGTCTCGACCGCATCAGGAATGCCGGGGAGCGGTGCTGCATCATGCATGCAGCCGATGAATACCCGGTCGAGATCTGCGGTCAGCGGGCCTTCCTGAAAATCAGCACCGCAGGCAATCCAGGCCGCCGCGATTTCCGCAGAGTTGCCGGCTGCAAGCAGGGACCCAGCCGCGGACTTTCCGGTCACCAGATCCATGCCGGTCTGTTCCAGCAACCTGTCGGCCAGGGCGCGGTCGCCTCTGGCTGCATGGAGCGAGGTTTCGCGATAGGCCGGTGCCCATGTCGCGTCGAAATCCAGCAGGGTGCCGTCCTTGTCGAAGAGGATGGCGGTGATGTTGCCTGTGAGGTTGTTCAAGTCCGGTCTCCCGTGGATTTCAGGTTGGACCGCAATGTGTCGAGGGCGGATTTCAAATCCTCGAAAGCCTTTTCCGAAAGACCGGATGCCTCAGCCACACACTGCGGCACGGCAGCCGCCTTTTCCCGAAGCGCTTTACCCTTGGCTGTCAGGCAGACATTGACGACGCGCTGGTCCTCCAGATCGCGGACGCGGGAGACAAGCTCCATTGCTTCCAGGCGTTTAATCATCGGTGTCAGCGTGTTGTATTCCAGGCTGAGCGCATCGCCGATATCCTTGACCGTCCTCTCGTTTCTGCGCCAAAGCAGGGTCATCACCAGATACTGCGGATAGGTGAGGCCGAGCTCCTCCAGCAAAGACCGGTAAAGGTGATTGAAGGCCAGATTGGCCTCATAGACGGCAAAACAGAGAAAATCGTCGAGATCTCCGCCTAAGGCGTCCGGGCCGGTGTTCTTCAAGGGCTTCGAGGCGCCCTTGTTTTCAGTGCGTTCTGACATGAAACGTTCCTAAGCAGCATTTTTTTTCTTGGCAAGCGTTGACAGAGCGAACTTGCCGATACATATACATCGCACACGATTAAATCGTACACGAGTTAAATGGAGATCATCCGATGGAAAACAAGATCGTTGGGCCGCAGGTCAACCGTCGCCAGGCGCTGATTGGCGGCGGTGTCCTTGGGCTCGGTCTGGTGATGGCGCCGAAGTTCGGTGCCGCAAAACAACTGCTTGAACAGGAGAATCTGAAAATGACGACTTTCACGACATCCGATGGCGCAGAGCTTTTCTACAAGGACTGGGGGCAGGGTCAGCCGATCGTCTTCTCCCATGGCTGGCCGCTGTCGGCTGATGCCTGGGACGCGCAAATGCTGTTTTTCGGCCAGAACGGTTTTCGGGTGATTGCCCATGACCGCCGCGGCCACGGCCGCTCCAGCCAGCCCTGGGACGGCAACAACATGGACCGCTATGCGGACGATCTTGCCGAACTGATCGAGCATCTGGATTTGAAGAACGTGATCCTGATCGGTCATTCCACCGGTGGTGGCGAGGTTGCCCATTATGTTGGCCGGCATGGCAATGACCGGGTCGCCAAGGTCGTTCTCGTCGGTGCTGTGCCGCCGCTGATGCTGAAAACGGCAGACAATCCGGACGGCACGCCGATGGAGGTGTTCGACGGTATTCGCCAGGGGACCGCCTACAACCGGTCGCAGTTCTTCAGGGATCTGACGGTGCCGTTCTACGGTTTCAACCGCGATGGGGTCGACACCAACGAGGGTCTGCAGGAAAGCTTCTGGCTGCAGGGCATGGCCGGCGGCATCAAGGGTCAGTACGACTGTATCCGCGAGTTCTCGGAAGTCGACTACACCGGTGACCTGAGGGCCATCAAGGTGCCAACGCTGATCGTGCATGGCGACGACGACCAGATCGTGCCCATCAAGGCTTCTGCCCACCGGGCGGCGGAAATCGTCGATGATGCCACCTTGAAGATCTATGAAGGCGGCGGCCACGGACTTGCTCAATTGCAGGCCGAGGAGTTCAACAACGACGTTCTGGCATTCATCCGCGGATAAGCGGTGTCGGCAAAAACGGGCGGCTCGGTGAGCCGCCCTTTTTCGTTGCCAGCCTCAAATCGTCTCCCCCGCACGAAGCGCAGCAAAGACCCGGGCCCGGATCTGCTGCACGGGAAGGTCAACTAAGGTAACCTTGCGTCATGAGCCCCCGAGAATGTCCTGCACCCAGGCATTAGCGCTTTTCGGGGCTAGTGTCTGACTGTTGCCCCACGCTCGTTGAGAAGGAGATCGAACAGAAACGGCACATTCATGGAGCCGAAACGGCTTGCGCGTGCGACGCCTTCGTCGGAGATCTCCACAATGCCGAACATCTTGTAGAGGCGGAAAAGATAGTTCGAAGACTGGTCCAGATCGAAATCGTAGCGGGGATCGGAAAAGAACATCCGGAAGGTGTGCAGCGCCTCGAGCGGGAAACCCGTGTGATGCTCCCGCAGATTGTCGAATTTCGTGCAGAAGTCTTCCAGCGTTTCCCTGTTGCCATCCAGCTCTTCCATCTGGATGCGCTGGGCGATTACAAAGTCGGCGATATGTTCCTTGCCGTAGTCGGTCAGGCCGCGTTCGATCAGGTGCCCCTGCAGCTCATCGGGCAGGGGCTTTTCCGTGGTTCTCATGTAGCCGAGGTGTTCCAGACGGGCATAAAGTTCGTTCGTGACGCTGCCGGGCCCTGTCAGAAAGACTGGTTCGTGCTCATCGTCCATGAGCTGTATGGCACCGCGCAGGGTCGAAAAATCGCCATCGCTGAGTGCATGCACCAGAAAACTCGTGTCCGGCCACCATTTGGCTGATTGCGGGTCGTTTGTCGCCGAGAAGAGAATGAACTCTTCCCCGGCTCCATTCCGGACAACCGGCTGATGGTTCTGGTTTTGAAGGACCATTTGAAATGAGCTCCCTGGCGCAAAAAAGAGGGCGGCCGGAGCCGCCCTACTTCTACCCAAGGGTGTATTTGCAAATCAACCGATAATGGCGTTGAGCGTTGCGCTCGGACGCATGACGGCGTTCACCTTTTCCTGCGGAGCATGGTAGTAGCCACCGGTGTCGGCGGGTGAACCCTGAACGCCGTTGAGCTCGGCAACAATGGCATCTTCCTTGGAAGAGAGCGCTTCGGCGATCGGTGCGAAATGCGCCTTCAGCTCGGCGTCCTTGTCCTGTGCTGCCAGTGCTTGTGCCCAGTAAAGCGCGACGTAGAAGTGGCTGCCGCGGTTGTCCAGGCCACCGACCTTGCGGGACGGGGACTTGTCGTTGTCGAGCAGCTTCTCGACGGCCTTGTCAAGCGCGTCCGCCAAAACCTGTGCCTTGTCGTTGCCCTTGACGTTCGCCAGGTGTTCCAGCGATGCACCGAGGGCACAGAACTCGCCCAGGCTGTCCCAGCGCAGGTAGTTTTCTTCCATCAGCTGCTGAACGTGCTTGGGAGCGGAGCCGCCTGCACCGGTTTCGAAAAGACCGCCACCGTTCATCAGCGGAACGATGGACAGCATCTTGGCCGAGGTGCCGACTTCCAGGATCGGGTAGAGGTCGGTCAGGTAGTCACGCAGCACGTTGCCGGTGATGGAGATCGTGTCTTCGCCGCGGGCGATACGCTCGGTGGAATACTTCGCCGCATCGGCCGGAGCCATGATCTGCAGGTCGAGACCGGAAGTGTCGTGTTCCGGCAGATAGGCTTCCACCTTCTTGATCAGTTCCGCGTCATGAGCGCGGGTCTTGTCCAGCCAGAAGACGCCCGGCATGCCGGACAGACGAGCGCGGGTGACGCCGAGCTTGACCCAGTCGCGGATCGGCGCGTCCTTGGTGCGGCATGCGCGCCAGATGTCGCCTTCTTCAACGGCATGTTCGATCAGGGTGTTGCCGGCAGCGTCGACGATGCGGATGGTGCCGTCAGCCGGCGCCTTGAAGGTCTGCGGATGCGAGCCGTATTCTTCGGCCTTCTGGGCCATCAGGCCGACGTTCGGCACGGTGCCCATCTTGGCCGGATCGAGCGCGCCGTTTTCACGGCAGAAGTCGATCACGGCGGAGTAGACGCCGGCATAGGAGCTGTCCGGGATCACGCACTTGGCGTCGCCTTCCTTGCCGTCCGGGCCCCAGCCCTTGCCGCCTGCGCGGATCAGCGCCGGCATGGAGGCGTCGATGATGACGTCGGAAGAGACATGCAGGTTGGTGATGCCCTTGTCGGAGTTCACCATGTACATGGCCGGGCCGTTGTCGAGAGCGGCCTTGATGTCGGAATTGATCTCGGCGGCCTTGTCTGCCGGCAGCGTGGCGACCTTGGCTTCCAGATCACCGATGCCGAGGTCCGGATTGACGCCGAGTTCGGCAAAGGTTGCGGCGTGCTTGTCGAAGACGTCCTTCAGGAACGCCCGCACACAGTAACCGAAGATGATCGGGTCGGAGACCTTCATCATGGTTGCCTTCATGTGCAGCGAGAACAGGATACCCATGTCCTTGGCATCCTGGATTTCCTTTTCCAGGAAAGCGAACAACGCCTTGGCGCTCATGTAGGTGCCGTCGACGACGTCGCCTTCGTCCAGGGCAAAGTCGCCCTTGAGAACCGTTGCGGTTCCGTTCTTGCCGACGAATTCGATCTTCGCCTTGCCTGCGGAGCCGGCAGAAACGGTCACCGACTTTTCGTTGGAGAAGAAGTCGT
The DNA here is from genome assembly GCF_009363335.1 of Labrenzia sp. THAF191a. GTDB lineage: Bacteria > Pseudomonadota > Alphaproteobacteria > Rhizobiales > Stappiaceae > Roseibium > Roseibium algicola. Next base: position 3,651,342 of record NZ_CP045333.1, read on the forward strand.
TTTCACCCATGGTGGCGACGTGGGTCTTGGAAGACGGCAGCCATTCACCCATGCGGTGAGGGTTCTTCTTGGCGTATTCCTTGACGGCTTTCGGCGCGCGGCGGTCGGAGTTGCCTTCGCGCAGCACCGGGTTCACGGCAGAACCCTTGATCGCGTCATACTTGGCCTTGACGGTCTTTTC